>NZ_JAYRDE010000015.1:0-39699 GCF_041909575.1 Microbacterium sp. | reverse complement strand
CGCGGCGGTGCAGCACGATCGCCGGCGCCGCGACGTCCGCGGCCAGGCCGCGCGCGTCGAAGGAGTACACCGCCTCCAGCGCAGCGGCTGCCGCGTCGGCGGTGGCCGTCGAACGCTGGTGCCGCACGTAGGCCCGCCGCTGGTCCGGCGTCGCATCCGGGTAGAAGATGTCCGACATCACCCGCGAACTCACACCCCAGCTGCGCCGAACCAGTTGGACGAGGGCGGCGCGGTCGGGTGCGGGTGCGATCGCGCTGCCGGCGAGATAGGCGCCTGAGAACACGAGCCGGCGAACCCGCTCGGGGTGGCGGGCCGCGAACGCGATGGCGACCGGGCACCCCGACGAGCCGGCGAACAGCGTGGCCTCGCGCACCTCGGCCGCGTCGAGCACCGCCCGCATGGCGTTCACGTGCGACTCCAGGTCCGCCGGGGTCTCCCGGGTGCGGGAGAGTCCGCTGCCCGGCGGATCCATCCGGAGGACACGACGATGGCGGGTGATCGCCGAGACGAAGGTGCGGAAGGGCTCGTACTCCCAGTCGCGTTCGAGGTGGCTCATCCACCATCCGCCGAGGAGGACGGGCGGTCCCTCCCCCGCGTCCGACCACGCCACGTCGTCGGTTCCCGACCACGCGTAGTGGATGGAGAGGTCATCCGAGCGCACGCTCTCAGTATGGGACACGGCCGGATCGGAGACGACGCACGTCAGCGAAGCCGGCCCGCGAGGCGCGCCACCGCCTGTCGCCGCAGGGCGATCCAGGTCGTGTCGGCGCGCGCGATGAGCGCGCCCCTCTCGTCGACGGCCGCCACCGAGGTCTCGAATCGGCGCCCGCGCCGCTCGCGCGTCCAGCTGTACACCGCGATGCGCTCACCGACGCGCGGCCGGCGCTCGACCTGGCCGGTCATGGTCCCCAGCAGGCACAGTTCACGGTCCCGGAGCGCCTCGGCCGGATAGCTCGGACAGTCCATCGCCGCCCAGACCGCCGGAAGCGTCGCCGTGCCGGCGATCGAGTCCCTGCTGTCCACGAGCCAGGGCGCTGCGAGGAGGTGGGGCCGACCGGGCACCGGACCGGGGGTGACGTGCATGCCGTCCCGGCGGTGCGGCCCGCACACGACGCAGTCCGAGAGCGCGTGGCGCATCGCGGTGAGCGGGTGAGCGTCGCGCGCGGCCAGGGCCTCGTCGAAGCTCGGCGCCACCGGGACCGGGCCCTCGCGGAGCCGGCCGGGTCGCGCCTCGGCGATAAGCCGGCGCCCGTGGTGCACCAGGCACCCGTACGCCCCGTCCGAGGAGACGTGAAGCGGTCGACCGAGCGGGACGGGCCGGTGCAGCCGGACCGTCACGGCATCCTCGTCGACGTGCCGTGCGATGGCGCCGGCGGCGAATCCGCCGTTCGCCGAGCGTCGCGGACCGTTGTGGCGCGGATCTATCCGAACGGTCCCGACGATGCCGGCGCGGTGCGGGGCGGTGTCGCGGCGCAGGTCGGTCGCGGCCGGCCGTCCGAACAGCGCTGCGGACTCATGTGTGGAGAGGATGAGCTCTGACATGCCCCGAGTCAATCGCCCGGGGTCCTCTCCGCGCGTCGCGCAGATCGGCCATTGCATGATGGCCGGAATCGGCCATCATGCGCGGAGGCTAGGCGCTCTTGCGCTTCTGACGCAGGACGAGAGTCGGGGCCGCGCCGTCTTCGACCGCCGCGCGGGTGACGACGACCTTGTCGACGTCGTCGGTCGACGGGATCTCGAACATGATCGGGCCGAGCACGTCCTCGAGGATCGCGCGCAGCCCGCGGGCGCCGGTTTTGCGCTCGACCGCGAGATCGGCGATCGCCTCGAGGGCTTCGGTGTCGAACTCGAGGGTGACGCCGTCGAGCTCGAACATGCGGTTGTACTGCTTGACCAGGGCGTTCTTGGGCTCGGTGAGGATCTCCATGAGCGCCTCGCGGTCGAGCGGCGAGACCGAGGCAACGACGGGGAGACGGCCGATGAACTCGGGGATGAGGCCGAACTTGTGGAGGTCCTCGGGCCGCACCTCGCTGAACAGGCTGAGGTCGTCGCCCTTGTTGTGCAGCGGGGCGCCGAAGCCGATGCCGTGCTTGCCGACGCGGGACGAGATGATGTCCTCGAGTCCCGCGAACGCACCGGCGACGATGAACAGCACGTTCGTCGTGTCGATCTGGATGAACTCCTGGTGCGGGTGCTTGCGACCCCCCTGCGGCGGCACGGAGGCGACCGTGCCCTCGAGGATCTTCAGGAGCGCCTGCTGGACGCCCTCGCCGGAGACGTCGCGCGTGATCGACGGGTTCTCGGCCTTGCGGGCGATCTTGTCGACCTCGTCGATGTAGATGATGCCGGTCTCGGCGCGCTTGGTGTCGACGTCGGCGGCCTGCTGGTGCTTCCGCAGTATGTTCTCGACGTCTGCGCCGACGTAGCCGGCCTCGGTGTGGGCGGTCGCGTCGGCGACGGCGAACGGCACGTTGAGGCGCTTGGCGAGCGTCTGGGCGAGGTAGGTCTTGCCGCAGCCGGTGGGACCGAGCAGGAGGATGTTGCTCTTGGCGATCTCGATCTCGTCGGCGCGCTGCTCGGCGGACTGAATGGTGCCGTGGGCGCGGACGCGCTTGTAGTGGTTGTAGACGGCGACCGAGAGCGCGCGCTTGGCCGCGTGCTGGCCGACGACGTACTCCTCGAGGAAGCCGAAGATCTCGCGCGGCTTGGGGAGGTCGAAGTCGGTCACGACGCCCGAGCTGGACTCGGCCATGCGCTCTTCGATGATCTCGTTGCACAGCTCGACGCACTCGTCGCAGATGTAGACGCCCGGACCAGCGATCAGCTGCTGGACCTGCTTCTGGCTCTTGCCGCAGAAGGAGCACTTGAACAGGTCGGCGCTCTCACCGATGCGTGCCATGCGGCTCCTCCTCGTGGCGGCGGGGTTCGTCCCCCGGTTGTCCTCCGAGCCTAATCGCTCCGGGCGACATGCGGCGGGATTGCGACACGCGTTGTGCGCGGTGGCGCGTCCGCCTACAGCGAAGCCCCGCCGCCCTGGTTCGGGTGGCGGGGCTTCGCGGCATCCGCTCTACTTCGTCAGCGCGGCGGGAGTGCGCTTGCGGGTCGTGAGCACCTGGTCGACGAGTCCGTAGACGACGGCCTCTTCGGCGGACAGGATCTTGTCGCGGTCGATGTCCTTGTTGACCTCTTCGGCGCTCTTGTTCGAGTGCTGGGAGAGGGTCTGCTCGAGCCAGGTGCGCATGCGCATGATCTCCTGCGCCTGGATCTCGATGTCGGACGCCTGGCCGTGACCAGCCTCGCCCATGGCGGGCTGGTGGATCAGGATGCGCGCGTTGGGCAGTGCCAGGCGCTTGCCGGGAGCCCCTGCGGCCAGCAGCACGGCGGCGGCCGAGGCGGCCTGGCCGAGCACGACGGTCTGGATCTGCGGCGACACGTACTGCATCGTGTCGTAGATCGCCGTCATGGCCGTGAACGAGCCGCCGGGCGAGTTGATGTACATGATGATGTCGCGGTCGGGATCCTGCGACTCGAGCACGAGCAGCTGCGCCATGACGTCGTCGGCCGACGCATCGTCGACCTGCACGCCGAGGAAGATGACGCGGTCCTCGAACAGCTTGTTGTAGGGATCCTGGCGCTTGTAGCCGTAGGCCGTGCGCTCCTCGAACTGCGGGAGGATGTAGCGGCTGCCGGGCATCTGGAGCCCCTGCGGGGCGCTGCTGCCGGTGGTTCCGAAGGTGGGGGTCTGCATTCCGGGTTCTCTCTCTTTCGCCTTCGGAGCCGTCAGGCCGCGGTCCCGCCGCCGCCGATGACGTCGGTGGCGGACTCGCGGATGTGGTCGACGAAGCCGTACTCCAGCGCCTCGTCGGCACTGAACCAGCGGTCGCGATCGCCGTCGGCGTTGATCTGCTCGACCGACTTGCCGGTCTGTGCAGCGGTGATCTCGGCGAGACGCTTCTTCATGTCGAGGATGAGCTGCGCCTGCGTCTGGATGTCGCTCGCCGTGCCGCCGAAGCCGCCGTGGGGCTGGTGGAGGAGCACGCGGGCGTTGGGCGTGATGTAGCGCTTGCCCTTCGTGCCGGCGGTCAGCAGCAGCTGGCCCATCGAAGCGGCCATGCCGATGCCGACGGTGACGATGTCATTCGGCACGAACTGCATCGTGTCGTAGATCGCCATGCCGGCCGTGATCGAACCACCGGGCGAGTTGATGTAGAGGTAGATGTCCTTCTCGGTGTCCTCGGCGGCGAGGAGGAGGATCTTCGCGCAGATCTCGTTGGCGTTCTCGTCGCGCACCTCCGACCCGAGCCAGATGATGCGGTCCTTCAGCAGCCTGTCGAAGACGCTCGTCGCGACAAGTGGTTCGGCCATGTGTACTCCTGATTCCGTGGTCGTGCCATTGAATCTACCGGCGCGCCGCGACCGACCCGCCCGTGTTCGCCCTGGGCAGATCAGGTGTCGCCGGCGACGAAGAAGGGGACGGATGCCGCGGCATCCGTCCCCTGTCGCTCGGCGTGGCGACTACTCCTTGTCGGCGGCGGCCTTCTTCTTGGCCGGAGCCTTCTTCTTCGGCTTCTCCTCAGCCTCGATCACGGCGTCGGCCGCGGCATCCGCGATCTCCTGCGCCTCCTCGACGACCTCGTCCTCGGCCTCCGCCTCGTCCGCGACGGCCACGAAGCCGGTCAGGTCGACGGGGTTGCCGTTGGTGTCGACGACGGTGACCTTGCCGAGCGCGACCGCGAGGGCCTTGTTGCGCGCGACCTCGCCGACCATGGCGGGCAGCTGGTTGCCCTCCTGGAGCGCGTTGACGAAGTCCTGCGGAGCCATGCCGTACTGGGCGGCCGACTGCACGAGGTACTGCGTGAGCTCGTCCTGCGAGACCTGCACGTTGACGGTCTCGGCGATCTTGTCGAGCAGCATCTGGGTCTTGAACTGCTTCTCGCTGGCCTCGGCGACCTCGGCGCGGTGGACGTCGTCCTCGAGACGGCCCTCGCCCTCGAGGTGGTTGTGCACCTCGTCGTCGATGAGCTGCTGCGGGACGGGGATCTCGACCTGCTCGAGCAGCTGCTCGATGAGCTTGTCGCGGGCGGCGGAGCCCTGCGTGAACACCGACTGCTCGCCGACGCGGGACTTCAGGCTGTCGCGCAGCTCGGCGATGGTGTCGAACTCGCTGGCGATCTGCGCGAAGTCGTCGTCGGCCTCCGGGAGCTCGCGCTCCTTGACGGCCTTGACCGTCACCGCGACCTCGGCCTCCTCGCCGGCGTGGTCGCCGCCGACGAGCTTCGAGCGGAAGGTGGTGTCCTCACCCGCGGTGAGCGAGTCGATGGCCTCGTCGATGCCCTCGAGCAGCTCGCCGGAGCCGACCTCGTACGACACGCCCTCGGCGCGGTCGATCTCGGCGCCGTCGATCGTGGCGACCAGGTCGAGCTCGACGAAATCGCCGGTGGCGGCGGGGCGGTCCACGGTGACGAGCGTGCCGAAGCGGCCGCGCAGGCGGTCGAGCTCGGCGTCGATCGCGGACTCGTCGACCTCGACGGCGTCGACCTCGACGGTCGTGCCCTCGAAGGCAGGGAGGTCGAACTCGGGACGCACGTCCACCTCGACCTCGACCTCGAGGTCGCCCGAGAAGTCCTTCTCGTTCGGCCACTCGGTGACCTCGGCGCTGGGACGGCCCAGCACACGCAGCTCGTTGGCCTCGACAGCCTCGCGGTAGAAGCCGTCCAGGCCCTCGCTGACGGCGTGCTCCAGCACGGCGACGCGGCCGACACGCTGGTCGATGATGGGCGCCGGGACCTTGCCCTTGCGGAAGCCGGGGATCTGCACGTCCTGCGCGATGTGCTCGTACGCGTGCGCGATGCTCGGCTTGAGCTCGTCGGGCGTGACCGTGATGTGGAGCTTCACCCGGGTCGGGCTGAGCTTCTCGACGGTGCTGTTCACCATGCCTGTTCGTTCTCCTCTATCGGACCGCGCGCGGGCGCGGCGGCTGAAAGTCTGGGTTCGCGGAATCTGTGGCCGTGATGTCGGGGCGACAGGATTTGAACCTGCGGCCTCCCGCTCCCAAAGCGGGCGCTCTACCAAGCTGAGCTACGCCCCGGGCGGGTTCGCACGCATGCGTGCGCCTTTCGGCCCCGAGAAGTCTAGCCGACGCGCCCGGAACGAATCTCCCCGGGCCCTCAGATCCGCTCCACCCACTGCACGCGCCAGTCCGGTGCGGGGAACGGCTTGGTCCAGTACGCGGTCTCGCGCGCGATGAGCCCGTCGCGCAGCTCGAAGATGAAGACCGACTGATACGGGTCGCCGTCGCCGTAGTCGAGGTCGGCTTCGAGGACCCACAGGTCGCCGTCGCCGGTGAGCCGGCGCGGAGAGATGTGCGGAAGCTGCGGAAAGGAGCCGTAGATCGCGCGTCGGTTGTCGGCGCCGACGATGCGCTCCCCCGACTGGGGCCAGTCCATGACCGCGTCCTCGTGGAAGACGTCGTCCATTCCGCCGACGTCTCCAGCATTGAGCGTGGCGACGAGCGCCTCGACGACCTGCCTGCCTGTGCGCTCCATCGCGCGTCCTTCCCTCGTCCGCGCGTCGGGTTCGCGGGGCTGAGCAGGGCGGAGGCCATGATGTACTACGATTGGTCGGTGCCCGTCCGCGGGCGCACGGGGATGTAGCTCAATGGTAGAGCCTCAGTCTTCCAAACTGATGGTGCGGGTTCGATTCCCGTCATCCCCTCCACCTCACCCGAACCGCGCGGTTTCCCCTGGAATGCGCAGTTGCAGCTGCGCCCCGAGACGGATGCCGCGCACGAGGTGCGCCGCATCCGTTGAAACTTTCCCGCCCGCGCTGCATCCAAACGCGCATCGCGCGCGGAAGACAGATGTATCGGGCGAACACACGCCCGTCATCAGGGAGGGAAAGTCCAATGAAGCGCATTCTCGCAACCGGAGCACTCGTCGTCTTCGCCACGTTCGGCCTCGCCGGGGCAGCCAACGCGGCGCCCGCCGACGCCGCGTGTTTCGGTCAGGTGCACAAGACCATCAACACCGAGGGAGCCCTCGGGTTCAACGGCGTCGGAGAGGTCGTCAAGGCCATCGGCGGCCAGGCCAAGAACGACACGGCCCGGGGAATCTGCGGCGACTGATCTGCGCCGCTCCCCGTTCGAGGGTCCCGCAGTCCCCCAGCTGTCAGGGGCCCCGCCCGACGGGCCGGCCGCACGGCCGGCCCGTCGTTCCGCTTCCGGATCAGCGCCCGGCGGCGCGGAGCATCGCCCGCCATTCCTCGGGCACACGCCCGTCCGGACCCGGCGACGGCTGGGCGGCTGGTCTGCTCGTCGGAGGCATGAGCGCCGGGCCGCTCGCCCAGTCCTCCGCAACGTAATCCCACCACCAGTCCTCGCCGGGCTCGAAGCTCTGCACGAGCCGGTGGCCGGTCTCGCGCGCGTGCGCCGACGCGTGCTGTCCGAGCGACGAGTCGCAGCATCCGACGTGCCCGCACGCCGCGCAGCGGCGCAGATGCACCCACCAGCCGTCCAGGTCGTCGCATTCGCGGCAGCCGGTGCCGCTGGGCGGCACGGTCACGTCGACGTCCGGCATGCTCTCCGCCGTCCTCTCCTCGCGGGGGGAATCGCTCATCCGGCCAGTGCCCGGTGCACGGATGCCACGGCGCTCGAGCCTTCGCCCACAGCGGCCGCGACACGCTTCATCGACCCTCGCCGGACGTCGCCGGCGGCGAACACCCGCGGCAGAGACGTCTCGAACGGCAGCGGCTCGCGGCCCATCCGCTGCCACTGCGCGAGCGACTGCACGGCCACATCGGTGCCGGTGCGCAGGAAGCCGTCGTCATCGCGATCCAGCGCCGGGAGCCACGCGGTCGCGGGGTCGGCGCCGATGAAGCAGAACAGGCCCCTGGCGTCGACCTCGCCGAGGCTGTCGATCCGCACCCGCTGCAGTGAGCGCTCCCCGTCCAGCCCGACCACGCGTGAGCCCCGGTGCACCTGGACCCGCGGCTCCTCCATGAGCCGGTCGACGAGGTAGGACGACATGCGGCTGCCGAGGTCCGTCCCGCGCACGACTAGGTGCACGGGGCATCCGTTGGCCGCGAGATACAGCGACGCCTGACCCGCCGAATTGGCTCCGCCCACGACCACCACCGGCGACTCGCTCACCTGCCGCAGCTCCAGCTGCGTGGCGGCGTAGTAGATGCCCGCACCTTCGAAATCGGACCAGCGATCGAGATCGAGCCGGCGATAGGCGGCACCGGACGTGACGATCGTGGTGCGTGACCGGATGATGCGCCCGTCGGCCAGCGTGATGTCGAGCAGGTCGCCGACCGGCTCGAGCTTCACGGCCTCGCACGGCGCATAGACGCGCACGCCGAACTTGAGCGCCTGGAGGCTCGCCTGGCCGATCAGGTCGCCCCCGCTCACGCCGAAGGGGAAGCCGAGGAAGTTCTCGATGCGGGACGTGGATGCCGCCTGCCCACCGGGAGCCACAGCATCCAGCAGCACGGTGGTCAGCCCCTCGGATGCCCCGTAGATGGCGGCGGCGAGTCCCGCAGGGCCGCCGCCGACCACGACGAGATCGACGACCTCGTCCCCGTCGGCCGAATAGCTGAGACCCAGCCGCTCGGCGACGATCCCGGGAGTCGCCCGCGGAATCGGCTCGCCCTGGATGTAGGCGATCGGCAGATCCTCGGTGCTCACGCCGAGCTTGGCGTGAGCACCGAGGTCGGCCGCGGTGACCTCGACGGACTTGTGGACGAGATCGAGTCGCTCGGCGAATCGCTGCAGGGCGAGGAAGTCGCTCGACGACGTCTGCCCGACGAACTTCAGCGTGAGGGCGGCGGGTCCGCGTCGGAGGGACTCGCGCCTCGCCCACAGCGCGTGGAGGACGATGTCGCAGAGCTCGTCGTCCTCGGCCATCAGCCGCCGCAGCTCCGGCCGGGAGACGCGCAGCACGCGGGTGGGCTGCGTGGCACGCGCCGAGAGGAAGGCTCCTTGGCCGTTCAGGAGGCCCAGCTCGCCGACGAACGTCCGAGGTCCGGAGCGGGTGAGGACGGCCTCGTCGATCCAGAACAGCGAGTCCCGCACGACCTCGACCTCCCCCTCGTCGACGAGGATCAGGTCGTAGTCGCGGTCGCCCGACCGGAACAGGTAGTCGCCGGCATCCACGTCCTCCGGCACGCCGAAGCCGCGCAGGCGCTCCCACTGCTCGTCGGTCAGCTCAGGTCGCTGCACGGGATCGAAGGCGGGGTCCACTGTCGGCTCCATCGCGACAAGGCTACTTCTGCGGGACGCCCGCGGGCCCGGCGGATTCGCCCGGGCTCTCCTCGAGGGCGCGGATGAGGGACTGGGCGTCGTAGGGGCCGACGTGGCGGCGGCCGTTGACGAACAGAGTCGGCACCGACGTGATGCCCATGGCCTCGGCATCCAGCATGTCCGCCTGCACGCGGCCGGTGGCCTCGGGCGAGGTCAGATCGCGCTCGAACCGGTCCACGTCGAGGCCGAGGTCGCGCGCGAGGCGGATGATGTCGGACGGGCGCTGGTTCTCCTGATCGGCGAACAGGGCGCGCTCGAACTCGAAGAACTTCCCCTGCATGGCCGCGGCCTCCGACGCCTCCGCCCCCGCGAGGGCGTTTGGATGCACGTTGGTCAGCGGCGCATGACGCCACACGTAGCGCAGCTGATCGCCCAGGACGCTGTGGACCTCCTGGATGGACCCCGAGGCCTTGAGGCAGAACCCGCACTGGAAGTCGCCGTACTCGACGATCGTGTAGGGCGCGTCGGGCGATCCGAAGACGTGATCGCGCCGCGGGTCGACGGGGCGGGCAAGAGTGAGCCCGGTGTCCTCGCTGGGCCGCAGGGCGTCGGACACGCGGAAGAGGATCGTGGCGAGCACGAATGCGATGACAGAGGCGGCCAGCACCCCGACTCGCGCCTCGTTCTGCGCGTCCGCGTCGGCGATCGCGAGGTCGACGATGAAGAGGGAGATCGTGAACCCGATGCCGCACAGCGCGGCGCCGCCGGAGAGGCGATCGAGCGTGAGCCCCGGGCCGAACTCGCCCACCCGGAACAGCTTCATCACGGCGGTGGACCCGAGGACGCCCACGAGCTTGCCGAGGACGAGCCCGGCGATGATGCCCCACGTGAGCGGAGACGCGATCGCACCGGCGAGGATCTCCGGGCTCAGCTCCACGCCGGCGTTCGCGAGGGCGAAGAGCGGCAGGATGACGAACGCGACGTACGGGGCGTACGCCGACTGCAGCCGCTCGTTGATCGAGATGGACTCCCGCAGGCTGTTCGCGGCCGCCCGGGCGTACTCCGAGTTCGGCGACTGCCGGAACGTCCGAGCAAGCTCGAGGGCGTGCTCCACGTCGCGGCGGTCCGGCCGGTAGACCGGAACGAGGAGAGCGATCGCCACGCCGGCGAGGGTCGGGTGCACCCCGGAGGCGAGGAACGCCAGCCAGACGATGATGGAGAGCGTCGCGTACACCGGTCCGCGCCCCGACGGCAGGTACCGCGTGAAGTAGACGCCGACGAGACCGACGGCGGCGATGACGAGCGGCATCGGCGTGAAGTTGTCGGTGTACACCAGCGCGATGATCGAAAGCGCCCCGATGTCGTCGACGACCGCCAGCGCGAGCAGGAACACGCGGAGACGGCCAGGCGCGCGCGGGCCGACCAGCGCCAGGGCGCCGACCAGGAACGCCGTGTCGGTCGAGATCACGACGCCCCACGCGTGCTCGTAGCCGGATCCCGTCGCCACCATCACGAACACGAGCGCGGGCAGGGCGAGACCGGCGACGGCCGCGATGACCGGCACCATCGCGCGGGACCAGCTCGTGAGCTCGCCGATGGCGAATTCACGGCGCACCTCGAGGCCGACGGTGAAGAAGAAGATCGCCATGAGCGCGTCGTTGACGAGCGCATGCAGCGTGAAGTCCAGCTGGAGGTCGCCGACCCCGACGGTCAGGTGCGTCTCCCAGAACGCCTCGTAGGAGCCGCCGGCGAGGTTCGCCCACAGAATAGCGGCAGCCGTGGCCAGCAGCAGGAGCAGCGCGCCCGAGCGGCTGAGGCCCATGGCGCGGATCTTCTCGGCGATCGAGCGCCGTGTGCGCGAGCGCTCCCCCACCGGCTCCGGTTCGGGCGGGCGCGAGGTGATCGTCACATCGGTCATCACTGGAATTCTGGCACCGCAGGCGTTACAGGGGGATGACGGCGGGCGAATCCGCCGGTCGTCCGCTCGTGGCGGGGGACGAATCACCGGGTGATCTTGGGCCGCTCGCACTACCGCCCTGCCCCGCGCCCCGGCAGAATGCGGCACAGAGAGCCGACAGAAAGGGGGACGCGATGACCTCGCCCAGCTCGTCGTCCGCACCGAAGCCGCGCAAGCTGCCGCGGCGCCCGGCATCCAGCCTCGCGGAGAAATGGACCCGCATCGACGACGTCGACGTGTTCTACCGCGAGTCGCCGGTGCGGCCGGAAGACCCCCGCGTGATGATGCACGTCCACGGATTCGGGCTCTCCGGTCGCTACCTCCTCCCGACGGCGGAGCGTCTCGCGGACGAGTTCCACACCTTCGTGCCGGACCTGCCGGGATTCGGGCGCAGCGGCAAGCGACGCGACATGCTCGACATCCCCGACCTGGCCTCCGCAGCGCGCGACTTCATGGACGACCGGGAGGTCGAGAAGGCGACGCTCGTCGGCAACTCGATGGGCTGCCCGGTGATCATCGAGTTCGCCCACGCGTTTCCGGAGCGCATCGACCGGGCGGTGCTCGTCTCCCCCGCCGGCGGGCTCTTCAACCAGCCGCTGCGACGCGCGATCAGCCAGCTGTCGAAGGATGCCCCGCGGGAGCCGACGCGCATGGCGCGCGTTGCCGTCCCCGACTACGTGCGCTTCGGGGTGCCGAGCACGATGCGCATGTTCCGCGCCCTCACGCAGTACCCCTCACTCCAGCGACTGCTGGAGCTGAAGATCCCCACGCTCGTGGTACTCGGGGAGCGCGACCCGCTCCTGCCTCACGCGCACCGCGTCGACGAGATTGCGAGCCAGACCGACAGCCACGTCCTCGTGGTGCTCCTCGAGGGCGCGGCGCACGCGATCAACTTCAGCCATCCCGGTCAGCTCGCGCACGTCATCCGCGCGTTCATGGACGACAAGCCGATCGACAACGACCCGGCGTGGCCGGGCCACGTCCGGCTCTACGAGGTGCACCGCGGGAAGAACCACCCCGCGCCCAAGGCCGACCCCGCAGGCTGAGCCGGTCAGTCCCGCCCGAGCGCCTCGCGGAACGACTCCGGCAGCACGACGTTGTCGGGCGAATCGGCGAAGAACCCCGCGACGTCTGCGGGAAGGTACCCCGCGATCCCGCACCCCACCTCCGTCACGAGGAAGCGCAGCTCGGGGTGCGAGCGGGCGAACGACACGAAGCGCGCCGCCTGCTCCGCGAGCACGTCGAGGCCCGACATCGTGTCGATCCCGTACGACTGGCCCTGCAGCCCCTCGGACTGACCCCACACGGCCCCGAATCGATCCAGCGCGAAGCGCGCCGCGCCGCCGCCGTGCGCTCCCGCGGCATTCGAGCCGAAGACGAACACCTCTCCGGGTGCGAGCGACTCGATCCGCATCGTCAGCTCTCCGCCCGGGCGGCCTCGCGATGCGCGTCCAGGTGCGCACGGTACGTCTGCGCGTTGCGCACGATGCCGGCGCGCTCATCGTCGGTCAGCTCGCGCCGCACCTTCGCCGGCACACCAGCGACGAGCGAGCCCGGCGGGACGACCGTGCCCTCGAGCACGACGGCGCCCGCCGCGACGAGGCATCCGTCCCCGATCACCGCACCGGAGAGCACGACGCTGCCCATGCCGATCAGGGACCCGTCGCCGATCGTGCAGCCGTGCACGACGGCGTTGTGGCCCACCGACACATCGCGCCCGATGAGCACCGGATGCCCCGCATCGACGTGCACCGAGACGTTGTCCTGCAGATTGCTTCCGGCGCCGACCGTGATCGCGTCGCTGTCGCCGCGCAGGACGGCGTTGTACCAGACGCTCGCGCCCTCGGCGAGCGAGACCGAGCCGATCACCCGCGCACCCGCCGCGATGAACGACCCGGCGTGCAGCTCGGGCGTGCGGCCCGCGACGGTGAGGACGGCGGCGTCTTCCGAGATGGTCATGCCACGACCCTACCCAGCAGGGCTACCGCGCGGCGGACGCCAGACTGTCCTGGATCGCCTGGGTGTACCACGGCGCGAGGGTGTCCGCGAAGGTCACGGTGAGGTGGTCCTGGTCGCGGTAGACGTTGGCTCCACCGACGACCGGTGCGCAGGTCTCGTCGTCGCAGTACACGTCCGTGAAGTCGAGCAGCGTCACACCCTCGCGCTGGGATGCCGCCTCCCGCACCGGGTCGTCGGCGACGAGCACGTCGGACCGGGCACCCACGCACGCCGACGCGTCGTCGCGGGTCCGCAGGCACTTGTTGGGGTCGGTCTCCCACACCGGGTTGTCCACCACGGTGATCACGGGGACGCCGCGATCGAGCATCTCGTCCCACGCCCCGACGTAGCCGGCGACGGCGGCGTCGTACGACGAGTCGAATCCGGCCGAGGCGTACGGCGTGGTCGCGATCGCGGCGGTGAAGACCGCATCGACATCCGCCTCGGCGAGTTCGGAGCCGACCGCGTCGCGCCACTCGGTGCATGCGTCGCCGAACGCGCCCGGCGTCGCCAGCGGCGTGGTGTTCCACGGACAGGCGCCTTTCAGCCACGTGACGACCTGCCAGCCCTGCTCCTGGCCGATGCGGTCGAACGTCGAGATCAGCTGATAGGCGTGACTGTCGCCGATGAGCGCGACGCGGGGTGCGTCGGGGTCGTCCGATCCGAGCGTGCACGAGACCGGACGCGCGTCGGTGAGCTGGACGAAGCAGTCCCCCATCTGCGGACGGTCGATGCCGGCGAAGCCGGGTGCGGGGAGCACCTCGTCGAAGGTCGCCGACGCGCAGGACGGGTCGAGCACGGAGGCGGCGCCGAAGCACGGAGGCGGGTTCTCCTGGAGCTCCTGGATCGCGCGGAAGCCGGCGTTGTACGCCGGGGCGTTGACGAACCAGGCGGTCGCGGCGACCAGGGCCACCGCGAGCATCGCGCCGAGCGAGCTCCACAGCGTCACGCGCGCCCGCCGCGACGTGAGGACCTTCCAGCCTCGTACCGGGTCCTCGACGAACTTCTTGGTGAGCCAGGCCAGCACGAAGCAGAGGGCGAGCAGCGCCACCCGGTGATAGATCGTGAGTCCCCAGAACGGCACCGACGGCGCGATGATGATGAGCGGCCAGTGCCACAGGTACAGCGAGTACGAGATGTCGCCCACGAACTGCGCGGGCCGGATCGCGAGGAGGCGGGTCGGGTACCACCACCGCTCCGCGTTCGAGGCGGCGATGACCGCGGCCGCACCGAGCGTCGGCAGGACGGCCATGTAGCCGGGGAACGGCGTCTGGCCGTCGAACTGGAAGATCACGTAGACCAGCACGGCGATGCCGCCCCAGCCGAGGACGAAGCTCCCGAGGGCGTTGCGCACGCGCAGCAGCGGGACGAGCGCGATCATCGCCCCGACGCCGAACTGCCACATGCGGCCGAACGTCACGAAGTACGCGGGGGCGGGGTTCGTGACCGTGAAGACGACGCAGAACGCGAACGACACCACCGAGACGACCGCGAGCGTGACGATCACGGCTCGGCGCCGGGAACCGCGGAACCACTTCACGCCGATCCACGCCGCCAGCAGCATGAGCAGCGGCCACATCACGTAGAACTGCTCCTCGAGCGACAGCGACCAGTAGTGCTGGACGGTCGTCGGGTCGCCGGAGTGGTTGAGGTAGTCCGCGGAGTTGAGCGCGAGGTACCAGTTCTCCACGTAGAAGGTGGAGGCGAGGATCTCGCGGACCTCGTTCGGGAGCGCGGATGTCGGGGTGAGGTACGGCGACATCGCCACGACGGCGCAGAAGAGCAGGACCAACAGGGATGCTGGCAACAGGCGTCGCGCGCGGCGGGCCCAGAACTGGCCGAGGCGCACCGTGCCGGTCGCCGTCAGCTCGCGCATCAGGTGCGACGTGATCAGGAAGCCCGAGATCACGAAGAAGACGTCGACGCCGACGTAGCCGCCCGAGAACCGCGCCGGCCAGAAGTGGTAGAGCACCACCGCCAGGACCGCGATCGCGCGAAGGCCCTGCACATGCGGGATGAACCGCGACGGCTCCGCGTGCTCGGGAGACCGGTCGCGGGGTTCGCGGGTCACGGTGGCGGCGGGCTGACCCAGATGCTGGGGTCCGAGGTCGTGATCGGCGGAAGGCACTCAACGACGTTAGCCGGTCGTGGCTGGCAATCCGGCGCGACGGGTCCGGCGAGCGTCACACCGGGGTTAGCCGAGCCTTGTCTTGCTTGCGGAATGTCGCGGCCCGAGTAGCGTTGCAGTCACCGGAGGACGCACGTCGCAGAAGGCGTCCCTCCCGAAGATGGAGACGTGACATGACCAAGACGAACACCACCCCCGCCACCGCTGCCGACCCGACCGTGGCCGCTGCCAGCGCCCAGTTCCTCACCCCCGTCGTCCTCGGACTCCAGGCCCTCGCCGTCAACGGCAAGCAGGCCCACTGGAACGTCCGCGGCGCCAACTTCATCGCCATCCACGAGCTGCTCGACTCGGTCGTCGCCAACGCGCAGGCCGGCGCCGATCAGGCCGCTGAGCGCATCGTCGCCCTGGGCCTCCCGATCGACGCCCGCGCGAGCACCGTCGCGGCGAAGACCGCGTCGGCCGTCCCCGCAGGCTTCACGCAGTGGGACGCGCTCATCCGCACCGTCATCGCCGACATGGACCTCGTGATCGCCGACGTGCAGGCCGCGATCGACGGTCTCGACGAGTTCGACCTCACGAGCCAGGACGTCGCCATCGGCATCAAGGAGACCCTCGAGAAGGACCGCTGGTTCCTGTTCGCGCACCTCGCCGAGTGACCTCCGGACGACGCTGAGACGACTCGATGCCCCCGGCTCCGGCCGGGGGCATCGTCGTGTCTCACCGCTGGAGGAAGGCCAGCACCGCCAGGACGCGGCGGTGCTCGGTGCCCGACTCCTCGAGCCCGAGCTTGGCGAAGATCGCGCTGATGTTCTTCTCCACGGCGCCCACCCCGATGAACAGGCGCGCGGCGATGCTCGCGTTGCTCCGGCCCTCCGCCATGAGCGTCAGCACGTCGCGCTCGCGGGGCGTCAGCGTCGACAGAGGGTCGGGTCGCGCGGCCAGCAGCCCCTGCACGACGAGCGGATCGAGGACAGTCCCGCGTTCGCGGACGCGGCGCACGGCATCTGTGAACTCCTCGAGCGACGTCACGCGATCCTTCAGGAGGTAGCCGACGCCCCCGTCACCGCCGGCGAGAAGCTCCCGCGCGTAGACGCCCTCGACGTACTGGCTCAGGACCAGGATGCCCACGTCCGGCAGCGCGGAGCGCAGCGTCAGGGCGGCCCGGATGCCCTCGTCGCGAAAACCCGGAGGCAGCCGCACGTCGAGGATCGCGACATCCGCCCGCGCCTCGCGCACCCGCGCCACGATGTCGTCGGCGTCGCCCCAGGCTCCCGCCGTGACGTAGCCCGCCTCGTCGAAGAGCCGCACCAGGCCCTCCCGCAGCAGCACGGAGTCCTCGACGAGCACGACACGGACCGGTGGGAGCACGTCCTCAGCATAGGGATCGCTCACGACGCCGCCGCCGCAAGGGGAACGTGCGCGCCGACCGATGTCGGGCCGCCGGCGGGACTGTCGACGACGAGCATGCCGCGCAGACCCGCCACGCGCTCGCGCAGCCCCTCGAGTCCGTGCCCGGGAGCGTAGCCGGCTCCGCCTCGGCCGTTGTCGACGACCCAGACGTCGAGCATCGAGGGCGCACCGCTCAGCGACGGGCGCAGTGCGGCCTTGAGCGTGACCGCCGTCGCTCCCGAGTGCTTCACGACGTTCGTGAGCAGCTCGGCCACGACGAAGTAGACGGTGCGCGCGACCTCCGGGCTCGTGACCGCGTCGATCGCGGGGTCGATGTCGGTGTGCACCGTGAGCGGTGCGCCCGCCGCCGTCGCAGCGAGGGCCGCTGCCAGCCCCCGGTCCTGGAGCAGCGGCGGGGCGACGCCGCTGGACAGCGCGCGCAGTTCGTCGAGGGCGGCCTTTGCGTGGCCACGGGCCTCGCGGGCCAGCTCGGCCGCGGCATCCGCGTCCCCCGACTCCGCTCGCCGCTCGAGGGCCGCGAGATCGAGCTGGAGGCGTACGAGGCGCTGCTGCGGGCCGTCGTGGATGTCGCGCTCGAGGCGACGCAGCGCGACGTCCTCGGCCTGCACCGCCGACGTGCGGGCGGCAGCCTCGGCGCGCACCTCGGCGGCCAGGTCGTCGGATGCCCAGCGTCCGAGCATCCCCTTCGCGACGGCGTGATGGCCTCGCGCGAGACCGCCGAGCACCCACGGCATCGTGAACGTGAATACGATCCCGGCGAGCAGGTACAGCACGACCTCGACCGTCCACGACGGCCATGCGCCGAAGAGCCAGGGCAGCGCGTCGGACACATAGCGACCCCAGTCGCCGGCGTCGCCGCGCGGGAGGAACACACCCCAGAACCAGTACGTCAGGCCGCCCAGACCCACGCTCAGCCACACGGTGGTCAGCACGAACGAGATCGTGCTGATGAGGGGACTGACGATCATGCCGTGCACGAGATACACCCAGTAGTGGGCGTTGCGCAGCGGACGGGTGAGCGTCATCCAGAACCCGCCCGCCCCGGGCTGGTCGCGATTCCACTCCGGCTCCGCGATCTGCGGGAGCCCGGTGAGCCACAGCAGGCCGCGGTCTGCGACACCGAAGCCGCGCGCCACCAGGAGGGTGCCGACGACGATCGGCAGACCGATCACGATCACGAGCAGGCCGACGCCGGTCCAGAAGAGCGAGGCGAGCACGCTCACCGACACCATCGCCAGCACGAAGACGGCGAGGAGGTAGACGGCGCTGCCGGGGGTGCGGGTCCAGGCGCGCCCGTACGACGCCCAGAAGACGTCGGGCGCCGCCGGCCGTGCGGCGGCGTCAGTGGTCATCGTGGTCATCGGAGTCTCCCTCGGGACGTCGCAGGTCGGCCTGTTGGCCAGGTTCGACGACCAGGAACTGTCCCATCATGCCCTGGTCCTCGTGCCACAGCAGGTGGCAGTGATACATGTACGGTGTCGTCGGATCGGCGTAGTCCTCGAAGCGCACCAGCAGCCGGTACTCGCGGTCCCACTCGAGGGCGATCGTGTCCTTCCAGCCCGACAGTCGGGCCGGCGGCGACTCGCCGTCGACGCTCAGCACGCGGAACTGCGTGTCGTGGACGTGGAACGAGTGCGGCAGCGGGTTGTCGTTGCGCACCGTCCACACCTCGCTCGTGTCGACCGTCGCCGTGAAGTCGGCGCGGCCCAGGTCCATCTCGCGGTTGTTGATCTCGTGCCCCGACATCTCGAACGAGCGCTGGGCCGCGGCATCCGTCTCGTCCGCCTCCGGCAGCGTCGCGAGGGTCGCCGGCACCTCGGGAGAAGGGGCGAGGGACGCCGCGGCCCGCAGCTCGAGGACGTCGAAGACCGCACCGCCCGCGTGCAGCGCGGGATCGGGGGCCCGCGATCGGAGGACGACCCGCTCCCCCGCCGTCAGCTCCACCACGATCTCGGCGCGCTCGCCGGGTGACAGGGGGATGCTCGTGGATTCAGCGGGCGATGACAGGAGGCCGCCGTCGGTGCCGATGAGGTCGAAGGCGCGGCCGTCGGCGAACGCGAAGTCGTACATGCGCGCACTCGAGCCGTTGAGCAGCCGGAGGCGCACGCGCTCGGTGGAGGCCTCGAAGTAGGGAGCGACCGTGCCGTTGACGAGGATCGTGTCGCCCAGCACGCCGTCGAACTGCATGCCGACGCCGCCCGCGAAGGCGCCGTCGGCGCTGAACGACCGGTCCTGCACGATGAGCGGCACGTCATCGATGCCGTACTCGCGGGGAAGCGCGAGGGCGGCCTCCTCGTCGTCCGTGACGAGGAACATGCCGGCCAGGCCCGCATCCACCTGCTCCCGGGTGCGCCCGTGCAGGTGCGGGTGGTACCAGAGGGATGCTGCGGGCTGGTCGATCGTCCACTCCGGGGTCCATGTCGCGCCGGCCGCGATCGGCGTGTGCGGACCGCCGTCCATCGCGGCCGGCAGGTGCATCCCGTGCCAGTGCACCGTCGTGCTCTCGTCGAGCCCGTTCTCGACCTCGACGCGCACACGCTCGCCGCGATCGGCGACGAGGGTGGGTCCGAGGTAGGTGCCGTTGTAGCCGAGCGTCGGGGTTTCGCCCTGCGGCACCAGCGGCGTACGGCCCTCCGCGGCGTGCAGGCGGTAGACGCGGACGCCGTCCTCGATGGTCGACGGCGCGAGGTCCGGGACGTGCAGCGGCCGATCGAACGACGTCGTTCCGGCAGCAGGCGGCGTCGGACGCCCGGAGTTGAGGGCGAACCACCCGGCTCCCGCGACCGCGAGCAGCACGAGCGGGATCGCGACCAGCGTCGCGACGAGGGCGCGGCGTCGGCGGCGGCGCGGCGGCGCGGCGGGAGGAGCCGGAACGGGCGAGGGCAGGGGCGAGACCATGCCATCCAGCCTCGCCGGGGGCTCCGGCCGACGGCATCCGATCCCCTCCCGGACCCCGACGGGGGCTGTCCCCCGGTGGTGGTCGTGGGCCTGCTACGCGAGGTGCGTGAGCCGGCCCCCCACGAGCGTCATCGCCACGGACATGCCCCGCAGCTGGGACTCGCTCGCGCGCAGCGGATCGTGGGCGCACACGGCGAGGTCGGCAGGCGCCCCGGGTTCGATGCGTGCAGGCGATGCCGACCCGCCGTGTGTCGACGCGCCCAGCGCGGTGGCGGCATCGATCCGCTGATGCTCCTGCCAGGGCTCGCGTCCGTCCCGCGTGCGGAAGACGGCCGCCGCCATCGCCGCCCACGGATCGAGCGGCGAGACCGGGGCATCCGAGCCGAAGAGCAGGTTCGCGCCCGTGTCGGCGAGCGACCGCAGCGGATAGGGCTGGGCGGTCTGGTCCGCCCAGATCGCATCGGTCAGGTCGCGGTCGTCGATAGCATGCTCGGGCTGCACGCTGGCACCTACGCCCAGGCGCGCGAACCGCGGGATGTCCGCGTGCGCCACGAGCTGCGCGTGCTCGATCGTGCCCCAGGCGCCGGTGGTGGCGAACGCATCGAGCGCGTAGCTGTTGGCGATGTCGCCGATCGCGTGGACGGCGGAGGCGATCCCCGCGCCGGTCGCGCGGGTGAGGAGTTCGACGAGGCTCGGGAGGTCGACGGTCAGCACTCCGCGGTTGTTCGGATCCCCGGGGTACGCGTGCGAGCACGCGGCGGTCCGCGTGCCGAGCGATCCGTCGGTGATGACCTTCAACGGGCCGACGCGCGCCAGATCGGATGCCGCTCCCCGCGCGACATCGCCGGTGCGAAGTCCGTCGGCGAGGGCGCGCTCGAGGAACTCCGGGTAGATCCCGAACTCGACCCGCAGCGCGTCGAACCCCGCAGCGGTGCGCCGCGCCCACGCGTCCTCGTTCCACGCCATGTCGAGGTCGACGAGCCCCACGACGCCGCGGGCGGCGGCATCCCGTGCCATCGCCGCGACGAGCGGATCGGCGACCTCGGCCGCGACGGCGTTGAGTCGCCGCGAGATCTCGAAGGCGGGCTCTTCGCGGAGGATGCCGGCGTCGTCCGGCGCGAAGCCTTCCCGGCGGAACGCCGCCGAATTGAGCCAGACGCTGTGGACGTCGGCGTTGATCAGGTAGGTGGGGACCTCGCCGGTGGCGGCGTCGAGCTGCTCGAGCGTCGGCGCATCGGGCCACAGGGCATCGCGGAACCCCGTGCCCACGCGGCGACCGTCGGGGAGCACCGGGGCTGCGGCCATGATCTTCGCCGCGTGAGCCGCAGACGACGCCGCCGCGAGCGACTCGCGCTGCGCGGCCAGCGCCCACTGCACGACGTGGACGTGGTGATCCCAGAGGCCCGGGATGATGCGGCCGCCGCCCCCGTCCACTACGTGGCCCCGCCGCGGAAGGGCGCGGGCGGGCCCGATGTCGGCGACGACGCCGCCGGCGAGGTGCACGTCGACGAGGTCGTCCGCGAACGGGTCGGTGCGCTCGGCTCCGGAGAGCCGCACATTCGCGATGACGTCCGGGGCCTCCCCGAGAGCCGCGCTCACCGGGTCGCCCTGCGGGCGTCGAGGGCGCGCTGCATCTCGCCGGCGAGCCTCGGATCGGCGTAGCGGCCGCCGCCCGCGCCCAGCTCGGCGATGATCGTCTCGACGACCTCGTCGGGCCGGTTCTGGCTGAGCTTGCGCTTGGCGACCACCCTCGTCGGGGTCAGCCGGAATCCGACCGTCCCACGCTCGAGACGGGTGACGTAGTCCGGATCGTTGGGACGCTCCCAGAGCAGCCGGGGGTGCGGCATCCCTCCCTCGAACCGCGCGACGAGCCGGTCGAGCACCGCGAGGTTCTCCTCGGGCGTGAGGATCTCGGGAACCCCGGTGAGGTGGGCGGACACGAAGTTCCACGTGGGCACATTCGGGCCGTCGCCGTACCAGCCGGGCGAGATGTAGCCGTGCGGCCCCTGCACGACGACGAGGAGCTCGCGCTCCCCGATGCCGTGGATGAGGTCGTCGGGCTTGCCCACGTGCCCGACGATCGTCAGGTCGTCGCGGTCCTGGTCGAGGAGAACGGCGTAGTGGGAGGCGACGAGGCCGTCGTCGGTCGCACTGACGAGGGTCATCCACGGGTTCGCATCGATGAGACGGCGCAGCTCGGCGACGTCGGTCATCGCGAAGCTCGGGTTCTGGCGCATGGATTCAGCCTAGGCTCGCCGCGGGCCGGTCAGCGCTGGCACGAGGGGCACCAGTACAGCTTGCGCGTGGCGACCTCCTCGACGACGATCTCGGTGCCGCACACGCGGCACGGCAGCCCGGCGCGGTGGTACACCCAGTGCCGGTCGTCGCGACTGGCCATCGCCCGGCGGTAATCCTCCGGCGAGAGGTCGTCCATGGTCATCATCTGACCGGTCTCGACGCCGATGGCGAGCAGCCGCACCCAGTCGCGCCACAGCCCGCGCACGACCTCCTCCGGGACCTCGCGGCCCGGGGTGTGGGGATTCTGCCGCGCCCGGAAGAGGAGCTCGGCGCGGTACACGTTGCCGATGCCGCTCACCACGGACTGATCCATCAGCAGCAGCCCGATGGAGGTGGGCTTGCGGCGCACGACCGCGGTGAAGCGCTCCTCGCCCTCGGCCACGTCGTCCACGAGCGGATCCGGACCGAGCTTCGCGATGATCTCGGCGACCTCGTCGGGCGTGCGCAGCTCGCAGGCCGTGGGACCGCGCAGGTCGGCCGCCGTCGTGGCGGTCAGCAGACGCAGTCGCACCTGGCCGACGACGGGCGGCGGCCAGGCGTCGTCCTCGTCCGCCAGCCCCGTCGTCTGCTCCGACATGCGCACGTGCACGCGGGTCTTGCGCGGAGCGCCGATCGACGTGAGCGAATTCTCGCCCGCGGAATCGAGGATCGGATCGGGAAGCTCGGTGCCACGCTGGTTCGTCTGCCCCATGCGGCCGTTCGCCGAGGCGATGGTCGGGTCCGCGACGATCTCGCCGGCGAAGTCCCACGCCCCGTACATCCCGAGGTGGACACGCAGCCAGAGGTCGTCGTCGAACTCGAGGAACATCTGCTTGCCGACGGCGCGCACCGCGGTCGCGCTGCGGCCGTCGATCACCGCCGCGCCTTCGGCGAAGCGGCCCTGCGGACTCGAGGCCGACACCGCGCGACCGACGAAGTTGCGATCGAACTGCCGGGCGATCCGATGGACGGAGTGACCCTCGGGCATCGCGGCGTCAGCCCGCCTCGGGGTCGAAGGAGCTGTCGTCGGCGTCGAGCACGTCGGGGCGCCCCGGCGTCGCGCGAGGGTCCGGCTCGAGCGAGCCGTCCTGCTCGTACGCCGCCAGCTGCGCGATGCGGCGCGCGTGGCGCTCCTCGCCCGAGAACGGCGTGGCGATGAAGCGGTCGATGAACGACGACGCCTCGTCGAAAGTGTGCTGGCGTGCGCCGATCGCGATCACGTTGGCGTCGTTGTGCTCGCGGGCGAGTTCGGCGGTCGCGATGCTCCAGGCGAGGGCGGCGCGCACGCCGACGACCTTGTTGGCCGCGATCTGCTCGCCGTTGCCCGAGCCGCCGAACACGACTCCCAGCGCCTCGATGCCGGCGGCCTGGTCGCGCACAACGGCCTGTGCGGCACGGATGCAGAACGCCGGGTAGTCGTCGAGCGGGTCGAACTCGACCGGACCGTGGTCGATCACCTCATGACCGGCCGCCGCCAGGTGATGCTGGAGCTGCGTCGAGAACTCGAGGCCGGCGTGGTCGGTCGCGATGTGGATGCGCATGGGCACCATCCTAAGGAGCGGCGCCGAGTCAACCGGCGCGGATGACACGGGTCAGGGGGCGACGCCCGCGGCGGCCGGCTTGAAGCCCGCGCGGACGTTCTCGCAGCAGCCGGGGCGGCAGACGTCGAACCAGGGTCCGAGGTCGGTCGCGTGCGGCCGGTCGGCCACCGGCGTCCCCCGCAGGCGCTCCTCGACGAGGTCGATCAGCCCCGAGACGAACACCGGATCCACGCCGGGAGTCGGCGTGCGCACCGCACGGATGCCCGCCTCGGCCGCGGCATCCATCGCCTCGGTGTCAAGGTCCCAGAGCACCTCCATGTGGTCGCTCATGAAACCGAGCGGCACGATGGCGACCGCCGTGATCCCGGCGCCCGGGAGCTCCGCGATCACGTCGTTGACGTCGGGCTCGAGCCACGGCTGGCTCGGCGGGCCGGACCGGCTCTGATAGACCAGCTCCCACCCGATCCGGGCGGCCGCGGGGACCTCCGCCGCGACGGCGGCCATCACGACCTCGGCCACCGCGAGATGCTGAGCGGCGTACGCCCCGCCCTCGCCGAGATCGCGGTGGGCGGGGTCGCCCTCGCGGGGACCGGAGCGCTCGGCGTCGGCGGTGGGGATGCTGTGGGTCGAGAAGAGCACCCGGACCGACTCGGGCGGAATGCCGTCGGCGAGGAACCCCGCGACGGCGTCGCGCACCCCGTCGATGAACGGCTGGACGAAGCCGGGGTGGTCGAAGAACTGCCGCACCTTGTCAATCGTCACCGTGCCGGCGAGGCCGGTGTCCGTCAGCACGCGGGCGTAGTCCTCACGGTACTGCCGGCAGCTCGAGAACGAGGAGTACGCGCTGGTCGCGAGACCCAGAAGCTTCGTGCGGCCCGCGGACGCGGCATCCTGCACCGCCTCTTCCAGGTACGGCGCCCAGTTGCGGTTGCCCCAGTACACGGGCAGGTCGATGCCGCGGCGCGCGAGCTCCGCCTCCAGAGCGGCCTTGAGGGCTCGGTTCTGGGCATTGATCGGGCTGATGCCGTCGAAGTGGCGATAGTGGTGCGCCACCTCCTCGAGCCGCTCATCGGGGATGCCGCGGCCACGCGTCACGTTGCGCAGGAACGGGATGACGTCGTCCTGGCCCTCGGGGCCGCCGAAGCCGGCGAGCAGGATCGCGTCGTACGCGACGGGCACCTCCACGTGGGGAGCGCCGCATGCCGCGGCCTCCGACGCGAAGGGCACCGTTACGGCTGCGGACGACGTGCCGGACATGTTCTGCGCTCCCGAGGTCACCCCTCCATCCTCGCACTCCCACGGAGGGCCGGACTCCGCGGGCGACACCTCCCGGCGAGGGCTGGAATAGGCTGGAGCGGTTGCCGCCGGCGCCAGCAGCGCCTGCCCGCGGTCACTCACCCTCACCCCTGGGAGCAATGCAGTGCCTGGAGAGAACCTCACCCGCATCGAGGCGCAGGAGCGCCGCGCGATCGTCGACACCCACTCGTACGAGGTCGTGCTCGACCTGACGAAGGGCGCGGAGGTCTTCGCGTCGCGCACCGTCGTGCGCTTCGCGGCCACCGCGGGCGCCGACACCTTCATCGATCTCATCGCCCGCGACGTGCGCGAGATCACACTGAACGGCCGGTCCATCGACCCGGCGTCGGCGTTCGCCGACTCGCGCATCGCGCTGTCCGGTCTCGAGGCCGAGAACGAGCTCGTCATCGACGCGGACTGCCTCTACACCAACACCGGCGAGGGCCTGCACCGCTTCGTCGACCCGGTCGACGGCGAGGTCTACCTGTACTCGCAGTTCGAGGTGCCCGACTCGCGCCGCATGTTCGCGGTGTTCGAGCAGCCCGACCTGAAGGCGACGTTCCAGTTCACCGTCACGGCGCCCGAGCCGTGGAAGGTCGTCTCCAACTCCCCCACCCCCGAGCCCAAGAAGCACGGCGACGGCTCGGCGACGTGGGCGTTCCCCGCCACGCCGCGCATCTCGTCGTACATCACCGCACTCATCGCCGGGCCGTACGAGGCCACGTTCTCCGAGCTCACCAGCGCCTCGGGTCGTGTGATCCCGCTCGGCGTGTACGGCCGCAAGAGCCTGTGGCAGCACCTCGACGCCGATTACATCTTCGAGAAGACCCGTCAGGGCTTCACCTACTTCGAGGACAAGTTCGACTACGCGTACCCGTTCGAGAAGTACGACCAGCTCTTCGTCCCCGAGTTCAACGCGGGTGCCATGGAGAACGCCGGCGCCGTCACCTTCACCGAGACCTACGTCTTCCGCTCCAAGGTGACCGACGCCGTCAAGGAGCGTCGCGTCGTGACGATCCTCCACGAACTGGCCCACATGTGGTTCGGCGATCTCGTCACCATGAAGTGGTGGAACGACCTCTGGCTCAACGAGTCGTTCGCCGAGTGGGCGTCGACGATCGCGACCGCCGAGGCCACCGAGTGGACCGAGGCGTGGACGACGTTCAACGCGATGGAGAAGACCTGGGCCTACCGCCAGGACCAGCTGCCCTCCACCCATCCCGTCGTCGCGCAGATCAACGACCTCGAGGACGTCCAGGTGAACTTCGACGGCATCACCTACGCCAAGGGCGGCTCGGTGCTCAAGCAGCTCGCCGCGTGGGTCGGCATCGAGCAGTTCTTCGCGGGCGTGGCCGCCTACTTCAAGAAGCACGAGTGGTCCAACACCGAGCTGTCGGACCTGCTCTCCGAGCTCGAGACCACGAGCGGTCGCGAGCTGTCCACCTGGTCGAAGAAGTGGCTCGAGACCGCCGGCGTCAACACGCTCTCCCCCGAGATCGCCACCGACGTCGACGGCACCATCACGCGCTTCGCCATCGTGCAGACCGCCCCCGCGGACTATCCGACGATCCGCCCGCACCGTCTCGGCGTCGGGTTCTACTCGCTCGAGGGCGACGCGCTGGTGCGCGTGCACCACGTCGAGCTGGATGTGGACGGGGACCTCACCGAGGTGCCCGAGCTCAAGGGCCGGAAGCGCCCCGACCTCGTGCTGCTCAACGACGAGGACCTCGCCTACGCGAAGATCCGGCTCGACGAGCGCTCGCTGCAGACCGCGATCGGCCACCTCGCGAAGATCAGCGACCCGCTCGCGCGCTCGCTGGTCTGGGGCGCCGCGTGGGACCAGACGCGGGATGCCGAGGCATCCGCCTCCGACTACGTCGACCTCGTGCTGCGCAACATCGGCGCGGAGACCGAGTCGACGACGGTGCGCACCACGCTCGCGCAGCTGCAGCTCGCGGCGAACTCGTACGTCGCCCCCGCGAAGCGCGACGCGACCCGGCAGAAGGTCGCCGATGCGCTGTGGGCGCTCGCCGAAAGCGCTGAGGCGGGAAGCGACAGCCAGCTGCAGTTCGTGACGGCGTTCGCCAGCGCCGCGGCGACGAGCGCCCAGTGGGACAAGGTGCGCCAGGTGCGCGACGGCGAGGTCTCGTTCGACGGCCTCGAGATCGACACCGACCTCTCATGGCAGCTGCTCGTGTCGCTCGCCGCGGGAGGCGTCGTGAGCGAGGCTGACATCGACGCCGCACTCGCGGCCGACAACACCGCCAAGGGCGGCGAGTTCGCCGCGCAGGCCAAGGCGGCGCTCCCGACCCCCGAGGCCAAGGCCGCCGCCTGGTCGTCTCTCGTCGACCAGGACGACCTGCCGAACACGATCGTGCGCTCGGCCGCGCTCGGCTTCGTGCACCCGGCCGGCCGCGATCAGCTGGGCGCCTTCGTCGAGCCGTACTTCGCGGCGCTGCTGCCGATCTGGGAGTCCCGCAGCTACAAGATCGCCGAGTACCTGATCTTCGGACTGTACCCGGCTCCCCTGGCGAACCTCGAGCTGCAGGCCGCCACGCGCGGCTGGCTCGAGGCCCACGCCGACGCCGCACCTGCCCTGCGACGTCTCGTCGCCGAGAACCTGGCCGGCGTCGAGCGCGCGCTGTCGGTCCAGGAGCGCGACGCCCAGTAGCCGGGATCGGATGCCTCGGCCCCGCACTCAGGTGGGGCCGAGGCTGGCGTCGTTAGGATCGTGGCGATGACGAACTCCCCCTTCATGACCGTCGATCCGACCTCCGGCACGTTCTGGACGGACGTCCTGGCCTTCCTGACCGAGGCCGGGTGGATGCTCGCGAAGATCGCGGGGATCGTCCTCGGCGCCATGCTCGCGGTATGGCTCCTCCGCATCGTCATCCGGCGCGTGGTGAACCGCATCGTCTCGGGTGCGAAGAACAAGGCGGCGGTCGACGACACGCAGGCGCTCGAGCGGTCCCCGCTCGCGTCGGTGCGTCTCGTGCAGCGAACGCGCACGCTCGGGACGATCCTGCAGAACATCGTCGGGGTTTCCGTCGTGATCATCGCGATCATGCTCGTCGTGTGGGTGATCGCGCCAGGAGCGCTCGGATCGCTGACCCTGCTGAGCGCGGCCATCGGAGCGGGCCTCGGCTTCGGCGCCCAGAACATCGTCAAGGACGTGCTCAACGGCATCTTCATCGTCGCCGAGGACCAGGTCGGCATCGGCGACGTGGTCGACCTCGGTCTGGCGTCCGGGATCGTCGAGTACGTCAGCGTGCGGGTGACGCACGTGCGCGACGTCAACGGCACGCTCTGGTACGTGCGCAACGGCGAGGTCACGCGCATCGGAAACCTGTCGCAGGGCTGGTCCCGAGTGATCATCGATCTGTCGATCCCGATCGACGCCGACATCGACGAGGTCGAGCAGCTGATGCTCGAGGCGGCGCGCGGACTCGCGAAGGACGCGAAGTGGCGCACCCGCATCCTCGAGCAGCCCGAGGTCTGGGGACTCGAGTCGATCTCGGGCGACGCGCTCGTCATCCGCCTCGTGATGAAGACGCGCGCCAACGCGAAGGACGACGTGGCGCGCGAGCTGCGGATGCGACTGAAGAAGTCGCTGGACGAGGCCGGGGTCAACCTCCCCGCCCTGAACACGATCATGCCGACGGGGATCGAGGGCGCGCAGCGCGTGCGCGGCGCCAACCCGCCCAAGACCAAGCCGACGGCCGTCACCGGCGTCCCCGCGGCCTCCCGTCCCGTCTGGCGGCCCAAGCGCACCCCCAAGACACCGCCGCCCGCCACCGGCGACGACACGAAGGGCACGCCATGACGGATGCTTCGCCCCAGAGCTTCTACGACGAGATCGGCGGGCACGAGACGTTCGTCCGGCTGGTCGACGCGTTCTACCGCGGCGTGGCCGAGGACGAGGTGCTCAAGCCGATGTACCCCGGGGAGGACCTCGGTCCCGCCCGGGAGCGGCTGACGCTCTTCCTCGAGCAGTACTGGGGCGGGCCGACGACCTACAGCGAGCAGCGCGGACATCCGCGGCTGCGGATGCGCCACGCGCCCTTCCACGTCAACCCGGATGCCCGCGATCGCTGGCTGGCCCACATGCGGGCCGCCGTGGACGAGCTGCAGCTGTCGCCGCTGCACGAGGCGACGCTGTGGGACTACCTGCTGCGGGCCGCACATGCCATGGTGAACACGTTCGAGCCGTCCGGCATCGGGCCCTCCGCCGGGGGCCGGGACTCGGCATCCGGTTCGCTGCCCGTCACCGCCGTCCCGCCGACGGCCTGATCCCCCTCCCGCGCATCTCCGCACTCGACGAAGGAGTCGACATGCCCGCAGCCCCCACCTCGCACACCGCCGACGTGCTCGTGATCGGCTGGGGCCTCGCGGGCCTCGTCGCCGCGTCCGAAGCCGTGGCCGCCGGCAAGCGGGTCGTCATCGTCGACCAGGAGCCCCGGTCGAACCTCGGCGGCCAGGCATGGTGGTCGTTCGGCGGGCTGTTCTTCATCGACTCCCCCGAGCAGCGGCGGATGGGCATCAAGGACTCGATCGAGCTCGCTCGCCAGGACTGGTTCGGCAACGCCGGCTTCGACCGCGACGAGGACCTGTGGCCGCGCCGCTGGGCCGAGGCGTACCTGCAGTTCGCGCACGAGGAGAAGCGCGCGTGGCTGCGGGAGAAGGGCGTCGGGTTCTTCCCCGTGGTGGGGTGGGCCGAGCGCGGCGGTTACACCGCGACCGGCCCCGGCAACTCGGTTCCCCGCTTCCACATCACCTGGGGCACGGGTCCCGGCCTCGTCGCGCCGTTCCAGGCGGCCGTGGAGACGGGCGAGGCGCAGGGACGCGTCACGATCCTGCCGCGCCATCGGGTCACGCGGCTCACGGTGACCGGTGGAGCCGTGACGGGCGCGGAGGGCGACATCCTCGCTCCCTCCGGGGCGGCGCGCGGTGTGGCCTCGTCACGAGAGACGGTGGGGTTCTTCGCGATCACGGCGGGAGCGACGATCGTGTCGTCGGGCGGCATCGGTGGAAATCACGAGCTCGTGCGCCGCTGGTGGCCCGAGCGGCTCGGCACCGCGCCGGTGACGATGGTCACGGGCGTACCGGCCTATGTCGACGGCTCCATGCAGGAGGTGTCCGAGGCTGCGGGCGCGCGGCTCATCAACGGCGACCGCATGTGGCACTACGTCGAGGGGATCCAGAACTGGGATCCGGTCTGGCCGGATCACGGCATCCGGATCCTCCCCGGTCCGTCTTCGGTGTGGCTCGACGCGACCGGCCACCGCCTCCCCGTGCCGCTCTTCCCCGGCTTCGACACGCTCGGGACGCTCGCCCACCTGCGCGCCACCGGCCACGACCATTCCTGGTTCGTGCTCTCGCAGCAGATCATCGAGAAGGAGTTCACCCTCTCGGGCAGCGAGCAGAACCCCGACCTCACCGGCAAGGACGTGCGCCTGCTGGCGAAGTCGAGACTGGGCAAGGGCGCGGCGGGACCGGTTCAGGCGTTCATGGACAAGGGCGCCGACTTCGTCGTGCGCGACACCCTGGACGAGCTGATCGCGGGCATGAAGGCGCTGCCGGGCGGGGACGTGCTGGACGCCGACCGCGTGCGCCTCGAGATCGAGGCGCGCGACCGCGAGATCGACAACGACTTCACGAAGGACGCGCAGATCGCGATGCTGCGCTCAGCCCGCGCCTACCGCGGCGACCGGCTGATCCGCACCGCCACTCCGCACCGCATCCTCGACCCGAAGTCCGGGCCCCTCATCGCGGTGAAGCTGCACGTGCTCACCCGCAAGTCGCTCGGAGGCATCGAGACGGACCTGTCCGGGCGCGCCCTGGGTTCGACCGGCGAGCCCGTTCCGGGCCTGTACGCCGCGGGCGAGGCGAGCGGATTCGGCGGCGGCGGAGTGCACGGCTACCGGGCGCTGGAGGGCACGTTCGTCGGCGGATGCCTCTTCAGCGGTCGCGCCGCGGGTCGAGCGGCCGGCACCGCGGTCTGAGTCCGGACGCGTCAGCCCGCTGCGGATCCGGTGCGCCGCACCGGCGTCATCCCGACGGCGACGGGACCGCGGACCACGACGTGGCCGCGCGCGAGGCTGATGCGGGTCCAGGGGCCGCTCGAGAAGACGCGGGCGGTCTCGGCGCCGCTGATGAACCCCATGCTCAGCGCAGCGAACGCTGCGCCGAGGGGAAGTCCGGCGAGTTCGTCGTCCGGCGCACCCCACACGGTCGCCCGGATCGCCCGTACGACGTCTTCGCCCGCATCCGTCGGCACGGCGTCGGCAACCCGGGCGATCCCGCCCTGCGCCTGCGCGGCGAGCACGGATGCCTCGATCCCGTCCTGCGGCGTCCACCCCGAACGGGGCGGTGCGATTCCCGCCCAGGCGGGCGACAGCGCGGTGTCGGGCAGCTGGACGGCCGTCGCGTCATCCGGCGCAGCGGACAGAGCGGATGCCTCTACCACGAGATCGCACACCAGCTCGGGGTCGGCGGCGAGGGTGCGCATCGCGAGGACCGTGGGGGTGGCGTCGCCGATCCCGCGAGGAGCGAGTGGGGCGGCCGTCATGACGAGGACGCCGCCGGACGCCTGCAGCCGAACGGGCTCGTCGGTGAACCGGGCGGTGCGGCCCGCGAACGTCAGCGCATCGGCGGCGGACTCGGCATCGGCGAGCAGGAGGCGGGGGGACATCGCCTCTAAGCTACCAATCGGAGACACGGGTGGCGGGCGGCCCCCGGAAGGGAGATCCGTGGAGCAGGCGGACTGGAAGCCCGACCCCGACCCCGTCGCGTCGATGCTGGCCGTGCTCGACCTGGCCGGGTCGGATGCGCGGACGACGGAGGACATCTTCACGGGTGTGTCGCAGTCCATGCCCCTCGGCCGCGTCTACGGCGGCCAGGTGCTCGCACAGTCGCTCGTGGCGGCCGAGAGGACGCTTCCCGACGAGCGCGTCGTGCACTCGATGCACGGCTACTTCCTCCGGCCCGGCGACTCGGCGAAGGGCATCACGTTCGCGGTGGACCGCATCCACGACGGCCGCTCGTTCTCGACCCGCCGCACGCAGGCGTTCCAGGAGGGCGTGCCGATCTTCTCGATGATCGCGTCGTTCCAGGACGAGGACCCGGGGGTCGAGCACCACGCGCCGATGCCGCAGGACCTTCCGGCGCCCGAGGAGCTGCCCGATGTCGAGGCGCACCTGCAGGGCCTGCATCCGATGTCCAAGCGCCTGTTCACGGATCGGCCCGTCGACCTGCGTCACGTGCCGTCGCCGATCTATCTCACGGTCGACGGGGCCCGCGAGCCGAGCCAGGCGGTGTGGATGAAGGTGCGACGCCCGATCCCCGACGATCCGGCGATCCATCGCGCCGCGCTGGCGTATCTCAGCGACCTGACGATCCAGGAGTCGATCCTTCGGGCGCACGGCATCCCGTGGGCGCTGCGCGGGCTGAAGGTCGCCAGTCTCGACCACGCGATGTGGTGGCACCGGCCGGGACGGGCGGACGAGTGGATGCTGTACGTCCAGGAGTCCCCGAGTGCACGCGGGGGCCGCGGGCTGGCCACCGGCCGCATCTACGCGCAGGACGGCAGGCTGCTGGCGAGCGTCGCGCAGGAGATCATGGTGCGGGTGCCCGAGGAGCCGTCCGCGGCGTCGTGAGCGGTCGGCGCAGGTGACGACTCAGCGCCGGTGCGCGCAGTCGGCTCAGCGCCGGTGCGCGTAGTCGATCGGGTCGCCGACGTAGGGCTCCCAGGCCTCGCGCTCGGCCGCCGAGAGCCGCAGCGGGCGCCCGGTCGCGGCATCCACCTTCACGACGACCGTCGTCGCCCGCGCGTACACGGTCTGGCCTGCGTCGCCGGCGCTCTCGAGGGGGCTGCAGACCTCGTAGCAGACCTCGATGCTCGACCCGCCGAGCTTGCCGAACCACATCTGCACGTCCAGCGGATGCCGCTGGTAGGGCACCGGCGCCAGATACTCGATCTCCTGGCGCGCGATCAGGGTGAGCACGCCGTGGTGGATGCTCGATTCCAGCACCGCCGTTCCGGGGGCGTCCTCCCCCGGTGCGGGCAGCCAGAAGGCGCGGACGCGCGCCTCCTCGAGCAGCTTGAGCATCGAGGTGTTGTTGACGTGGTTGAACGCGTCGAGGTCTCCCCAGCGCAGGTGGATGGGGATGTGCAGCCGCTGCCCGCCGCCTGCGCCCGCGCCTGCGTGGACCTCGGTGTCAGTCACGCGTGAGCTTGCGGTAGGCGGAGCGGTGGGGCTTGGCGGCCTCGGGGCCGAGGCGCTCGATCTTGTTCTCCTCGTAGGCTTCGAAGTTCCCCTCGAACCAGTACCACTTGTCGGGGTTCTCGTCGGTGCCCTCGTAGGCGAGGATGTGGGTCGCGATGCGGTCCAGGAACCACCGGTCGTGCGTGATGACCACGGCGCAGCCGGGGAACTCCAGCAGCGCGTTCTCGAGCGACTGCAGGGTTTCGACGTCGAGGTCGTTCGTCGGCTCGTCGAGCAGCAGCAGGTTGCCGCCCTCCTTGAGCGTGAGCGCGAGGTTGAGGCGGTTGCGCTCACCACCGGAGAGCACGCCGGCCTTCTTCTGCTGGTCCGGACCCTTGAAGCCGAACTTCGACACGTAGGCACGCGAGGGGATCTCGGTCTTGCCGACCGTGATGATGTCGAGGCCGTCGGACACGACCTCCCACAGCGTCTTGTTCGGATCGATGTTGGAGCGGGACTGGTCGACGTAGCTGATCTTGACGGTCTCGCCGATCTTGAGATCGCCGCCGTCGAGGGGCTCGAGTCCGACGATCGTCTTGAAGAGGGTCGTCTTGCCCACACCGTTCGGGCCGATCACGCCCACGATCCCGTTGGGCGGAAGGCTGAAGCTCAGTCCGTCGATGAGCGAGCGGCCGTCGAAGCCCTTCTCGAGCTTCTTGGCCTCGATCACGATGCTGCCCAGGCGCGGCCCCGGCGGGATCGTGATCTCCTCGAAGTCCAGCTTGCGCGTGCGGTCGGCTTCGGCGGCCATCTCCTCGTAGCGCGCGAGACGGGCCTTCGACTTGGCCTGGCGCCCCTTCGCGTTGGAGCGCACCCACTCCAGCTCCTCCGCCAGGCGCTTGGCGAGCTTGGCGTCCTTCTTGCCCTGGATGGCGAGGCGCTCGCCCTTCTTCTCGAGATAGGTCGAGTAGTTGCCCTCGTAGCCGATCAGCCGGCCGCGGTCGACCTCGGCGATCCACTCCGCGACGTTGTCGAGGAAGTACCGGTCGTGCGTGATCGCGATCACCGCGCCGGGGTACTTCTGGAGGTGCTGCTCGAGCCACAGCACGCTCTCGGCGTCCAGGTGGTTCGTCGGCTCGTCCAGGAGGAGGAGGTCGGGCTTCTGCAGCAGCAGCTTCGTCAGCGCGACGCGACGCTTCTCACCGCCGGACAGCGGACCGATCTCGGCGTCGCCGGGGGGCGTACGCAGCGCATCCATCGCCTGCTCGAGCTGGGAGTCGAGGTCCCACGCGTCGGCCGCGTCGATCTCCTCCTGCAGCACGCCCATCTCGGCAAGGAGCGCGTCGAAGTCGGCATCCGGGTCGGCCATGAGGCCGGAGATCTCGTTGAACCGGTCGACCTTCGCCTTGATCGCGATGCCGTCCTGGATGTTCTCGAGCACCGTCTTGGACTCGTCGAGCTCCGGCTCCTGCATGAGGATGCCGACGCTGAAGCCGGGCGAGAGCTTGGCCTCGCCGTTGGACGGGGTGTCGAGCCCGGCCATGATCTTGAGGATCGTCGACTTGCCGGCACCGTTCGGGCCGACCATGCCGATCTTCGCTCCCGGGAGGAACGCCATGGTGACGTCGTCGAGGATGAGCTTGTCTCCGACCGCCTTGCGGGCGCGGACCATCGAGTAGATGTATTCAGCCATGTCGTTCGAACGTTCTCCTCTGCCGTGACGTCAGCGTCCCAGCCTACCGGCCGGACCACCGCCCCGAGGCCTCGCCGCCGTCACGCTCGTCGACGCTCACCAGTCGATCGGACGAGTCTCACCGATGAGGCAGCCGCTCTCCTCGACCACCGGCATGACGATCGTCACAGGGTCGCCGGTGGTCGGTCCGACCTGGCCGATCAGGCACTGGTCACCCCACTGCACGGAGAACTGGATGCTCTCGGCAGGGTTGTCGATGGTGGTGCGGTCGTTCGTGACCTCCATCGCCGCCTTGTCGAATCCCGCGGCGACGAGGGCATCGATGTAAGCGCGACCGGACACCTGTCCGTCGGAGCCCCACACCTCCTCGGTGACGGCGGTGAAGAGCGGGAGATTGTCGTAGGCGTTCCCGTCCGGGACGAGCGCGAGCTCTTCCGCCGAGGGCGCACTGCCGGGAGTCGGAGTCGCGGATGCCGACGCCGGCTCTTCCGTCGGATCGGCGCTCGTCGACGCCGTACCCGGAGCGGTGCCGGTGCATCCCGCGATCAGGAGCACGAGCGCCACGACCGCACCGGCGGCTGATCTGCGAGCGGCAGACGAGGGGCGGGAGCGCTCGGGATGTCGGGGCACGGGGAGAGTATAGGTGCCGACACCCCGAGCGCCGCTGTGACCTCAGAACGGCGGCTCGGCGCCCACGAGGGCGAGTGGACGGACCGTCGCGTCGCCCGACGGCGCCTCGGTCGTCGTGGCCGAGTCGTCGGCAGGTGCCCAGGATTCCTCGCCGGCATCCGGCGCTTCCTCCCAGTCGCCCTCGGGCGCGGGCGCCGGGGGTCGGGCGGCCTTGGTGAACACACTGGTGCCCCACAGCAGATCGTGACCGACCGCGTCGGCATCGATCTCGACGGCGGTACCCCGAGTGGTGCCGTTGTCCCAGTTGCGGATGCGCAGCCGCCCCGAGACGACGACGCGGTCGCCGCGCCGCAGCGAGGCGTGCGCATGCTCGGCGAGCCCGCGGAAAGCCGACACCGCATACCAGTTCGTGTCTCCGTCGACCCAGGTCTTCGACGCGCGATCGAATCGGCGCTGCCCGCTCCCGACCCGGAACGACGCGATGGCCAAGCCCCCCGCGGTGTGCTTGAGCTCGGGGTCGCCGGCGAGGTTCCCCGTGATGGTGATCGTGTCACTCATGTCCTTGTCCTTCCTCGTCACCGGGGTCTCTCCCCGGCCCCGCCGACGCCCGAGTGCCCGTCGGGCGCCGGCGGTGCGACCACCCTTGCCGGTCTCGGGTTCCCGCAGCGTTCTCCAGGCATGACTGGTGAAAGTCGTCGCTCAGGGCGCGCCTGTGGAGGAAAGAGGGCGCGTTCGATGTCGGAGGTCGCACATATGTTCGAATCGGAAGGAGATCGACATGACCCTCACCGACATCCAGGCCATCAGCACCCCATCCGTGCCACCCGGCGTTCCGCTGCGCCTACTCGAGGCTGCACCCTCGCTGTGGCGGGTGGTCGACCGCACCGGCCGGGCGATCGGGCACCTGCAGGCCGTTTCGCAGGGCGGCGGCATCCGCTACCGGGCGCGGCGATTCCAGCAGGCGTCACGGGCGTTCCTCGACCTCGGAGAGTTCTGGAGCGTGTCCGATGCCCTCGACTGCCTGCGCTTCGCGCGGTGAGCTCACACCACCGACTCGAACTGCTCCACGAGCGAGACCGGTGCGCCGGCCTTGACGCTCCGCCAAGACTCGGCGAGAAGCTCGGCCGCACGCACCATGTCATCGGGCGGCGCGGTGAACGGAACGCGCAGGTGCCGATCGTGGCCGCCGTCCACCGAGAACCGCGGGCCGGCGGAGAGCAGCACGCCACGCGAGCGCACGTCCATCACAAGCGCAGAGCTCAGGGGCGCATCCAGCTCGATCCACAGCGACACACCGCCCGGGGCGTGCGGGATCCGCCATGACGGCAGGTGGGTGCGCAGCGCGTCCGTCACCGCGTCCCTTCCGGCACGCAGCAGAGCCGATCGCTGGGCGGCGATCGCCGTGAAGTCGGTGAGCAGCGCCGATGCCACGGCCTGCTCGAACTCCGGGGTCCCGAGGTCGTGCGCCGGCCGGGCGGCGACGAGCCGGCGCACGAGGTCTCCCTCGGCGCGGATCCAGCCCACTCGCAGGCCTCCCCATACGGTCTTCCCGAGCGAGCCGATCCGCACGACCCCGGCGGGGTCCGCGGCGGCGAATCCGGCGGGCAGCGGCCCGCGATCGATGTCGAGATCCGCCGTGGTCTCGTCGAGCACCAGGATCGACCCGGCGCGTTCGGCAGCGGCCAGGATCGCGCTGCGCTCCCCCGCGTCCATGGACCGCCCCGTCGGGTTCTGGAAGTCGGGCATCAGGTAGGCCATGACGGGCAGCGTGCGAGCGAAAGCCTGCTCGGCGCGGTCGAGATCCCAGCCGTGGTCGACCGTGACGGGCACCCCCACCAGCCGCGCTCCGGAGCGCCGCAGCGCATCCACCGCGTGCGGGTACGTGGGGGTCTCGATGACGACGCGATCACCGCGGCCGAGCAGCACGGATGCGACGAGGTGGATGGCGCTCTGCGCCCCGGTGGTGACGAGCACTTCCGCTGCCGTCGTCGGAATCCCCCGGCGTGCGTAGTGCGCCGCGATCGCCTCACGCAGCTCGATGCTGCCGAGCACGTCGTATCCGACACGCGACACGAGCGACGCCGCACCCGCCGCCACCTCGCTCATGATCCCCGCGAGACCCGGCCACGCAGGCGGGCTGGCCTGCTGCAGATCGATCATCCCGTCGGCTGCGGTAGCGCGGCCCGGGTCACGACGCTGAAGCGGGAGGGTCACGCTCCCCGAGCCGCGCAGGCTGGCGATGTGTCCCGTCTCGCGCAGGCTGCGGTACGCCGCGGCGACGGTGCTCCGGCTGAGGTGGAGCGACGCGGCCAGCTCCCGCTCCGCCGGGAGGGCGGTGCGCGGTGCGAGCCGGTTGTCGAGACACAGCAGACGGATGCCGTCGGCCAGCGCTTCGTACGCGGGCTCGCGCGTGCGCCACCCGCCGAGAGCCAGGGCGAGGGCACGCGCCGAGATGCGAGAGTACCAGTGGCCACAAAACCCATATTGGGCTGCACAGGGCATGCCAATCATGCGATTGGATGGCTCATATGGTTCGTCGCGTCATCCAGCTCTTCGTCGGTCTCTTCCTGTACGGTGCCGGCTGTGCGATGACGGTCGAGGCGGGGCTCGGCGTCGACCCGTGGACCGTGCTCGCCGAGGGCATCTCCCTTCACACGGGCATCGGCATCGGATGGGTCGCCAACATCCTGGGCTTCTTCGTCCTTCTCCTCTGGATCCCGTTGCGCCAGAAGCCCGGCATCGGCACGATCGCCAACATCCTTCTGGTGGGGACCAGCATGCAGTTCGTGCTGTGGATCTTCCCGCCGGTGTCGGGGATCGTGGCGCAGTTCGCGGTGCTCCTCGGCGGCATCCTCGTCGTGGCCCTCGCGTCTGGGCTGTACATCGGCGCCCACTTCGGCCCGGGGCCTCGCGACGGCCTCATGACCGGGATGCATCGGCGCCTGGGATGGCCGATCTGGACGTGCCGCGCTCTCGTCGAGCTCACGGTGCTCCTGATCGGGTGGCTGCTCGGAGGGACCGTCGGCATCGGCACGGTGCTCTTCGCGTTCCTCATCGGGCCGCTCGTGCATGTCGCCCTGCCGCTGCTCGACACACGCCGCGAGATCGCCGCTTCGGCCGGTGCTCAACCGAAGGCGGACGTGCCGCACTGGTGAGCGCGGAGCGAGCCGGGGCGGGTCAGTGCTCCCGGAACTCGGGCCAATCGCTGCCGGGCGTCATCCGTGAATGCAGCGCGCTCTTGGCGATCTCCATCGACGGATAGCTGCCGGCGGAAGCGTCGGCGCCGGCCATCGTCACGGTGTAGCCGCCGTCGTCCTTGCGGATGCTGCCCACGACTCCCGACGGGCCGTAGGCGACCCAGAGAGGGTGGTGCGTCTCGGTGGTGCTCATGAGAGAACTCCTTTCGAAGCGTCCGATGCCGACGCTACGCCGCCCTCGCCGCGCGCACCAGCCTTCGACGGCCGGCGTGTCGAACCGATAGCCTGTCTGTCGTCCTTCCCTCCGTAGCTCAGGGGACAGAGCGAGCGGTTTCTACCCGCAAGGTCGGGGGTTCGAATCCTCCCGGAGGGGCTGTTCACTTCGACGACCACGTCGAAGCGTCAGCGTCTGTGGCCGTCAATAGGATGGAGTGCATGGTGGGGGCACCCGAGAACGACCGTCTCGTCTGGATCGACTGCGAGATGACGGGGCTCGACCTTGGGGTCGATGAGCTCGTCGAGATCGCCGTCGTGGTCACCGATTTCGAGCTGCGACCACTGCACCCGGGGTTCCAGGTCGTCATCAAGCCCGATGCGAGCGCACTGGACCACATGAACGAGTTCGTCACGAAGATGCACGAGAAATCGGGACTGCTCGACGAGATCCCCCACGGGGTCAGTGTGGCGGATGCCGAGTTCCAGGCACTCGAGTACATCCAGCAGTTCGTCCCGCTCGAGGGCAAGGCGCCGCTCGCCGGCAACACGATCGGCACCGACCGCATGTTCATCGCGAAGTACATGCCGCGCATCGATCACTGGCTGCACTACCGCAACGTCGACGTGTCGAGCATCAAAGAGCTCGCCCGGCGCTGGTACCCGCGCGCCTACATCCATGCCCCCGCGAAAGAGGGCGGCCACCGCGCCCTCGCCGACATCATCGAATCGATCCGCGAACTCGCCTACTATCGCCAGGCGGTGTTCGTGCCCGAGCCCGGGCCCTCGAGCGACGGGGCACGTGCGGCAGCGGCCGCGGCCGTGTCGTCGTTCGCCCCGGAGGTGTGAGAGAATCTTCTGGTTGCCCGCTCAGGCGGGAGACATGGTGGGTATAGCTCAGTTGGTAGAGCACCTGGTTGTGGTCCAGGGGGCCGCGGGTTCAAGTCCCGTTACTCACCCCAAGTCAGGCACCGCCGCTTCGGCGAGCGGCCCCGCAGCGCTCGTGAGCGAGGCATCAT
>NZ_JAYRDE010000014.1:11846-40636 GCF_041909575.1 Microbacterium sp. | reverse complement strand
CATCACCGGCGCGATCATGCACCCGCTCGCGGCGTACCTGCTGCACCGGGGCCTAGGGACGCTCCCGGTGCGTGTTCGAGCCCAGCAGGACGGCGCTCGCGCCGTCGCGCGCTGGCTTGCGACGCGCCCCGAGGTGTCGCGGGTGCACTTCCCCGAGTTCGCGGAGTGCGACCCCCAGGGCTTGATCGGCACGCAGCAATCCGGGCCCGGCGCCATGATCGCGATCGAGCTCGCCGGCGGGTTCGAGGCGGCAAGCGCGCTGACGTCGTCGGTCGAGCTCTTCACGCATGCGGTCTCTCTCGGAAGCGTGGATTCGCTCATCCAGCATCCCGCCGCGCTGACCCACCGGCCGGTGCAGAGCGAGGCGAAGCCGTCGGACGCGCTCGTGCGGTTGTCGATCGGCCTCGAGGCTCCGCAGGACCTCATCGCCGACCTCGCACAGGCGCTGACAGCCGTGTCCGCCGTGCGTCGGCCCGAAGCGGTCGCCGCGCGCTGACTCGATCGCGCCTCGGAGGATCTCGCAGACTCGGAGCGCGCGGGCCGGCGTCACCGCACGCCGCGGCGTCAGGCGGTGCGGGCTGCGCGGCGAGCGGCGAGCTCGTCCATGGTCTCAGGCGCCTGCGCGTCGAAATCGACGAGCTCGGACTCGACCTCGCGCAGCACCTTGCCGACGGCGATGCCGAACACGCCCTGCCCGCGGCTGACCAGGTCGATGACCTCGTCGTTCGAGGTGCACAGGTACACCGATGCGCCGTCGCTCATGAGCGTCGTTCCGGCGAGGTCGCGGATGCCGGCTGCGCGCAGCTGGTCCACTGCCGTGCGGATCTGCTGAAGCGAGATGCCGGTGTCGAGCAGTCGCTTGACGAGCTTCAGGACGAGGATGTCGCGGAAGCCGTACAGGCGCTGCGACCCGGAGCCGCTCGCACCGCGCACGGTCGGCTCGACGAGCTCGGTGCGGGCCCAGTAGTCGAGCTGACGGTACGTGATGCCGGCGGCGCGGGCGGCGACCGCTCCGCGGTACCCCACCTCGTCGTCCATCGCCGGCAGGCCGTCGGTGAAGAGGAGTTCAGCGACGAACGGCTCGCCCTCGGCCGCTTCTCGAGCAGTCATGCTCGGTCCCCCTCCCGTTCGGATAGTCCCACGCTAGATGAGCCACCCGCCTCTATCAACGACATCGGCTGTTCGTGCCCGGCGTGTCGCGCGATGTCGTCGCGAACCGGGGTCACGACAGGAGCCGCTCGAGCGCTCCGCGCACGAAGATCGACCGCACCTCGTCCAGTCTCTTGGCCAGTTCCGGCGCCAGCTCTCCCGCGCGGCCGCGGGAGGCGGCATCCGTCCGCCGCAGCAGCGGCGCGAGCGCCTGCTCGACCAGCGCGACGTCGCGCTCGGCGTTCTGGCGCAGCGCCCGCACGTGGCGCGGCTCGATCCCGTGGCGGTCGAGCGCGACGAGCGCGCGCAGGAGCGCGACGGACTGCTCCGTGTAGGCGTCGGACCCCACCAGGACGCCGGTGCTGATGGCGTCGTTGAGCAGCTGCGGCGCGGCTCCCGCTGCGGCGAGCAGCTCGTCGCGGCGGTACCGGCGCGGCGCCGGGACGATCGACGGCGGCGGCACCGCGGTCGGCGTGGCCGGCTCACGCCCGGCGTCGACGTCGGCGAGGTACTCGCGGATGACGACGAGCGGCAGGTAGTGGTCGCGCTGCAGGGTGAGCGCGAGGCGCAGCCGTTCGAGATCGGCGGGCGAGAACTTGCGGTAGCCGGACTCGGTCCGCACCGGCGTGACGATCCCCTGCACCTCGAGGAAGCGGAGCTTGCTGGAGGTCAGTGAAGGGAACTCCGGCGACAGCCGTGCCAGCACCTGCCCGATGCTCAGAAGACCCGCGGACGAGGATCGTTCGCGGGCGGAAGCGGCCGGCATCACTCGTCCGCGACCTGGGCGAGGTCGGCGGGCGAGACGAAGAAGTTCAGGCGGAACTTGCCGACGCGCACCTCGGCGCCGTTGTTCAGCACCGCACGGTCGACGCGTTCGCCGTTGACGTACGTGCCGTTGAGAGAGCGCTGGTCGACGAGCTCGAACGACGAGCCGGTGCGCGTGATCTCGGCGTGACGGCGCGAGACGGTGACGTCGTCGAAGAAGATGTCGGCTTCGGGGTGCCGTCCGACGGTCGTCACGTCGGTATCGAGCAGGTACCGGGCTCCGGCGGTCGGCCCGGAGCGGACGAGCAGCAGCGCCGCGCCGGTCGGGAGCGCGTCGATCGCTTCGAGCTCGGCCTCGGCCAGCTCGCTGCCGAACGGCACGAAAGACAGGTCGGAATCGTGCCCGAAGGTCTGGGTGGTGTCGGATCCGCGGTCGGTGTCACCCGAGTCGCCGAACGAACCGGAAGCCCGGCGGATGTCGCCCTCGTCGGGTCGGCGATGTTCCTCCACGGTGGTCCTCCTCTGCGTGCAAGCCTATCCGATCACCTGATGGGCGAAAGAGGCGGAATCGGCCTCGCACGGCGCCGCGCATTGTTTCGCCCCGTGTCGGCCGAGGTGTACGGGTATGGCTCCCGACCTAACGTGGTGAAGAACGAAACTACGAGAAGGAGCCCCGTCGTGTCGAGCCAGCAGCGCCAGATCCCGCCCCTCGAGGTGCGTGAGCGTGCGACCTGCATGTGCGACCACGGCGATGCGTGCTCCTCGTTCGCGCCGGGTCACGCGCTGCACCTGATCCAGTCGCGCCTGGCCGCGGCGACGCCGTCGGACTGGTCCGATGCGATCGTCGAGCACGCCGATCCCGCGTCGGGAGTGATCCTCGTCCGCGCCCTCGCCGACGGAGCGCCGGTCGCGCTGTGGAGCGGCGCCGGAGCGGCGCACGTGCTCGTCGCAGGCGCGCCGGTGTCGGTGCACGGGCGCTACCACGTGCTCGCGGTCGGCCGCGAGCGCTTCAACGTCCTGGTGCGCTGACGGGCGGGCGGATGCCGCGGCCGGCGCGGTGGGAGTGATCCCGGGTCAGGCGGCCTTCATCATCATGTCCTTGACGGCCATGCAGGCGTCCATGCACGCCTGGCACGACTGAGCGCACATGTTGCAGACCTCGCTGTGGTCGGCGTGCTCCATGCACTCGTCCATGCAGGTCTGGCACATCGCGATGCAGGCATCGAGCATCGCCATCATCGACGCGGGCGTCATCCCCTGCATGCGCATCATGGCGCGCATCATCGTGTTGCACATGTCGGCGCAGTTCATGCACGCCGGCGCGCACGACATCAGCTGTGTGGAGCACACGGTGCATGCCTGCTCGCAGGCCGAGCAGGCGTCCATACAGGCCTGCAGCACCGCCATGTCCATCGTGTCCATGCCCGGCATCGACATCATGTCCTTCGACATGGCGTCCATCATCATGGCGTCCATCCGCCACCGTCCTTCCGCTGTGCGGCCGGCGGGGCAGGTGCTCCCGCCTGCCGCCATGCTAGACCTCGGCGACTCCGGATCGAAGGGGCCGGATAGGCTCGATCGGGTGATGTCACAAGGAATTCACACGAGCTTCCGCGCCCGCGCCCTCGCGCTCGTCGCGGCCTTCCTCGTCGCCGTCGCCGCGCTCGTGCTGCCGGCATCCCCCGCCGTCGCGCACGACGAGCTGCTCGGCAGCGACCCCGCCGCCGGCTCCACGGTGGACGGCCTGCCCGCGCAGATCTCCTTCACGTTCAGCGGCATCATCGCGACCGACCCGGGGGCGTCGGAGGTGTCGGTCACCGATGCGTCCGGCGCCGAGCTCGCTGAGGGTGCCCCCACGGCGCAGGACAACGAGCTGACGCAGGCGCTCGCGGGCGCGGCATCCGGTCCCCTCACCGTGCTGTGGAAGGTCGTCTCGAGCGACGGGCACCCGATCTCGGGCGAATTCACGTTCACCGTCTCGGGGACGGCGGAGTCCTCCGCCCCCGCGGAGCCGGCGCCCTCCCAGAGCGAGCTCCCCGACGACAACCAGGTGGATGCCGGCGCGACCCTCTTCGCGAATCTGCTCCCGGTGCTGATCGCGGCGGGCGTCGTCGCGGTCGTCGTCGTGGCCATCGTGCTCGCGACCCGCCGTCGCCGCACCTGACCGCCGCTCCCGCCGCTTGACGGGCCCGACCCCCGGCTCCGGGCCACGCGCCGCGCACTAGGCTGGAAGCATGCCTCACTACGACGTCGTCATCCTCGGCGCCGGCCCCGGCGGGTACGTCGCGGCCGTTCGCAGCGCTCAGCTCGGCCTCTCGGTCGCGATCATCGAAGAGAAGTACTGGGGCGGTGTGTGCCTGAACGTGGGCTGCATCCCCTCCAAGGCTCTGCTGCGCAACGCCGACCTCGCCCACGTCTTCCACGACCAGGCCGAGCTCTTCGGCATCTCGGGCGAGGTGTCGTTCGACTTCGGCGTCGCGTGGGACCGCAGCCGAAAGGTGTCCGAGACGCACGTCAAGGGCATCCACTACCTGATGAAGAAGAACAAGGTCACCGAGTACGAGGGCCGCGGGAACTTCACCGGCCCGAACGCGATCACGGTGACCAAGGCCGACGGCTCCACTGAGGACGTCACCTTCGACAACGCGATCATCGCGACCGGATCGAAGGTGCGTCTGCTTCCCGGTGTGACGCTCAGCGAGAACGTCGTCACGTATGAAGAGCAGATCATGTCGCGCGGCCTGCCGGAGTCGATCGTGATCGTCGGTGCCGGCGCGATCGGCATGGAGTTCGGCTTCGTGATGACCCACTACGGCGTCAAGGTCACGATCATCGAGTTCCTCGACCGGGCCCTGCCCAACGAGGACGCGGACGTGTCCAAGGAGATCGCACGGCACTACAAGAAGTACGGCGTCGACATCCTCACCTCGACCAAGGTCGAGACGGTCGTCGACTCCGGTGACAAGGTCACCGTGACCTACACGGGCAAGGACGGCGCGCAGGGTTCGATCGAGGCCGACAAGGTGCTCATGTCGATCGGCTTCGCCGCGAACGTCGAGGGCTTCGGGCTCGAGAACACCGGCGTGAAGCTGACCGACCGGGGTGCGATCGACATCGACGACCACATGCGCACCAACGTGCCCCACATCTACGCGATCGGCGACGTCACCGCCAAGCTGCAGCTTGCCCACGTGGCCGAGGCGCAGGGCGTCGTGGCCGCCGAGACCATCGGCAAGGCCGAGACCATGACCCTCGGCGACTACCGCATGATGCCCCGCGCCACGTTCTGCTCCCCGCAGGTCGCCTCGTTCGGCCTCACCGAGCAGCAGGCCCGCGACGCCGGCTACGACGTCAAGGTCGCCAAGTTCCCGTTCTCGGCCAACGGCAAGGCCAACGGCCTCGGCGAGCCGATCGGCTTCGTCAAGCTCATCGCCGACGGCGAGCACCTCGAACTCCTCGGCGGCCACCTCATCGGACCCGACGTCTCCGAGCTGCTCCCCGAGCTGACCCTCGCGCAGAAGTGGGACCTCACCGCGCTCGAGACCGCCCGCAACGTCCACACCCACCCGACCCTGTCCGAAGCCGTCCAAGAGGCCTTCCACGGCCTCGCCGGGCACATGATCAACCTCTGACCCGAGCCTTCGCGACGAAGCCCCGAGCCCGCATGGGCCGGGGGCTTCGTCGTCGGTCCGGGGGGTCGCCCCCGGACCGTAACTCCTGCACTTGCGGCATCCGCTCCGCTGCCTGCCGCGAAAACACGGGCTCGCTCACCGCGCACACACTCACAGTGCAGGAGTTATGGGCACTTCACCCGCGGCCTGACGGCACCCGCGCCGACGGCACCCGCGACCGGCGTCAGCGCGGCGGACCGGGGCGCGGCAGACCGGGCTCAGTGGCCGAGGGCGCGGGCGAGCTTCGAATCGGATGCCGCGGCGCGGCCGCCTGCGGCCAGTGCAGCGGCCTCGACCGCGGCGAAGAACGTCGCGCGCCACTGCGGGTCGGCCGGTGCGGCGGGCCCGAGTTCGATCTCCCACTCGTGCCACTCGCGCTCGGCGCCGCTGCGCTCGTCGCGCGTGCGGACGTGATCGTCGGCGAACTCCGCGACGACCCCTCCGCTGCTGTCCGTCAGCTCGTAGGCGGTGCGCTCGTTGCGGATGCGCGCCAGCGGCGTCAGCGCAGCGTCGCCCGCGACCGCGGCGAGCTCCGCACGTGCGCCCGCCGGCACCACTCCGGGCTCGCCGAGCGGCCAGTGCAGCTCGACGCGTCCGCCGTCGGCGCCGCGCGGACCCTTGATGTGCCAGCCGGCGTCGGGGCCGCCCGTGCGACGACGCAGCGCATACCCGTGGCGGGCGAGCGCGGCATCCGCGGTGTCGAGGTAGGTCGCATCCAGCGATCGCACCTCCCCGGCGCTCACCGCCGAGACGCCGGGAATCGCCGACCAGTCGGGCACGGCGACGCCGGCGTCGACGTCGAACTTGAGCTCGACCTCGACCGACCGCGTGGGCGAGTCCTCAGCGGCGGTCACTGGCCGAGTCGCTGTACGGATCGATCTCGTCCTGCGACTCGATGAACCAGAACGCGACCTCGGTCGGGCCGTCGCCTTCACCGGTCTTCTCGGGCGAGCCCTTGCGCTCGTACACGACCTGGGTCTCGCTGTACGGGACGATCAGGCGGTCGAGCTGAGGGTCTTCGAGGGGCAGGAGCTGCCCGTCGAGCGGACCTCCGTGCAGTCGTGCGATGGCCATGTGCTCAGCGTAGTCCCGGGGTCCGGATGCGGACGAGACCGCCGGGGCGCGCGTGTCCGCCTGTCCCCGGAGCGCGGCTCCAGTCCGCATTCCGCCATCCGCCGTTGTGCAAGCGTTTTCATCCAGAGCCCCTAGACTCGCTCGCGTGAAGGCCATCCGAACGTTCACCGTCCGCCCCGTTCTCGCCGAGGCCCTCGCACCTCTCGATCGCCTCGCCGCGAACTGGCGGTGGTCCTGGAGTCGTGCGACCCACGCCCTGTTCGCATCGATGGACCCCGCCCTGTGGGAACGGATCGGCGCGAATCCCGCGCGGATGCTCGGCGCCCTGGGACAGGAGCGCCTCGACGAGCTCGCCCGCGACGAGAACTTCGTGCAGCGCGTGCGCGAAGAGGACGAGCGCCTCTCCGCCTATCTCGACGGCGAGCGGTGGTTCCAGCGCCTCGAGGGCGACAAGCCCGCGCACATCGCCTACTTCTCCCCCGAGTTCGGCGTCGACGGCTCGCTCCCGCAGTACTCCGGTGGCCTCGGCATCCTGGCCGGCGACCACCTCAAGAGCGCGTCCGACCTCGGAGTGCCGCTCACGGGCGTCGGCCTGTTCTACCGTGCAGGCTACTTCCGACAGTCCATCGGCGACGACGGCTGGCAGCACGAGAGCTACCCCCTGCTGGACCCGTACGGGCTGGGCCTCACGCTCCTGCGCGACGGCGACGGCGCCCCGATCGAGATCTCGCTCGGGCTCCCCGGCGACCGGGTCCTGCACGCCCGGGTATGGGTGGCCGACATCGGCCGCGTCCCGCTGCTGCTCCTCGACTCCGAGACGCCGTCGAACTCGGACGAGCTGCGCAAGGTCACCGACCGCCTCTACGGCGGCGGCGGCGAGCACCGACTGCTGCAGGAGCTGCTCCTCGGCGTCGGCGGGGTGCGCGCGGTGCGCGCCTGGTGCGAGCTCACCGGCCGTCCGACTCCGGACGTCTACCACACGAACGAGGGCCACGCCGGGTTCCAGGGACTCGAGCGGATGTCGGAGCTGATCACGCACGACGGGCTCGGCTTCGACGAGGCTCTGGCGCAGGTGCGGGCGGGGACCGTCTTCACCACCCACACGCCGGTGCCGGCGGGCATCGACCGCTTCCCGCGCGAACTCATCGCGGACTATCTGGCCGGCGGCCTCTTCCGTGGCCTGGACTCCGGCCGAGCGATCTCCCTCGGTCTCGAGACGTGGGACGGCGGCGACCAGGGCGTCTTCAACATGGCCGTCCTCGGCCTGCACCTCGGCCAGCACGCCAACGGGGTCTCGGTGCTGCACGGCGAGGTCAGCCGCGGCATGTTCGGGATGCTGTGGCCCCGCGTCGACGCCGACGAGGTGCCGATCACCTCGATCACCAACGGCGTGCACGCGCCGACGTGGGTTCATCCCGCGCTCAAGTCGCTCAGCGAGCGCGTGTGGGGCGACGCGCACACCGACACGCACGACTGGAACGACCGCAGCGCCGTCAGCGACGCCGAGCTGTGGGGTGTGCGCCAGCAGATGAAGGGCGAGCTCGTCGCCGAGGCGCGACGCCGGGTCGCGGCATCCGTCACCAACGGCGCCGGGATCGTGCCCGCGTGGATCGACGATCTGCTCGACCCCGAGGTGCTCACGATCGGGTTCGCGCGCCGGGTGCCGACCTACAAGCGCCTGACGCTCATGCTCCGCGATCCCGAGCGGCTCACCGCACTGCTCACCGACCCCGAGCGCCCGGTGCAGATCGTGATCGGCGGCAAGTCGCATCCCGCCGACGACTCGGGCAAGATCCTCATCCAGCAGCTCGTGCGCTTCAGCCGCGACCCGAAGGTCCGCGGGCGGATCGTCTTCCTGCCGGACTACGACATCGGCCTCGCGAAGGACCTCTACCCGGGCTGCGACGTGTGGCTGAACAACCCGCTGCGCCCGCTGGAGGCCTGCGGGACGAGCGGCATGAAGGCCGCCCTCAACGGCGCACTGAACCTCTCCATCCTCGACGGGTGGTGGGACGAGTGGTACGACGGCCGCAACGGCTGGGCGATCCCCACCGCCGACACGGCATCGAACGACGAGGAGCGCGATGACGCCGAGGCTGCGGCCCTCTACGACCTGATCGAGCACCAGCTCGTGCCGAGGTTCTACGAGCGCGAGGGCGGTGTGCCGGTGGCCTGGCTCGACATGGTCCGCCACACCATGACCGACCTCGGTCAGAAGGCCACGAGCGACCGCATGGTCCGCGACTACGTGCAGCGCCTGTACGTCCCCTCGGCCGCGCACGACGTCGCCCTCCGCGCGAACGGATTCGCCGAGGCGAAGGCGCTCGCGGCGTTCGTCGCGCGCGTGACGGAAGCCTGGCCGCGGGTCGTGATCGCGGGAGTGGACGCGTCCGGCATCCCGTCCCAGGCGCAGGCCGGCGACGCGCTCGAGATCAGCGCGGCGGTCCGCCTCGACGGGCTCTCGCCCGACGACGTCGCCGTCGAGCTGGCCTACGGCCGCACGGACGAGGACGACGCGCTCGCGCGCGACCATTCGGTGCAGCGCCTGGAGCCGGCAGGCCCGGCCGTCGACGGCATCACGACCTTCACCGGCACGCTCCCGCTCACCGTGACGGGCACGTTCGGCTACACGGTGCGCGTCGTGCCGACGCATCCGCAGCTCGTCTCCGCCGTCGAGCTCGGCCTGGTCGCCTCTCCCTCCTGACCCGCCTCTCGGCGCCGCGACGACTGCGTAGGCTGGGGTCGTGAAGCCGTTCGTCCTCCTCGCCACGCGGGCCGAGGACGTGCCCGCCGACGAGGAGTACGCGCTGTTCCTGCGCTACACCGGGCTGGACGAGCGCGACCTCGTGCGGATCCGCCTGGAGGCGGAGCGGATGCCGCGCCTCGACCTCGATGCCCTCTCGGGCATCTTCGTGGGCGGCGGACCCTTCAACGCATCCGACCCGGACGAGAAGAAGACGTCGGTGCAGCATCGTGTCGAGGCGGAGTTCCAGACCCTCCTCGACGACGTCGTCGCCCGCGACTTCCCCTTCCTGGGCGCCTGCTACGGGGTCGGGACCCTCGGGGTTCACCAGGGCGCCGTCATCGACCGCACCTATGGGGAGCCGATCAGCGTCGTGCCCGTGTCGCTGACCGAGGACGGGGCATCCGATCCGCTCCTGGACACCCTCCCCCGCGAGTTCGAGGCGTTCGTCGGCCACAAGGAGGCGATCACGGTGCTGCCTGCGTCGGCGACGCTGCTCGCCTCGTCGCCCGACTGCCCGGTGCAGATGTTCCGCGTCGGCGAGAACGTGTACGCGACGCAGTTCCATCCCGAGCTCGACGTCGACGGCATCACGACCCGCATCCACGCGTACGCGGGCTACGGGTACTTCGCGGCCGACGAGCTCGAGCTCACGCTCGCGGCCGTCCGGCGTGCCGCGGTGTCGCACCCGAGTCGGATGCTGCGCACCTTCGTGGAGCGCTACGCCCGCTGACCGGTGCGAGGCGGACCCACGGGTGTACGCTCCTGACACCAGCCCGAACCGCCCGATCCGAGGTGCCCGATGGTCGCGACCAGGATTCTGATCGCCAGCGCCGCCGTCGTCGTGGTGGCGTCGGCAGCTCTGCTCGCTCCCTCGCTCGCCTCGGGCACGGCGCTCGCACCCGCGTTCGTGCCGGCCACGGTAGCTCCGCACGGCGGTGCCGGCGAAGGCGAGGGCAACGGCTGGGGCCACCACAAGGACTCCGACGACTTCCCCGGCAGCAACGGCTGGGGCCACCACAAGGACTCCGACGACTTCCCCGGCAGCAACGGCTGGGGCCACCAGAAGGACTCCGACGACTTCCCCGGCAGCAACGGCCGCGGGCACCAGAAGGACGACTGACCCGGTCTAGCTCTCCCCGCCCCGAGGGGGCGCGGCCCGCCGCACCGCGGCGCGGGCTTCGTGCGCGAATGCGTCCGGCGCGACGAGCACCCGCGAGACGGATACCTCGCCTGCCGGCGGGATCGCCTCGAGCACCGGCCCGAGGCCGAGGTCGACCAGCACGACGTCGCCGGCCAGCTGCGGGCCACGGCCCCTGGCCAGGCCGGCCTTGACGGCGCCGAACGTCACCGTGAGCGACGCGGGGAGGACCACGTCGTCGGCGGTTCCGGTGTCAGGGTGCAGCCCGCTGGGGACGTCGACGGCGACGATGCGCGGCATCCGGTCTCGCACGATCGGGAGAAGCCCCGCGACCACGTCTCGGCCGGTGCCGCGCAGCGCGGGGTCCGCCGAGGCGCCGATTCCGAGGATGCCGTCGACGATCAGTGCGGCTCCGGCTGCCGCCTCCGTCGCCGCGTCGCGCGCGATGCGGCGCGCCCCGGCGCCGAGCGCGGCAGCGAGGGCGGGTTCGTGCACGCGGCTTCCCACCGTGACCACCTCGACGTGGGCGGAGCGGGCGCGGTCCGCGGCGGCGTACAGGGCATCGCCGCCGTTGTCGCCGCTCCCGGCGAGCACGCGCACGCGCCGGGACGCGGCATCCGTCAGCTGCTCCGCCGCGATCGCGGCGAGCGCCGCGGCGGCCCGGCGCATGAGCGGGATGCCCGCGTCGAGCAGCGGCCGCTCGGCGTCGCGCACCTGCGCGGCCGTGAAGAAGGGGACGACCGGAGCCACGTCAGGCGTCCTGGGGGTCCGACTTCCGTCGTGACTTCGCCGCGGCGGCCTGGGCGAGGTGCAGCTCCTCAGTCGCGACGCGCACGGCGTCCTCGGCGCGCTTGACGCGGCGCGCTTCGAAGGTCGGCGTGCCGTACTTCTCCCGCACGCGGTCGGCGTCCTCCGCGACGCCCACGATGATCCACGTCGAGGCGAGCAGGATCACCTGCGCCGACAGGTTGAACCACAGCAGCAGCGCGATCAGCGCGGCGAACGACGCGAGCAGCGGGTTGGCGCCGGCGCCGCGGACGAACAGGCCCGACAGCTGCTGCAGCACCGTCAGCCCGATCCCGCCGATGAGCGAGCCGACGATCAGGGTGACGGGGCGCGCCTTCACTCCGCTCAGCACGATGAAGGCGAGGGCGATGAGGACCGCGTCGAGCACGAAGACCGCGAGGAAGGCGACGCCCTGCGTGGCGAGATCGCCGACCCAGCCGTCGACGCCGACCCAGTCCCCCACGACGTCGACGAAGGTCGTGCCGTAGAACGTCACCGCCGCCGACAGCACGAACCCCCCGCCGATGGCGAGCGCGAGGAGCAGGTTGCGCAGGATCACCCAGATCCAGAACACGTCGTCGTGGATCTCGTCGGCCAGGGTGCGCAGTGCGGCGCGCAGCGATCCGATCGCGCCGATGGCCGCGCCGATCAGCGCGACGGCCGAGAGGATGCCGGCGAGCGTGAAGCCCACGGGCTCGATCTTGTCGACCTGGATGAGTCCGTCCTCTCCGATGAGGCCCGGGATCGCGGCATCCACCGTGTTCACCAGCGCCTGCCACGCGGCCGGATTGTCCGCCAGCCACAGGGCGGCGAACGAGAACCCGAGGGCCACCGCAGCGAAGACGGAGAACAGTGCGCGGTAGGTGATGCTGTCCGACAGCATGGGCCCGCGACGCTCGAGATAGTGGAACCAGACGCGCACGAGCTTGAGGGAGAGTGCCCAAGCGGTGAGGCGCGCGATAAGGTCAGCCATGGCGCAACCTTACTGAGCCCTGAGGAATTGCTTGGCCCCGCTCGACAAACCAGCCCTAATATGAGAGGTGGGGAATGGGGAACATTGTGAGGGGAATCGCGCAGACCCTTGTACTCACTGGGGCCGTGCGCGCAGCCGACATGTCTGCTGCGCTCGCGGAAGCAGGAGAGGGTCCAGAACTACAGCAACTGCTGGTCAGCTCGAAGCTGGTGACCGAGGCGCAGGTGGCGGAAGCCATCGCGCTGCACACCGGGCATCGCTTCGTCGACCTGTCCAACATGCCGCTCGATCCGAACGTGGTCGCGCTGGTGCCGGGCGCCATCTGTCGCAAGTACAGTCTGATCCCGATCGACCGTACGCGAGATCGGCTGACCGTCGGCATCCTCGACCCGACGGACATCGTCGCACTCGACGACGTCGCGAGCGTGACCGACCTCTTCGTCGAGCCGGTCGTCGTGGCCAAAGACGCCATGGCGCAGATGTTCGAGCGCTTCCTGCGGTCGGACGAGGAGCTCAGCGAGCTGTCGTCGACGATCGAGGAATCGACCGAGACCAACAGCTCGGCGTTCACGGAGTCGCTCGAGGAGCAGGACAACGATGCACCGATCGTGCGCTTCGTCAACCTGCTCATCGCACAGGCCATCAACGACCGCGCCTCCGACATCCACGTCGAGCCCGGTGAGAGGCAGCTGACCGTCCGGTTCCGCATCGACGGAGTGCTGCACGAGATGCAGAAGGCCGACCGGTCCATCCAGGACGGCATCATCTCGCGCCTCAAGATCATGTCGTCGATCGACATCGCCGAGAAGCGCAAGCCGCAGGACGGCCGGCTCTCGGTCACCCATGAGGGCCGATCGGTCGACCTCCGCGTGGCGACGCTGCCGACGGTGTGGGGCGAGAAGATCGTCATGCGCATCCTCGACAACACCGGTCAGACGATGACCATGCGCGACCTCCTGTTCTCCGGCGTCAACGACCGCCGCTTCCGCGAGTCGATCATGAAGCCGCACGGCATGATCCTGGTGACGGGCCCGACCGGTTCGGGCAAGTCGACGACGCTGTACACCGCTCTCCGGGCTGTGGCGAACTCGCGCATCAACGTCATCACCGTCGAGGACCCGGTGGAGTACCGCATCCCGGGCATCAACCAGGTGCAGGTGAACAACCGCGCCGGCCTGACGTTCTCGGCGGCGCTGCGATCGATCCTCCGCAGCGACCCCGACGTGGTGCTCGTCGGCGAGATCCGCGACCAGGAGACAGCGACCATCTCGATCGAGGCGGCGCTGACCGGTCACCTCGTGCTCTCGACGCTGCACACCAACGACGCCCCGTCGGCGCTGACGCGGCTCACCGAGATCGGCTGCGAGCCGTTCCTCGTCGCGACGGCGCTTTCCGCCGTCGTCGCACAGCGTCTCGCTCGCCGGCTGTGCATGCAGTGCCGCGAGCCGCTCGTGGAGCCGACCGAGGTGCTCACGTCCCTCGGATTCCCGCACGACCCGCGAGATGTCCCGCAGCTGTACAAGGCCGCCGGATGCCCCGCCTGCTCCAACACCGGATACCGCGGCCGCGTCGCCCTCCACGAGGTGATGACGCTCAGCGACGAGCTCGAGTCGCTCGTGGTCACGCGGTCCACCGGTTCGGAGATGCGCCAGGTCGCGTTGCAGCAGGGCATGGTCTCGCTGCGCGAAGACGGATGGTCGAAGGTCGCTCAAGGCCTCACGACCATCGAAGAGGTGCTGCGCGTCTCGGTCTGACGCCAGCCGCCATCGCCCCGCCGACGGGCTCGACGCGCTCCGGCGCGCCCCTCCCCCTTCAGAGCACGCGATGCGAGGCGAAGAACGTCCGCCCCCGGTGAGCCAGGCACTCACCGGGGGCGGCGTCATCGGCGCCCGACCCGTGTTGGGAGGGGATTCCGGCGCCGAGCCTGCGGACGCTACTGAGCGCCGAGATCCTGATAGAGGGTGAACATCGGCAGGTAGAGCGCGATCACCATGCCGCCGATCACCACGCCGAGCACCACGATGAGCACCGGCTCGATGGTGGCCGAGAGCTGCGCCGTCGCCGTCTCCACTTCGTCCTCGTAGAAGTCGGCGATACTCGACAGCATCTCCGAGAGAGTTCCGGACTCCTCGCCGACAGAAACCATCTGAGAGACCATCGTCGGAAACACCTCGGCCTTCGCGAGCGGGCCGGCGAACGACTTGCCCTGACGGATCGACTCCTGGACGTCTCTCACCGCCTGCTCGATCTTCCAGTTGTCCGATGCCTGCCCGACGATGGCCAGCGCCTGGATGATCGGCACTCCGGCCTCGAGCATCATCGACAGGTTCCGCGCGAAACGCGACACTGCGATCTTCGTCGTCAGCTTGCCGAAGATCGGGAGCTTGAGCTTGAGGGGATCCACGATCCGCCGCATCTGCTCGGTGTTCTTGTTGCGCGCCCACCACACGAGGAAGAGGACGACGAGAATTGCGATGAGGGGAAGCACCCACCACATGTTGCGCGAGACGTTCACGAGGAGCTGAGTCGGCAGCGGCAGTTCGCCGCCCATGCCTGCGAACATGTTCTCGAACACGGGGACGACGAAAGTCACCATCGCCAGCACGCCGAGGACGGCGATGATGAGGACGATCACGGGATAGGTGGTGGCGGAGCGGATCTTGTTCTGCAGTTCCGCCTCCCGCTTGTAGTTGTCGGCGATCGATGTGAGCGCCTGCCCGAGGAAGCCGCCGGTCTCGCCGACCTTGACGATGCTGAGCATCAGCGGGGGAAAGACCTCCGAGTGGCGCGAGAGGGCGCCCGAGAACGAGGTGCCGCTCTCGACGTCGGCGTAGACGGCGACCAGCGCTGGCTGCAGCTTCTTGTCCTCGGTCTGCTCGATGAGGATGTTGAGAGCACGCATGAGGGGAAGACCGGCGTTGAGCAGACCGGCCATCTGCCGCGCGAAGATCGCGAGCGACTTCGCGGAGACCTGCCGACTGATACCGGGAAGCTTCAGCTCGCGGTTCAAGCCGGTGTTCGACTTGAGAGTCACTTCGAGCGGTGTGAGTCCCTGGGCCTTCAGCTTTCCGGTCACAGCAGTCTCGCTCTGGGCCTCGACGACGCCCTTGACGACCGTGCCGCCACGCTGATCGACCGCGCGATAGACGAACTCCCTCAGGACGGCCACGTCATGCCTCCATCGTCTGGTGGTGCCAGTCGCCGGCATGCATCGACCACGCTTCGGCGTCGAGGTCCTTGGGACGCACGAACACGTCGTCGAGGCTCTTCGGATCGACGGCGTATGCCTTTGCCGCTTGCTGGGAGATCGTCCCCTCCTGCACGAGGCGCTTGAGATCCTGATCGAGCGTGTGCATTCCCGCGGCGGAGCCGGACTGCATTGCCGAGTACAGCTGAGCGACCTGACCTTCACGGATCATGTTCGCCACAGCCGGCGTATTGATGAGAACCTCCGTCGCGATCGTGCGGCCGTGGGTCTGTGCGAGAGGGATCAGCGTCTGGCTGATGACGCCCTGGAGCGTGTCGCCCAGCTGAGTGCGGATCTGAGCCTGCTGATCCGCCGGGAAGACGTCGACGATTCGGTTCACGCTCTTGGACGCGCCCTGCGTGTGGAGCGTCGAAAGCACGAGGTGGCCGGTCTCCGCGGCCGAGAGCGCGGTCTTGATCGACTCCGGGTCGCGGAGCTCGCCGATCAGGATCACGTCGGGGTCCTGACGGAGCACGCGACGCAGCGCCTCAGCGAACGAGGCCGTGTCGCTCCCGACCTCGCGCTGATGGACGAGCGATCTCTTGCTCTCGTGGCGGAACTCGACCGGGTCCTCGATGGTGATCACGTGGGCCGGAAGCAGCTGATTGATGATATCGACCATCGCCGTCAGCGTCGTCGACTTGCCCGACCCCGTGGGGCCGGTCAGGAGCACGAGCCCCCGCGGCATGAGCGCGAGATCACGCGCCACCGCAGGAGCGCCGAGCTCCTCGAGCGTGAAGACGCGATCCGGGATGAACCGGAGCGCCACCGCCATCGCGCCGAGCTGGCGGAAGACGTTGACACGGAAGCGCCCGAGGCTGCGGGTCGACAGCGCCAAGTCCGTCTCCTGGCGGGTGTCGAACTCCTCGCGCTGTGCGTCCGACATGATGCTGAAGGCGGCGCCCTCGAGCCAGCTCTGCGTGAGCGGTTCGGTGTATCCCGGGACAGCCACCAGGTCGCCGTCGACGCGCATCAGAGGGGCATGTCCCACCGTCAGGTGCACGTCGGATGCACGGCTCTGGGCGGCGCGCGCGAGCAGGGATTCGAGTTCGAACGTGTTCACCAGGTCATTCCTCCGAGTCGACGAACGTGAGAGCGCTGACTTGCACGTCAACGGCAGTGCCGGTCTGGTTCGTGACGGCCGTGATCGCGCTCAGCAACCGGGGGCCCGTCCTGAGCTCGTCCAGGAACGCCGTCGCCTGCGCCATGTCGTTAGCTGTCACGAGGATGGTGAAGTCAATCTGCTGGCGACCGGTGAGCGGCGCGCCCTCATCCGGTGCAGCGGTCGTCGGCGCGTTCGGATCGACGGCCACGTCGTCGCCTTCTGCGGTGGCGGCGTCACCCGCCCCGGCATCCTCAGAACCGGCGCTCGCATCGTCCACAGGCGCAGCGACGGCAGGTTCCGCACCGATCTCGGTCGAGGTGGTGCGAACGGTGAAGGCGGTGGGCTCGCCTGCCGTCGCGCTCGAGATGATCACTCCTGACGCGGCAGCTGCGCGTGCGATCACCTCGAAGACGTCGTCGAGCTCGGCGGCGGCCGGAATCTGGGTCCGAAGGGCTGCGACAGACGCATCGATCTCGTCTTGTCGTTCGCTGTCCGCCTGCAGCGCCTGCACCTGAGCCTCATAGATCTGATTGGTACTGGCGACGGTTGCCGTCTGTGCATCGACGGAGAGCGATTGCGCCCAGAGCGGGACCGCGATGAGCACGACCGCGAGTGTCACGATGCCAAGAGAGACGACCAGTCCGATCGCCGTGATGAGTTGCTTCGGCATCAGCCTTGCCCTTCTTCGATCGCGAACTCGCCGGAGTAGATGCTCTGATCGAGCGTCACCGTGAGGAGGTAGGAATAGCTGCCCTCGGTCACACTGCTCGACGTCACCGACTGCCCGTCTGCGTAGATCACTCCCGGCACCTCACGCAGTTCGCGGACGGCGGCCACGATGTCGACCGGGTCGGGACTCGTGACGGCGACCGTTCCGGTGAGCCCCACCTCCGATGCGGGGTCGTCCGTCTGGGGGGCACCCCCGCTCACGAGGTCGAATCCGGTGAGTGCCGCACCGCTCGGCAGCGCAGCGGACAGCGCCGTCATCACGGGCGCCCAGGCGAAGTCCGGCGCCATGGCTTCGGCGCGGAATTCGGTGAGCTCCTGTTCCGTCGCGAGCGCTTTGCTGACGTCGGCGAGCGCAGACACCTCGGCGAGGAGCTGCGTCGATCTCGCCTGCTCGGCCGCCAGACGCTGATCGGCCAGGAACTTCAGAGTGAGTGCCCCGGCGACGATGAGAAGTGCAACGAGCACGGCGCCGACCACGCCCCACATCCATTTCCGCGTCAGCGTGCTTCGCTCGCGCCGCGCGATCTCCGCCCGCGGCATGAGGTTGACGCGTTGGATACCCCCGAGCGTCGATGCGATCGCGGTCATCCGCGGGCCTCCCCGAGTGCGATTCCGATCGTGGACACGAGATTGTTCGCAAGATCTCCGGTCGGCTGGACGGCCTTCACTCCGATGACGTCCTCGGCGGTGATCACCCGGATGGGAGCATCGATCGACGCCGACAAGGCTGTAACCACCCCGCTCACCGATACGCCCGCGCCACAGAGGAAGAGCTGATCGACCGGTGTCGCGCCGGGCCGGCTGGCGAAGAAGGCGAGAGTGCTGCGCAGGCGCCCGGCGAGGTCGCTGACGATCGGGCTGATGGTCGCGCCACGGAGAGCTCCGCGGGCTCGCGTCGTGGCCGGAACGAGCTCGAGCGCGGACTCGAGTTCGGAGACGGCGTCGTCGGGAGTGTGCCGCATCGCCGCTGCCGTGGGCAGATCCAGCGGCAGGACGCGGACGAACTTCGGCACGCCTCCCTGAGCGACGACGACCTGGGTGGTGTGATCGCCGATGAAGACCGTGGCGACGGTCTGCTCGGGCGGCGTGAGCCGTGCGCTCGCTCGCGCGAGCCCGAACGCTGTCAGGTCGACCGCGCGGGTGCGCAGCTTGACCTTGCCGAGAGTCGCGATGATCTGCTCGATGGTCTCTGCCACGGCGGCCACCAGAAGACCGCTGACCTGGTCGCCCTGCTGACTGAGCGGATAGAAGTCGAGCACGGCCTGGCTCGCCGGCACCGGCAGCAAGTCCTGCACCTGGTAGGGGAGGGCCTCGCGAAGGAGGTCTGGCCTCATCGCCTGGGTGGTGTACTCCCGGACGAGGATGCGGCGGCTCGCCACACCGAGCACGACGTCATGGCTCTTGAAGCGCGCGCCGCTCCACAGCTGCCTGAGCGCGACGGCGATGGTCCCCGCGTCGATGACTTCGGAGTCCTTGGCGGAGTCAGGGGGTAGCGGCACCTCGCCGCACGCGATGAGCTGTGGAGTCCGCGAGAGCGAGATCTCCGCGCCGCGGACGCTCTCCTCGGTGAGTTCGAGTCCGACGATCGTCTTTGCCATGAACGATGTCCCTTCTTATTGGCCCGAGAACAGGCTGAGGTAGGCGAGGCCGACGCTTTGCCCGGCGAGTACTCCAACCCATGCCCCGACGAGCATGTACGGGCCGAACGGAATCGCGGTCTTGCGGGAGGCTCGGCGGATGAGTATCAGCGCGAGCCCGATGACCCCGCCGATGAGGAAGGCGGAGAACGCGCCGACTGCCAGGGCGCCCCATCCCACCCATCCGAGGTACAGGCCGACGACGCCGGCGAGTTTGACGTCTCCCCCGCCCATCCCGCTCGGACGAACGAGGCGCAGGAGGAAGTAGAAGCCGTACAGCGTGACCATGCCCGCTCCCGCACGCAGGAGAGCACTCCAGTCGCCCCCGAGGAAAGCGGCGAACGTGAACAGGATCCCCGCCACCGCGTAGCTCGGGAGCACGATGGCGTCGGGAAGGCGGTGCGTGTCCATGTCGATCAGCGTGAGCGCGATGCTGATCGCTGCGAAATAGAGGAATGCGACGAGCACCAGCACCTCAGACCAGACGGCGCGGGGATCTCCCGCGGTCTGGTCTGCCGCAGAGGCCAGATAAAGCCACGTGACGGCCGCGAACGCGAGACCTGTCCCGAATTCGACGAGCGGATACCGCGCCGGGATGGATTCATGGCACGCCGCGCAGCGTCCGCGGAGCACGACCCACGACGCCACAGGAACGTTCTGCCACGGCCTGATCGCCGTGTCGCATGAAGGACAGCGGCTCTCGCGCGTCAGCGGGATGCGCGCGGGAACGCGATAAACCACCACGTTGAGGAACGATCCGATGGCGAGGCCGAAGAGCCCCGCGATCGTCACGAGCAGGAGAGCGAGAGGTGTCATCGGCTACTGCTCCGTCTGGTAGACGAGCTCTCCGAGTCGCTGGATCAAAGAGCCCTGGATCACACCACCGGCACCCTTGATCTTGCAGCCGAGTTGATCGAACGCGGGGCTCCACGACATCGACTTGCAGGTGTAGGTCGCGCTCGAATGCATGTGCGTGGAGTCGTTCGTGTAGTACTGGCCCGCGAAGCTCGCCGTCGCAGTGCCGGTGATGCCGCACGGCGTGTACATCATGATGCGGAGATTGGCATCGACGGAGCCGCTGACATCGAACTTGTCGTTCTGGTTGCCGTTGCCGCAGTTGGGCACCGGCTCGCCGTTGGTGAAGTTCCGGGTGGCGTCGGAGTGGACGAAGAGGATCTGACGCGAATTGCCGTCATCGACCATCGTGCCGCTCACATTGACGAGAAGGCGCTCATTGGGCTTGGCGATCATGACGACGTCGCGGCGCACGGTGACGTTGCTGAGAGCGATGTCCACGGCCCCGTTGCACGTGGTGAAGTCCAGAACCAGCGGCGCCCCCGCTGTGGATACCAACGACGCGATCGTCGGGTTCGGGTTGTTCTTGATGAGATTGCACACATTGGTGGCCGTGTACTTGGTGCCCCACCCGGTGTTGTCGAGGTCGATCCACTTGGTGGCGGCCTTCAGCCAGTCCAGTGTCGGCTCGAACACGGGATCGGTGGGGCTGTTGGGCGTCTGCGTCCCCGGGGCTGTCCAGTTCGATCCGACGCTGATGCTGTTGCGACTGGTCAGACTGCCAGTGATCGACGCCTGGTCGCTGCCTTGATCACTCAGGGTGATGTCGCCCTTCGCGCTGATGTAGCCGTCGACCAATGCGGCGCCGTTCGATGAGATGCTCACGTAGCCGTTCGTCGTGATGTCGCCGCGCACCTTGATCGCCTGACTGTTGCTGGTCACGTTGCCGTTCGACCAGATATCACCGTTGATCTGGCAGTTGTTTGCAAAATTGACGGTCCCCTCGAGGACGTACAGATCTCCGTCCAGGATGGCGTCGATGTTGCAGCCCCAGTTGCCGTCGCGAAGCACGAGGTCGCCGGTGTAGTGCGAGACACCCGCGGTGAAGCTTCCGGAGAAGTAGGTGACCACACCACCCGGCTGCTGCGAGTAGGTGACCTGCCACGGGTAGACGGCGTCGATGGTCGACGTCGAGCCATCGGGGCCCGTGCCAGTCGACCGAACGACGACGTAGCGTGTGCTCGACGTGGGGCATCCCGCCGTCACCCCGGCATCGGTGGCAGCGCCGGGCTGATCTCCCGCGGTCACGTAGATCGCGCTGGAGTACTGCGGATCGGTGCCGCTGAAGGTCGTGGTCGAACACCCTGCGCTCAGTGCGGCGACGGCCACGTCGCGACCCGACTCCGCGGCGACATAGGCCTGCGTCGTGCTGCGGTTGTGCGCGTTCGCGGTGATGGTCACGAGCACGGAGGCCGCGACGACGCTGGCGACGACGAAGCCCACGAGCATCACGATGATGACGGTGAGGAGGGCCGCACCCTCGTCGCCGGCGATTCGCGTACGGCGTAGGATCCGGTTGATTACCAGCATGGCGCGCTCACTCCTGTGGGAGTCGATCGGGTGGACACTTCGCCGGCGATGCGAACCGGGGCTGAGTCGGTGCGGATCTCGAAGCTGTAGGTGACGACCTGGCCGCTGTCGGCGAAGTAGGGCGTAACTCCGTCCTGCTGGATCCCCTGCTCCCAATCGGTCCACGCGGCGGAACTGGTCGGCAGAGTGGACGAGGCGAGCGCCAGACGCGCCTGGCCGTTCGTCAGGAGGAACGCCTGGCACGCCAAGTTGCCGTCGAGGGATGTACGGACGCGCAGCTCGGTGCCCGTCGGGTCGATGTCGAAGGCCAGACCGTTGCGCACTGCTCGCTCGATCGTCGATCCCATCGCCTGCCCTCTATTGGTGGCGTCGCTCACACTGGTCACTTCGCGCTGAGTGGTCCAGGAGTTGATGAGGATCATGGCGGTGGTGCCGAGGACGATGCTGATCAGCATGACGTAGACGATCAGTTCGACGAGTGAGACGCCGGCTTCGCGGTCGTGAGTTTCCTCGGTCATGGCACGTAGATGATCGCCGTGGCGGTGGCGAGCGTGCGCCCGCTCACATCCTTCGCCGTCAACGCGAGCTTGACGGTCTTGGAAACTGCGGGGCATGTGCCCACGACGCCCGAGGTCGATATGACTCCTCCGGCACCGTCTTCGACCTGCCGGTTGACTGCCACAGACGTAAGTCCTGCGCACGTCGCGCTGTCCCTTGCCGTCTCGACCAACGCGTTGAGTTCTCGCGTGGCGGTCGCTCTCGCAGACTCGCGCGACGAGTGCATGATGCCGCTCCAGAGAGCAGGAAGCAGAGCGACGGCGACGATCGCCAGCAGGAAGGTCGAGATGACGATCTCGACGAGCGTGAAACCTTCGTCGGTCTGGTGGATCTTCACTCTGCTCACCTCCCCCCAGTGTGTGAGCTCCGGGGTCAAGCCGTGCCTGACCCCGGAGCATCGGAGCTAATTAGCAGCCTGGACCGGACTGGACAGTAGTGCCGTCCTTCGTCGCGCTGACGCACACGTTCGAGACGTCCGTGCTGAGGCCACCTGCGGTCACCAGCGCGGTGGTGATGCCGTTCGAACCAGCCGAGGCTGCGGCAGCAGTGGGGGTGACGGTTGCATCCGGGTCGGCGAGTGCTGCGGCCGCAGCCGTTGCACCGTTGGCCGCAGCGGCCTCGAGGGCGTTCGCCTCGGCCGTGGCCTGGATGTTGATGAAGATCGGAACGGCGATCGCGACGAGGATGCCGAGGATCACGACGACGATGATGAGCTCGATGAGCGAGAAGCCCTTGTCGTCCTCTTCGCCGAGCTCCTCGCGACGCCGCTGCATCGCGTCCATGTAGTTCTTGATCGTTGCACGCATGTGCGGTTCTCCCTGTGCTGGATGGTTTTGGTCAGCACTGATGAAGCCACAGACGCATGGCACAAACGAACACAAACCCCAAAAATGCGTTCCCCAGCTTCATCAGAGCCGGGGTGAGACGCACGCTGTGTTGCGTGAATCCCCTCCCACCACCGAGCATGAGATTTCTCTCATCCCCTGTCAACGCATGCTACCCCAGCGTCTGCTCAGGAGAACCTCAAGAATCTGCAACGGCCGTTCCGCGGCTCAGGATTCGCCACGAAACGTGATGTATACGCGCCTTCCGGCCGATCGATGCGCGATGCGGGACACTTGTCGCGATGCTCATCTTCTATGTCGACGAGACCGGCAACCCCTCGCTCACGACGGTTCCCGGCAGTAATCCCCCCGAGCTGATTCCCGGAACGGCCCAGTTCTTCACGCTGGCGGGGGTCGGCATCCGCGACAGTGCCCGCAAGCCGCTCGCGGAGTATCTGCTGCGGGTCAAGGCCGAGCACCTCGGCGCCGGCCCCGACGCCGAGTGGGATGCCACGGAGATCAAGGGCCGGTATCTGCTCCACGTCGCGAAGGCGCTGCGCAGCGGGAAGAAGCACGCCGCACCGTCGGGCTACTCGGCACTGGCCGACCCGGCGGCGATGGACGCGCTGCTCCACTCGCTCGGCCTCGCGATGTCGGTGTTCCGGCCGCTCATCATGGCGAACGTCGTCGACAAGCAGAAGATGATCGCGCGCGGCATCCGCACCAATCCCATCGGCATCGCCTACAGCTACTTGCAGCGCAACATCGCGCTCACCTTGGAGCACCAGCTCTCCGGCGAGGCGGCGGTGATCGTCGCCGATCAGCAGACGCAGCACGAGGCGCTCTTCAAGAGCGGTGGGATCCACGAGATCCGCACCGAGCTCGAGAAGGACCTCACACGTGTGCCCAACTACAACCTCGTGCTCGACAAGCCGCTGTGGGTCGACACCGACCTGAGCATGTGGGACCGCGAGATCCTGCAGCTCGCCGACATCGCGTCGTTCCTGGTCACCAAGGTCATCGACGAGGGCGAACCGCCCGCGGAGCTGGCCCGGCTGTGGCACGCGATGCTCCCCCAGTTCGCCCTCCATCACAAGTCGGGCAAGGTGCTCGGGCGCGGCATCGCGATGTACCCGCCGCGCTCGAGCAAGCTCAGCTTCTAGCCCTCAGCCGTCCAGCACCTCGAGGCGCACGTACACCGGGCCGCCGTCGACGAGACCCTCGGCGTCGCGCACCGCCTTCTTCAGCGGAAGGACGTACGTGCCGTCCGAGGACGACGGGAAGATCGACGTCGCCCACTCCGTCCCCGCGACCCGGGCGCGCACGCGCACCGAGCCGAAGCCACGATACGGCCGCGGAATCTCGCGGATGTCCTCACTCAGCTCGGCCGGGACCGCCGTGAAGAACCACGCCGAGTCCTCGCGGGCGTCCCAGCGGAACACCTCCGCCTCGAACTCGATGATCACAGGTGCTCACCGGGCGGACCGCCGTAGCGATCGACGAGGCGCTGCAGGCAGTTCGACCAGCCCTCGATGTGGCTCTCGCGCTCCTCGGCCGACAGGAACCCGGTGTGCCGCACGGTCACGCGCGTGGAGGCACCCGCTGCCCGCTCGAGGGTGAGCCCGGCGTCGGTGGCATGCTCCTCGCCCTCCCACCGCCACTCGAGCCGCAGGCGCTGCAGCGCGTCGATCTCGAGGACCCGCCCGAGCACCGCGAGCTCCGCCACCGACGAGCGCACCTCCCAGCGGCCGAGCTGGACGGGCTCCACGACGGCCTCGGTCTCGAACCGCGGCGGCCAGATCCACTCCGCCAGGCGCGAGGCATCCGTCAGATCGCTCCAGACGGTGTCGACGGATGCCGCGACCAGCGCGCTCTCGGTCATCTCGAACATGCCCGCCACGGTAGCGGAGGCCGCCGACGTCCGCACGGGACGGGCGGCACGCGGGTCTCAGCGCCCGAACTCGGGGGTGAGGTCGTCGTCCGGAGCCCAGTCGTCCGGCCCGGGAGACCAGCGAGCCGGAGGCGAGGCATCCGTCATCGCATGCTCGCCGGCACGGCGACGCCACGCCGCGCCCTCGGGCCAGCTCGCGGCGAACGTCGTGGCGACCTTGTACACGCGGCGGGAGAGTCCGCCCACGGTCTGCAGCGGACGCGCCGACACGGGCATGCGCAGCTGCGGGTCGTAGCGCACGCCGTCGGCCCGGCGCAGGCGGATGGTCAGGTCGAGATCGTCGTGGATGCGGGCGTTGTCGCGATCCACCGTCCCCCGCACGCGCTCCCACACGCGCACGTGCATGGCGAAGTTCGATCCGAAGACCAGCGGGATGCCGAGCCACTTCTTGACCCAGTAGTGGCCGCCGCCGACGTACCACCGTTCGCCGAGATAGTTCGTGAGGGCGCTGCCGCCGTAGAACTCGGCTCCCCCGGTGAGCACGCCGAGCGCCGGGTCCGCGACGAAGGCGCGCACGATCCGTGCGATCCAGTCGGGGTGCGGGCGCGAATCCGCGTCGAGCCGGGCGATGATGTCCGCTCCGTCGAGGGCCTCGTCGTAGCCGCGGGCCGCAGCCGGCCAGATGCCGATGCGGGCCTCCTCGACGACGTCAGCACCGTAGCGACGCGCCACCTCGGCCGAGGCATCCGAGCTCGCATTGTCGACGACGACGACGCGCTGGGGCGGATGCTCCTGCACGGCCAGCGCCGCAAGACATGCCTCGAGGAAATCCGCATCGTCGCGGCACGGGATGACGACCGTGACACGAGGCGCGAGGGACACAGGCCCACCCTACTCCCGGAGCGATGTTCGCCTGTGGGGGCTTGCCGGTGTCGTCGTTATATGGTATCTTTGTTCTATTTGGGGAGTGCCCGCCCTTTGTTCTCGGAGTCGTCGATTCACGGCTCCACTCAGGAAGGCACTCGATCATCGAATCTTTGAGCGATCCTCTCGCGAACGTCGGCGCTGCGCTGGCGATCGTGTCCGAGGCGTGGCCGGTCTCGGCGCTCGGCGAGCGCCTGCCGGTCGACGCGCTCAGTCACACCGAGCTCGTCGCGCTCAACGACGCCCTCGGCGCGCTCCGCCGCGGCACCGATGCCGTTCATGCGCGCGTGGCCTCCGAGATCGCGCGCCAGTCCCGCCCCGAGGCCGGAGCCGAGAGCCTCGCCAAGAAGAACGGCTACCGCAGCGCCGCGGTTCTCATCGCCGCGACCACCGGAACCACGGTCGGCGACGCCTCGCGCCTGGTCGCGGTAGGCGACGCCACGGCTCCGCGTCGCACCTTCAGCGGCGCGGATGCCCCGGCCCGGCACCCCCACGTCGCCGCAGCCCTCACGTCAGGGCGCATCGGCATGCCCGCGGCATCGGCGATCATCACCATGCTCGACCGCGTCGCATTCCGCGCCGAGCCGTCGCGCGTCGATGAGGCGGAGCGGATGCTGGCGGCTCAGGCACCCGGACTCGGTCTGGACCAGCTCGGCAAGGTCATCGCCCGGGCCGAGGCCCACCTCGACCCCGACGGTCTCGAGCCGAAGGAGCACGAGCTCCGCGGCCGGCGCAGCCTCGTCATGTTCGAACGCGAGGGGATGGTGCATCTCAACGCGAAGCTCGATCCTGAATCCGCAGCGCCGGTGACGGCGGCGATCCAGGCGATCGTGACCGCGGAGTTCCGAACCGAAGGACGCGCCGAGGGGCGCGGCGAGCGGCAGGATGCGGACGCGCCGAGTTCGGTCGACGCGGATGCTCCGCGACGGTCGGTCGCGCAGCGTCAGGCCGATGCGCTCGTGCTGCTGGCCGCGCACCTGCTCGGCTGCTCGAGCGAGACGCCGATCATCGGCGCCACGGTGATCGTGCGCATGACTCTGGCCGACCTCGAGTCCGGCCGCGGCAGCGCCACGATCGACGGCATCGACCAGCCTGTGTCGGTGGCGACCGCCCGCCGGATGGCGGCATCGGGTGCGGTGATCCCCTGCGTCCTCGGGGCGGACAGCGAGATCCTCGACTGGGGCCGCCGCAGACGACTCTTCACCAGCGCGCAGCGGCTCGCACTCGCCGAGCGCGACGGCGGGTGCGCGCTGTGCGGACTCCCACCCGGGATGACCAAGGTGCATCACCTCCGATGGTGGGCGCGCGATGCCGGACCCACCGATCTGTCCAACGGCGTGCTCCTCTGCGAGACCTGCCATCACCGTGTGCACGACAACGGGTGGGAGATCCGCGTCGACGGTCGCGGCATCGACGCCGAGGTGTGGTTCATCCCGCCGGCGCACGTCGACCCGTCGCGCACGCCGCGCCTCGGTGGCCGCCGAAGGTTCGCGTTCGCGGCATAGGGCCGCCGTGATCTCGCCCAGCGCTACCCTCGCCGCATGGCTGCCGCCGACGTGCCAGACCTCCGGATCGTCCCTGCCAACGAAGCATCCTGGAACGACCTCCAGGCGATCCTCACCGGAACCGCCGGCCGTTGCCAATGCCAGCGCCAACGACTCGGCGACCGCGACTGGTGGCACCTGCCACCGAGCGAGCGGGGAGCCATCCTGCGCGAAGAGACGCACTGCGGCGATCCCCGGGCGACCGACACGATCGGGATCGTGGCCTTCGACGGCGACGAACCCGTCGCCTGGTGCGCCGTCGATCGTCGCAGCGTGTTCGGGCGGCTCCGCGGCTCTCCCGTCCCCTGGGCAGGCCGCGACGAGGACAAGACCGACGACACGGTCTGGGCCATCGCCTGCATGATCGTCCGAAAGGGACACCGCGGCCGAGGACTCACCTACCCGCTCGTCGCCGCCGCCGTCGAGCACGCCCGCGCCCGCGGCGCCGCGGCGGTCGAGGGATACCCGCTGCTCACCGGCGGCTCGCAGGTCATCTGGGACGAGCTCAACGTCGGCGCTGTCGGTCCGTTCACGGCCGCCGGATTCCGCGAGATCACCCACCCGACGAAGCGCCGGGTGGTCATGCGCATCGACCTGTGACCCTTTCACCCCCAACGGGTGACGCCGTCGAACCCGGCACGCAGAACGATGGACACGCCACGGGTCGCACCTCGCCGCGACCCGACCACGGAAGGAAACACACATGTCGGACACGCAGCAGCGCTCAGGCTGGGCCGGCTGGGCCGTCTTCGCCGGAATCGTCCTGATCATCGCAGGAGCCTTCGACGCACTCCTCGGACTCACCGCAATCCTCGCGCCCTCCGAGAAGTTCATCGCCGCAGGCGACGCCTACCTCCTCCTCTTCGACGTCGCCGGCTGGGGCTGGTGGCACCTGATCATCGGGCTTGCGCTCGTGCTCGTGGGCATCTTCGTGCTCCGCGGCGCCACGTGGGCGCGCGTGATCGCCATCATCCTCGTCGCGATCAACGCCATCAGCCAGCTCGCCCTCCTCGGTGTCCAGCCCTGGTGGTCGCTCGCCGTGCTCGCCCTCGACATCGTCGTGATCTACGCGCTCACGGTCCACGGCAAGGAGCTCAAGGACTGACGCTCGCCGTCCCTCGAACGTGAAGGGCGCCGTACCTGGCCAGGGGTACGGTGCCCTTCACCTTTGTGCGCCACCCCTTGAAACCGCTCCCACGATTTGGTTACAGTCCTGTAAGTAGGCGGCATACCTGCCGCGCGACATCCCTCGACGAAGAAGGACTCTCGCATGACGATCCCTGTCCCCCGCCGCCGCACGACACGGCTCGCTGCCGTCGTCGCCGGAGCGGCGCTCATCGGCGGCGCGCTGCTCGCAGCGCCCGCGTACGCCGCACCGCCCCGCACCGTCGACCCCTTCGACCCCGACTTCGGCCCGAATGTGACGGTCTACAGTCCCGACATCCCGATCGACCAGATCGAGAGCGAACTGGACGCCCTCGCCGCCCAGCAGCGCGACGCCGAGATGAGCAGCGTGCGAAAGGCCGTTCTCTTCACGCCTGGTCAGTACGGCACGGCGGAGAACCCGCTCCAGTTCGACGTCGGGTACTACACCGAGATCGCCGGGGGGGGCGCCCCGCCCCCCCCCCGCGACGTCCACCGCGC
>NZ_JAYRDE010000014.1:0-11836 GCF_041909575.1 Microbacterium sp. | reverse complement strand
CCCACCGACGTCGACGTCAACGGCTCGATCGAGGTCTACAACCGCTGCCTCGAGAACGGCGGCACGTCCAACTGCCTCGCGCTCGTGAACTTCTGGCGCACGATCTCGAACCTCTCGCTGCAGATCAACAGCCTCGGAGACGACGGATGCCGCGGCAGCGCCAACTTCTGGGCGGTGTCGCAGGCCGTCTCGATGCGCCGTCTCGACATCTCCGGCGCGAACCTGTCGCTCATGGACTACTGCACGGCCGGGCCGCAGTACGCCAGCGGCGGCTTCATCGCCGACTCGCGCCTGCCGTTCGTCGTGAGCGGCTCGCAGCAGCAGTGGCTCACACGCAACACCGAGGTCGCCGGCTGGTCCAACGGCGTGTGGAACCAGGTCTTCGCGGGAGTCGTCGGCGCCCCCGACGACGCCGGATTCCCGACCCCGCCCTACACCACCATCGACGAGACGCCCCTCAGCCGCGAGAAGCCGTACCTGTACGTCGACGACGCCGGCCGCTACAACGTGCGCGTGCCGGCCGTCCAGCATGACTCCCGCGGCGTGAGCTGGGCCGACGGTCTCACGCCGGGGCGCAGCATCCCGATCACGGACTTCTTCATCGCTCAGCCGGGCGACTCGGTGAAGGACATCAACAACGCGCTCGCCCGCGGTCAGCACCTGCTCCTCACGCCGGGCGTGTACGACATCGCCCAGACGATCGAGGTCAAGCGCGCGGGCACGGTCGTGCTCGGCATCGGCCACGCGACGCTCACCGCCGTGGGCGGTGCGATCCCGCTGGAGGTGAGGGATGCCGCCGGCATCGTCATCGCCGGCGTCACGATCGACGCGGGCACCGAGCTCTCGCCCGTGCTCCTGCGTGTCGGAAAGGCCCAGGGCGGCAAGCCGCTCGACGCGGCGGACCCGATCACGCTGAGCGACGTGTACTTCCGTGTCGGCGGTCCGCACATCGGCAAGACCACGACCGCACTCGAGGTGAACGCCGACCACGTGCTCATCGACCACACGTGGGTGTGGCGGGCCGACCACGGCATCGAGGGCTTCACCGGCGGCGTGAACGGCGACGACCAGCGGTGGGCCACCAACACGGGCACCAACGGCGTGATCGTGAACGGTGACGACGTGACCGCGACGGGCCTGTTCGTCGAGCACTTCCAGCAGTACAACACCCTCTGGAACGGCGAGAACGGCCGGGTCATCCTCTACCAGAACGAGCTGCCCTACGACCCGCCCACCCAGGCGGACTGGACGCAGCCAGACGGCACCCTCGGCTACCCCGGGTACGTCGTGGGCGCGGACGTGAAGAGCCACCGCCTCGACGGTGCCGGCGTGTACGTCTTCAACCAGAACAACCCGTCGATCATCACGGAGAACGGCTTCTCGGTCCCCGAGACGCCCGGCGTGCAGCTGCACCACATCATGACCGTGAACCTCAGCGCGGGCACGATCCAGCACGTCGTGAACGGCGTCGGCGGGCAGGCCGACAACAGCAACACCGGCGCCCCGCAGTACATCGTGGACTTCCCCACGCCGTAATGCGGGAATCGGATGCCCCGTCCCGGCGCGACCTGCCGGGACGGGGCATCCGTCGTCCCGTCCGCGTGACGGGACCTAGGATCGAGCGCATGTCCCTCGCCTCGGGCAGACGCCCGTCCTCTTCTGTCGAGCGCCCGCGCGATCTCTCCGCTCCGCTGCCGGGTGCGCTCAGCTGGGGCGTGCTGATCGCCTTCGTCGCAGCATTCGCGCTCGCCTTCGTCCTGCTCGGTCTGCCGTGGTGGCTGCCCGCGCTCTACGCCGCGCTCAGCATCGCCGCGTTCGCCGCGTACGGGTTCGACAAGCGGGCAGCGCGCCGCGGCGCACCGCGGGTATCGGAGCAGAACCTGCTCACCCTCGGTCTGCTGGGCGGCTGGCCCGGCGCCCTCGTCGCGCAGCAGGTGTTCCGCCACAAGACGCGGAAGCGCTCCTTCCGGCGGGCGTTCTGGACGACCGTGGTCGCCAACTGCGTCATCGTCGCGGCGTTCCTCGTCCTCGCGACGCTGCGTGGCTGGGACCTCGAGCCGGACTGGCTCGGGGACATCCCCGGGCTTCTCTCGCAGATCTGACGGTTCCGAAACCGCCCGCGCGAGGACGACTGCCCGTCAGTCGAACGTCGCGATCACCACAGCGGGTGGATGGCTTCGCGGAGACGGCGGTCATAGACGTCGCGCACGACGCGGTCGAACGCGGCGACGTCGAATCCGTCGTCGAGCAGCTCGCCCGCCGCGGCGTTCGCATCGGCCTGCCGCACATTGCGCGCACCGGGAATGACGCTCGTCACGCCGGGCTGGGCGGCGATCCACGCGAGCGTCGCCGCGGGCAGGGGAACGCCGTCCGGGAGCGCGGCGGACAGCTCCGCTGCGGCATCCACTCCCTCGTCGAACTCCACGCCGGAGAACGTCTCGCCGCGGTCGAACGCCTCGCCGTGACGGTTGTAGGTGCGGTGGTCGTTCGCCGCGAACGTCGTCGCGGAGGTGTACTTGCCCGACAGCAGGCCCGAAGCGAGCGGCACGCGCGCGAAGATCGCGACGCCCGCGGCGTCGGCGGCGGGAAGCACCTCGTCCAGCGGCTTGAGGCGGAACGGGTTGAAGATGATCTGCACGTTCGTCACGTTCGGACGGGCGATCGCGGCGAGCGCCTGCGCCGTCGTCTCGACCGACACGCCGTATGCGGCGATCGTGCCGTCGGCCACGAGCCCATCCAGGGCGTCGTAGGTCGCGGCATCCTTGATCACGGCTGACGGCGGACAGTGCAGCTGCACGAGATCGAGCGTCTCCACGCCGAGGTTCGCCCGCGAGCGGTCGGTCCACGCGCGGAAGTTCTCGGGCGTGTAGTTCTCGGGTTCCTGCGCGAGCCGACGGCCCATCTTCGTCGCGACCGTGATGCCGTGATCCGTGCGCCCGGCGAGGAACCGGCCGATGATCGACTCGCTTCTCCCGTCGCCGTAGACGTCGGCGGTGTCGAAGAGCGTGACGCCGTGATCAGCGGATGCCGCGAGCACCGCCGTCGCGTCCTCCTCGCTGACCGCACCCCAGTCCGCGCCGAGCTGCCACGTTCCGAGGCCGATCGCCGACACCGCGCGTCCGGTGCGGCCGAGAGGACGATGCTGCATGGGATTCCCTCCGTCGCGGCGGCCCTGCAGACACGCCCCATCCAGCATGGCACGCGTGCAGCGAGCGAGGGCGGGAACGCGAAAGGGCCGGCCTCTCGGCCGACCCTTTCGAATGTGGTCGGGATGACAGGATTTGAACCTGCGACCCCTTGACCCCCAGTCAAGTGCGCTACCAAGCTGCGCCACATCCCGATGCCCGAGCCGGAGCGCGGACAACTCGACCATCCTACCCGGTCCCCGGAGCGCCCGCGAACCGCGCCCCCGATCGACGGCTGGGAAAGCCCACCGCAGAATCGTTATCGAACTCGACCGTGTCGGGACTCCTCGTCTCAATAGAATGTGCCGACTGCGCTGATGCAAGCGCTCCCACAGGATGAGGATCCATCGATGACACACACCCCCGCCCGCGGCCAGGCACCCCTGCGTCCGCCGGCACGCGCGCGCGCCTCGCGCACCCTCACGGCGATCGCGGCCAGCGTCGCCCTCGTGCTCGCACCCGTCCTCGCGACGCCCGCCGCAGCCGTCGATGAGGCGGTCGATCCGACCGCCGTCGTCGCCCCCGCGACCGCGTCGCTCGCCGGCTCGCTGACCGTCGGAAGCACCGTCTCGGTCGAGCACGGCGCCTGGACGCCGTCCGACGCCGCGCTCTCGTACGTGTGGTGGCAGTCGCCTGAGGCGTATCAGGCGCCGGTGGACGGCATCGATCAGAACGACGACGCCGTCGTGATCGACGGAGCGACCACCGCCGAGCTCGCCCTCGACTCCGCGCTCGCCGGGCGCTTCGTGTGGGCGGTCGTGACCGGCAGCGCACCCGAGCTGACCTCCGCCAGCGTGATCGCCGCATCCGCCGGACCGGTCGCGCTTCCCAGCATCCCCTCCGTCCCCGACGTCACGATCACCGGAACGGCTGTTGTCGGCGCGCCCCTGGCTGCCGTGCTGTCCGCCCCTCTGCCCGAGGGCGTGGCCGTCGCCTACCAGTGGCAGCGCACCGGCGCGCCGATCGACGGAGCGGTCGGTGAGAGCTACACCGCCGTCGCCGACGACGCGCTGGCGACGCTCGCCGTGGTCGCGACGTTCACCGCCGACGGATTCAGCCCCACGACGCGCACGAGCACCGGAGTGGTCGTCGCCAAGGCGACCTTCCTCGGCGCACCGGCCGCGACGATGTCGGGCGTGGTCCGCGTCGAGAGCCCGGTGACCGCCGTCACGGGCGCCTGGCCCGAGGGCACGACGTTCGCCTTCAGCTGGCGCTTCGTCGACTCGAAGGGAGTGGAGACGGTGTCGCGCTCCACGAGCCAGGTCTACGCCCCCACGGCGTCCACCCTCGGGCGCAAGCTCAGCGTGGTGATCACCGGCACCGTCCCCGGGCACCTGCCGGTCAGCAAGCGCAGCGCGGCGACGACGATCGCGCCCGGGGTCTTCACCTCGGCGCCGACGCCCACCATCGCAGGGTCCGCCTACGTGGGTGCGACGCTCAAGGCGACGGCCGGCACGTGGGCGCCCACGGCGACGCTGCGCTACCAGTGGAAGCGCGACGGGGTGTCCATCTCCGGGGCGACCGCCTCGTCCTACCGCCTCACGTCCTACGACTACGGGAAGAAGATCACGGTCACGGTCGGCGCGACGCGCACCGGCTACACCAAGGCGGTTCGCACCAGCGCCCCCACCGCGACGGTGCGCAAGCCGTTCACGACGACCACCGCACCCAAGATCAGCGGCACGGCCAAGATGGGCTTCGTCCTCACGGCGGTGCCCGGCACGTGGTCCCCCACCCCGACGTACACCTACCAGTGGAAGCGCAACGGCGTGGCCGTCTCCGGCGCGACCGGCAAGACGTATGCGCTGAAGAGCACGGACGTCGGGAGCACGATCACCGTCACCGTCACGTACAAGCGATCGGGATACTTCACGCGCGTCGTCACGTCCGCTGCCACGGCGACCGTGAAGGTTCCGATCACGACCCGCGACGGCTGGTTCACCGTCGGCGTCGACATCCCCGCAGGCACGTACTACTCGGACGGCGGCAACAGCTGCTACTTCGAGCGCCGCACGAACAAGTACCTCGGTCAGGGCTCCGGCCTCCTGGGCTACCAGATCTGGTGGGACGGTGACTTCGGCGGACAGAAGGTCGTGACGATCTCCGCGAGCGACAAGTACTTCTACACGGAGTCCTGCGGCTCGTGGCAGCCGGTCATGCCCGACCTGCGCACGACGGTCGGCGACGGGACGTGGGTCGTCGGCAAGCACATCGCGACGGGGACGTGGGAAGCCGTCGGCCCGTTCGACGACGACGGCTGCTACGTCGCCGGTCTGGCGTCCTTCACCGGCAGGCCCGACACCGATATCACGGCCGAGTTCATGATCCCGAACGTCGGCGACGTGGTCTACATCGACTCGACCGACAAGGGGTTCGTCACCGACGGGTGCGGCACCTGGACCCGAATCGGCGACTGACGCCGGGCGAGGGGCCGTTCGCGATCGCGAGCGGCCCCTCGCTGCATGTCCGCCCCCGCAGGTAGCGTCTCGGCATGTCGCAGATCACCATCGAACCTGCCACGCCCGACCGGCTCGCCGACGCGCAGCACACGTGGGACAACGGCGGCGACGGTCGCAGCTGCCAGTGCCAGTGGTGGACGATCACCAACGCCGAGTGGAACGCCACGTCCGCCGAGGAGCGCGTGCATCTCTTCCGCGACGAGGTGGAGACGGGCCCGCCGCCGGGGCTGATCGCCTATGTCGACCGCGAACCGGCCGGCTGGGTGCGCGTCGGCCCGCGCCCTCATCAGCGCCGCCTCGCCCGCACGAGGAACTTCGCTGCGCACTCCCTCGAGCCCTGGGACGACGAGTCTGTCTGGGCGGTGAGCTGCTTCGTGGTGCGCAGGGAGCACCGCGGTCAGGGGCTCAACGATCGCCTGCTCGCCGCCGCGGTGGACTACGCCCGCGACGGCGGGGCCCGCGTGATCGAGGCGTATCCGCTCGATCCCGTGCGCGGGGCGAAGAAGTCGTCGAGCTCCCTCTTCCACGGCGTCGTGTCGACATTCGTCGCGGCGGGCTTCCGAGAGGTGGCCCGTCCCCGCCCCGATCTCGCCATCGTGACCCTCGAGCTCGCGGGATGACGGTTACCCGATGTGAAATCAGCACTCCCTGAATCGCCCTGAGCGTGCGACGATGGACTCTTTCCTGCGCGCACATCCAAGGGGGAGCATGCCGCGGCTCTGGATCGCCTTCATTCCGTTCGCCTTCGCGGCCGTCATCCACGTGTGGATGCTGGCCATCGACGCCCAGGACGCCACCGGCCCGACGAAGCTCATGCTCATGCCGTTCCTCGCCCTCGCCGTGGTCTGGGCGGCGCACCGCGAGTGGACGAGCGCGCACACGGTCCTCGTCACGGCGATCGGGCTGTCGTGGATCGGCGACGGCGCAGGCCCGCTCTTCCCCGGTGCCGACACCGTGCCGCTGATGCTGCTGTTCTTCGCCTTCGCCCACGTCTGCTACATCTGGCTGTTCTGGCGCATGCTCCCGGTTCGCCGGGTGCCGCTCTGGGCGGGCGTGTACGTCGTGTGGTTCGTGACGCTCCTGACGGTGCTGTGGTCGGATCTCGGCGGCCTCCTCATCCCGGTGGCCGCCTACGGCCTCCTCCTCGCCGCGACAGCGATGGGGGCGGCACGCTGCCATCCCCTCATCGCCGCGGGCGGCGCGCTCTTCCTGTTCGCCGACTCCGTGCTCGCGTTCGAGCTGTTCCGCCCCGAGGCGCTGCCGGCGTGGTCGAGCCCCCTGGTGATGACGACGTACTGCCTGGGTCAGGCGCTCTTCGCCGCCGGGGTGATCCTCACCGTGCGCGAGCGCCGCGCAGCCGAAACCCCCGCCGCCGTCCCCGCCGAGGCGCTCGCGTGACGGATGCCCCGGCCCGCGTGGACGCGTGGCTGTGGGCCATCCGCGTCTACAAGACGCGCTCCGCCGCGACGGCGGCGTGCCGCGCGGGCCATGTGCGGGTCAACGGCGAGCGGGCGAAGGCCGCACAGCCCGTGCGCCCGGGCGACGAACTGCGCGTGCGCATCGCCGGGTTCGACCGCATCCTGGTCGTGAAGCGGACGATCACCAAGCGCGTGGGCGCCGCACTCGCGGCCGAGGCGGTCGAGGACCGCACGCCGCCCCCGCCCCCGCGCGAACTGGCCGGATCCGTCCCGGTGCGCGACCGCGGCGCAGGACGCCCGACCAAGCGCGAGCGCCGCGACATCGAGCGCCTGCGGGGCCGCTGACCCGCCGCGGTGCGGCCATCACGCCGCGCCGCAGCATCCGTCACCTCATCCCGTGAGGTCGAGCAGCCAGCGCGGACCGCGGACGGCCGCGCGGGCAGCCGTCACGCGCTCGCGAAGTCCGCGGTCGCTCGTGACCACGGTGACCTGCCGCCCGGCGGCGACCAGGCGCTCGGCCTCGGCCACGATCGCGTCGTCGCCGGATGCCTCGGCTCGCACGACGTCGGTTCCGTCGGCGTCCTCCGCCGCGCGGGCCTCGCCCTCGAGCACCACCGACCACTCCGGGAACCAGGTGTGCTCGTCGAGCTCGAGCGCCGCCGCGGGCACACCGGAGGACGCCAGCGCTGCGACCCGGGCCAGCAGGCGGTTCGCGGCGCCCGGCCGGTCGTGCCACCAGCCGTCGGGGACGCTGCCCACCACGTTCGCCGCATCGACGACGACGGCCGGTCGCACGTCCAGCAGTGCGCGCAGGCGCGCCCACGACCCCGCGAACCCCGGATGAAGCGGATGCTGCGCCACGGCGCCGACCGGCACCCACTTGAGCTCCCTGCTCTCGGGGTCGCTGATGATCGGCTCGAACGGGTCCGTCACGTCGCCGACGAGGGTGGCGTAGCTCCAATAGCCCAGATCGAACACGGAGAGCACGCGCGGGCGGATCGAGGCATCCGGCACCCCTGCCTCCTCCACCGCCTCACGCAGCGCCGCGTCGCACGCGGACTCGCCCTCGTGGCGCGCGCCTCCGGGCAGGGCCCACGTGTCGCCGAAGTGGCTCCACGAGACGCGGTGCTGCAGGAGCACCCCTCGGTCGGGGTCGATCGCCAGCAGTCCGGCTGCGCCGAACCTGCCCCAGTACCGCTCCCCCGTCGGCGCCACCACCCACGCGTCACCGGGGTCACGGGGGCCCGATGGGCGTCGCGGCTCACCGGGGGCAGGAGGTTCGATGCTCACCCTGCCAGCCTGTCACACGCGCCGCCGGCGGGCGGAGCGTGTCGGCCCGTGACCCTCGCTCAGCGCTGGCGACGCTCGCGCACGCGCATGTTGGTGACGATCGGCGTTCCCTCGAAGCCGTAGATCTCGCGCAGGCGGCGCTGGATGAACCGGCGATAGCCCGGGTCGAGGAATCCGGTCGTGAACAGCACGAAGGTCGGCGGTCGCGTCGACGCCTGCGTCCCGAACAGGATGCGCGGCTGCTTGCCGCCCCGCAGCGGGTGCGGATGCTCGTTGACGAGTTCGGTGAGGAACGCGTTGAACTTGCCCGTCGGGATGCGCTGATCCCACGAGGCGAGCGCGGTCTCGAGCGCCGGCACGAGCTTGTCGAGGTGACGCCCGGTGCGCGCGGAGATGTTCACGCGAGGCGCCCACGTGACGTGCGCGAGGTCCTGCTCGATCTCGCGCTCGAGGTACCGGCGGCGGTCCTGACCGTCCATGTCGTCGTCGTTCAGGCGATCCCACTTGTTGTAGGCGATGACGAGGGCGCGGCCCGATTCGAGCACGAGGTCGATGATGTTGAGGTCCTGCACGCTGACCGGCTGCGTGACGTCGATGACGACGACCGCCACCTCCGCCTTCTCCAGCGCGGCCGAGGTGCGCAGCGAGGCGTAGAAGTCGGCGCCCTGCTGCAGGTGCACGCGGCGACGGATCCCCGCCGTGTCGACGAAGCGCCAGAGCTTGCCGCCCAGCTCGACGATCTCGTCGACCGGGTCGCGCGTGGTGCCCGCGAGCTCGTTGACGACGACGCGCTCCTCGCCGGCGGCCTTGTTGAGCAGCGACGACTTGCCGACGTTGGGCCGCCCGAGGATCGCCACGCGGCGCGGGCCGCCGATCTCGGCCTTGGCGACCGCCGACACATCGGGCATCACCTTCACGACCTCGTCCAGGAGGTCGGCGACACCGCGGCCGTGGATGGCCGAGACGGGGTGGGGCTCGCCGAGGCCCAGGTTCCACAGCGCGGCTGCCTCGGGCTCCTGGCGCGCATCGTCGATCTTGTTCGCGACGAGGAAGATCGGCTTGCCGCTCTTGCGGAGCAGCCGCACGACGTGCTCGTCGGTGGAGGTCGCGCCGACCATGGCGTCGACGACGAACAGCACGACGTCGGAGAGATCGATCGCCACTTCGGCCTGCGCGGCCACGGAGCGGTCGATGCCCCGCGCATCCGGCTCCCAGCCGCCGGTGTCGACGAGCGTGAACCGACGCTCCATCCACTCGGCCTTGTAGGTGACGCGGTCGCGGGTCACTCCAGGAGTGTCCTCGACGACAGCCTCGCGGCGGCCGAGGATGCGGTTGACGAGCGCCGACTTGCCGACGTTCGGGCGTCCGACGATCGCCACGACAGGGAGCGCCGGCAGGAACTCGATTCCGTCCTCGCCTCTGATGACGCCCTCGAGGAGGGCGGCGTCCTCGTCGTCGAGCTCGTAGTCCGCGAGACCGGCGCGCAGGGCGGCGGCACGCTGCTCGGCGAGCTCCTCGTCGAGATCGGCGAGATTCTCGGCGAGGTGGTCCTCGCCGGCTTCGTACTCTTCCACGTCGTGGCTGTCAGCGGCCCCGCCGCTCTCCGTCGGCCCTTGGCTCTCAGCGGCCATTGTGCGCTCCCGTCTGTGCAGGCACGTTCGTGCGGATCACGCCGATCACGGCGTCCACGGTCTGATCGAAATCGAGGTGGGTCGAGTCGACGACCTCGACGCCGGGTGCGGCGGAGAGGAAGTCGACGACAGCGGAGTCGGAGGCGTCGCGCCTGTGCAGCGCGGCGGCGACCGCCGCGGCATCCTGTCCCGTCAGCTCGGCGCTGCGACGCGCCGCGCGCACCTCTGGGGCGGCCGTGAGGAGAATGCGCACGGGCGCGTCGGGGGCGACGACGGTCGTGATGTCACGGCCCTCGATCACGACGCCGGGACGGGCGGATGCCGCCACCAGCGATCGGAAGAGGGAGTTGACCGACTGCCGCACGGCGGGCACGCGGGCGACGCCGCTGACCGCATCGGAGACGCGGGGCTCGCGGATCGCCTCGGTCACATCCGCGGCGCCGACGCGCACCCAGAACGCATCGGGGTCGAGCGAGATCGCGTAGTCGAAGTCGCCCATCACCTCGAGCACGGCCGTCGCGTCCGACGTGTCGACACCGTGCGCGAGCGCGTGCCACGCGAGCGCCCGGTAGGCGGCGCCGGTGTCGAGGAAGCCGTAGCCCAGTCGCCGGGCGACCTGCTTCGAGACGCTCGACTTGCCGCTGCCGGCGGGACCGTCGATCGCGACGATGAACGGCTCGGTGAACGAGCCGGTCGAGTAGTCAGTCATTGGTGGTGCTCGCAATCTTCCAGCCGCGGGCCTCGAGGCCCTCCACGGCGCGTCTGACCGCACTGGGCACGACGCTGATCTCGGCCAGGCCGAACTGGGCGCCGGGCGAGTGCTCCAGGCGCAGGTCCTCGACGTTGACGTCGAGCTCGCCGAGCTCGCCGAAGAGGCGCCCCAGCTGGCCGGCGGTGTCGTCGACCATCACCACGACCTGTTCGAAGCGGCGGTTCTGGCCGTGCTTGCCGGGGAGGCGCTCGACGCCCTCGTTGCCGCGGCGGATGGTGTCGGCCACCGCACGGCGGGCGCCGGGCGCGTCGGGGCTGCGCAGCGCGTCGGCGACGGATGAGAGGTCCGCCGCGAGCGCGTCGAGCAGGTCGACCACGGGAGCGGCGTTGGCGCCCAGGATCTGCACCCACAGCTCGGGGGCGGATGCCGCGATCCTCGTGGTGTCTCGCACGCCCTGGCCCGCGAGGCCCAGCGAGCCCTCGGGCGCGTCGACGAAGCGACCGGCGAGAAGGCTCGCGACCAGCTGCGGCACGTGCGACACGAGCGCGACGGCGGCGTCGTGCTCCTCCGGCGCCATCTCGATCGGCATGGCGCCGAGGTCGAGCGCCAGCGCCTCGACGACGGCCAGGTCGCCGGGCGTGGTCTCGCCGTCGCGGCACACGACCCAGGGACGGCCGATGAAGATGTCGGCGCGCGCCGAGATGGCTCCCCCGCGCTCCCGGCCGGCCAGCGGATGCGAGCCGATGTAGTGGGTGAGGTCGACGCCGCGCGCACGCAGCGTGCGCAGCGGCTCGAGCTTGACGCTGGCGACGTCGGTCACGACCGCGCGCGGGAATCGAGCGAGCTCGCGCTCGATGACGTCGGCGGTGACGTCTGGCGGCACCGCCACGACGATCAGGGTCGGGTCGTCATCGGCGGCGGCCGGGCGGCCGGCGCCGTAGTCCACCGCGAGGCGCAGCTGGGCGGGAGAGGTGTCGTCCAGTGCGACGTCGACGCCCAGCGCGGTGAGCGCATGGCCGATGCTGGCCCCGAGCAGCCCGGCGCCGACGATGCGCACGGTGCCCTGCACGCGCGCGGCGCGCGGGCGTGCGGACATGGGCGTGGACTCGGTCACTCGTTCTCCTGGTGGCTCCGCGGGTCG
>NZ_JAYRDE010000013.1:0-41248 GCF_041909575.1 Microbacterium sp. | reverse complement strand
GGCTGCATGTTCCCCAGGCGCACGCGCCACGGGATGCCGGCGGTGAAGCGCGTCACGGCATCGGCGAACTCGCGCGCGGTGTAGCGAGGGATGCCCCCGATGGGCTGCCCGAAGAACCACGACTCCGTCAGCTCGGCGCCGTCGGCATCGCGGTACGGCACGCCCGTCGGCTCGCTCAGCCAGCCCCACAAGGGCCGAGTGAAGGACGGATACGTCATCGCGCCATGCCAGCCATCGCCCTGCAGGTCGCTCGCGGCGTCGTTCGTCGACTCCCCCAGCAGGATCGTGTCGGGGTTGATCCGCAGCATCGTCTCGCGCAGCAGCTGCCGCACTTCCGCGTTGAGATCGACCGATCCGAGGCGCCCGGTCATGTTGGCGACGTCGATGCGCCAGCCGTCGGCGCTGTACGGCGGCTTCAGCCACCTCGCCACGACCGAATCCTCGCCCGAGATGAACCGGCGGCGCAGCTCCTCCGACGACCAGTCGAACTTCGGCAGACTCGGGTAGCCGAGCCACGACACGTACTCGGTGTTCCCCTCGTCGGTGAAGTAGTAGAACTCCTCCTCGGGCGCTCCGGGGTGGCCGAGCGCGCTGCGGAACCACTCGTGGCTGTCGCCGGAGTGGTTGCTCGTGAGGTCGCCGATGACGCGGATGCCGCGCGCATGCGCCGCCTCGACGAGACGGATGTACGCCTCGTCGCCGCCGAGCAGCGGGTCGACGCGCTCGAAGCTGGCGGCGTCGTAGCGGTGGTTCGACTCGGCGGGAAAGACCGGCGTCAGGTAGAGCAGGTTCACGCCGAGCGAGGCGAGGTGGTCGAGCTTCTCGACGACGCCGTCGAGGTCGCCGCCGTAGAACTGCTGTGAGCGGGCCGGCGCGACGGGGTCGACGAGGTCGGACCACTCCGCCGGGATCGCCCAGTCCGGCGTCGAGTGGGAGTCGGCCTGCGCGGAGCGGGCGAACCGGTCGGGGAACACCTGGTACATCACGGCCTCGTTCAGCCAGGCCGGCGGGGCGGGGTGCGCGACGAGCGCGAAATCCTCGGCGTCGAGCGTCTCGATGCGATGCAGGCCGGTCTGGTTCAGCCACTCGACGCGGCCGTCCTCGTGCTGCAGCATCCACCGGTACCCGTGGCGCGGATTGCGCACGGTGACCGGCGCCTCCCACCAGTCCCAGCCGCCGGCGGTTCCGAGGAGCGCGGCATCCGTCCACTCCGGCTCATGATCGGGATTGGAGCGGGTGCGCACGGCCGCGAGCGGGCCGTAGCCGGCGGGTACGCGAAGGCGCACGCGCACCACGTCGCCGAGCTCGGGGGCGAGCGCGGAGACGTGCAGCGCGGAGCCGTCGTGGTGGGGAACGAGGGTCATGACGGGCCTTTCAGAACGGTCGGCAGCGCGCGCCGCCGAATGCGCGACGTGGTTGCACGGCCGCGGCCATGGCAGAGCCCTCGAGTTGTATGGGAATCAGGATGCCGCGGGTCGCGGCATCCGTCTACTTCACGCTTCCCGCGATCAGACCGCCGGCGATGTAACGCTGGAGGAGGAGGAACAGGATCATCACCGGGAGGGCCGCGAGTACCGCACCGGCGGCGAAGATGCCCCAGTTCTGCGACTGGAAGCCCGAGACGAGCTGGAACAGGCCGATCGCGAGCGTCTGGTCGCGCGGGTCGGTCAGCAGGACGCTCGCGATCGCGAACTCCCCGATGAATCCGATGAAGCTCAGCAGCCCGATGACGGCGAGCACCGGCGTGACGAGGGGCAGCATGATCGTGAAGAACACGCGCGCGTGGCCCGCGCCGTCGATCTTCGCGGCCTCGTCGATGGCGGTGGGGATCGTGTTGAAGAACCCGTACATGAGGAACGTGTTCACGCCCAGCGCGCCGCCGAGGTAGACCATGATCAGTCCGGCGTGGGTGCCGAGTCCGATCGCGGGGAAGACGTCGGTGATCCAGATCATGGTGAGGAAGATCGCGACGATCATGAGCAGCTGCGGGAACATCTGCAGGATCAGCAGCGCCAGGAGGCCGGTGCGGCGACCGCGGAAGCGCATGCGCGAGAAGGCATAGGCGCCCATCGCGCACAGCAGCACCGTGAAGGCGCTCGAGACGACGGAGATGACGAGCGCGTTCCAGTACCAGGCGAGGTAGATGCCGTCGTCGCGGGTGAGGATCTCGATGTAGTTGTCGAGCGTGAAGGCCCGGAAGAGCTCGTTCGAGCCGGTGAGCGTGCCGATCGGGTTCAGAGACGCCGACAGCACGTACGCGAGGGGCAGCAGCGCGAAGATGATCGCGGCGATCGCCACGAGATGGCGCCACCCCTTGTCGACGAACCACCTCCCGAACGGCTGACGCCGGTCACCGCGCACGGGCGTCGGCGGCTTGGATGCGAAGTCCGCCATTCCGGCCATGGTGGTGACGCCGTCGGCACGGCCCATGCGATTTTCGAGGAGCTGGTCCTCTTTGATCTGACGATCGATGGAGTCGGACATCAGTGCAGATCCTCCAGTGACTTCGTCGAACGGAAGGAGATGGCCGCGATGATCGCGACGATGATGAAGATCAGGATCGACAGCGCGCTCGCGAGACCGTAGTCACGGCCGCCGCCGCTGCCGAATGCGATCTTGTAGACCATCGTGATCATGATGTCGGTGGCGCCGATCGGCAGCGTCGTATCGGGGAACCTCGGATTTCCGCCGGTGAGCATGAAGATCACCGCGAAGTTGTTGAAGTTGAACGCGAACGTGGCGATCAGCAGCGGGGCGACCGCGACGAACAGCAGCGGGAGTTTGATCGACCGGAAGATGCGCCAGGCCCCGGCGCCGTCCATCTTGGCCGCCTCGATGACGTCATCGGGGAGAGACTGCAGCGCGCCCGTGCACACCAGGAACATGTAGGCGTAGCCGAGCCACATGTTCACCAGCAGCACGCTCAATCGCGCGAGCCACGGATCGCTGAGCCAGGGTATGTCGGCTCCGCCGAAGAGCACCTCGTTGATGAAGCCGAACTCCTCGTTCAGCATGCCCGCCCACACCAGGCCCGTCAGATACGTCGGGAACGCATACGGCAGGATCACCAGGATGCGGTAGATCTTCTTGCCGCGCAGGGTCGGATGGTTGAACACGATCGCGAGGAAGAGCCCGAGCGCGAAGCAGAGGAGCGTGGACAGGGCCGCGAAGGCGAACGTCCAGATCGTCACTCGGATGAGCGGGTCACGGATCTGCTCGTTGGTGAACGCGTAGGCGTAGTTCTCCCAGCCGACGACCACGCGCCAGCCGGGCGTGAGCGCCTGGCCGTCCTCGGCGCGGAAGTTGCCCTCGCCGTCGTCGGCGTACACCACCCCGCTCTCGGTGTCGGTGAAGGTGTCGGCCGCTTCGTCGTACTCGAGGGTCGACGTGAACACGAACGCGGTGGATCCGTCCGGCGTGCGCAGGGCGCCGTCGTTGATGTCGTCCGAGATGGGCACGTTGAGGGCGAGGACCTCGTCCTGGAAGCGGAGCACCTGGTTGAGGTTGAGCTTCTCCCAGCCGTCGGGGGCGCTCGTGGCCTCTTCGAGAGGCTGCTCGTTCGTGCCGAAGGAGGTGGAGCCGCCGGGCTCGGCGACGAGCATGCCGTACTGGTCGGCCTGCCGGTAGATCTCGACCGCATAGGTCGGCGAGTCGGGAACGCGCTCCTGCGACGTGCTGACGATCTGTGCGATCGCGTCTTCCTTGGTGCTGTTGTGCGCGTCGCCGTAATTCGTGAACGAGATGTACCCGGTGTAGAAGATCACGAAGACCTGGAAGATCGCGAGGAAGAACAGACCGGGGGTCAGGTACTTCGCCGGCAGCACGCCCGGCTTCAGATAGATGTAGTTGACGAGGCCGACGACCGCGAGGAGCAGCCCCGCGGCGACCCAGTCGCCCTTGCCGACCAGGACGTACAGCCCGAACACGGCGAGGGCGTCGATGATGCCGAGCAGCACCACCTTGACCACGAGGGCGAGGATGCCGCCGCTGGTGAGCTTCCGCTGGGGCCCGAACTCGGGAGCTCCGCCGCGCGGCGGCTTCGGCTTCGCGGGCGGGGCCTGAGTCTTCACGTCAGCCATGGACGCTCCCTCTTCGCAGTGTCAGGGTCAGGGTAGAAGGATGGGCGGGGCTCCCGGAAGAGCCCCGCCCATCGATAGGACGATCAGCCGTCGATGCTCGCCTGGACGTTCTGGGCCGCCTTGGTCCAGATCTCGGCGGGCTCGCCGCCCTCGCCCTTGATGATCTGCAGCTCGGCGTTGCCCCAGTCGGACCACACCGAACCCATCTCGGGGATGGCGGGCATCGGAGCACCGGTCTGGCCGATGGCACCGAACGCCGCGACGTCGGGGTCGTCAGCCGAAGCGGCCTCGTACGCCGACATCAGTGCCGGCGGGCGTCCGCCGACCTCGAACAGGCTCAGCTGAGCCTCTTCGGTGCTGAGGTAATTGACGATGTAGTTCGTCGCCGCGAGCGCGTTGGTGGACTTGCTCGAGAGGAAGAACGCGTTGACACCGATGAAGGGCTTGGCCTCTTCGCCACCGGCGCTGGGGAGCGGGTCGATGGCGTAGTTGATGCCGCCCTCCGCGATCGCGGGGATGTTCCACGGACCCGTGAGGTAGTAGGGCGAGTCGCCGGCGATGAAGAACTCGCGCGCCTTCTCACCGTCGATGTTGGCGTTGAACACGCCCGCGCCGCCGGCACCCTGCGTGCCGAGCCAGGTCGCGAACTCCTGGCCGGCCTCGTCACCGAGCACGAGCTGCGACGAGTCGTAGCTGCCGTCGGCGTTCTGCGCGAAGACCTGCGAGCCGAACGACGTCTGGAACGGGTACAGGTGATACGGGTCGCCCTGCTCAGGCGACAGGCCCACGAGGAACGGGTACTCGGTGCCGGCGGCCGTGCCGTTGGCGATGACCTCGTCGTAGGTCTCAGCGGGCTCGGCGACCAGATCGACGTTGCGCACGAGGGCGACGTTCTCGATCGAGTACGGGACGCCGTAGACCTTACCGTCGTACGTGACGGCGGCGAGGGATGCCTCGCTGAAGCCCTCAGCGACATCGCCGAGCTCGAGCGGCGCGACGACGCCGGCGGCGTAGTAGGCGCCGAGCTTGTCGTGGGGGCTGACGATGACGTCGGGACCCTTGCCGGTCGGAACCTGGCTGATGAAGTCCTGGTCGACGGTCGCGAAGTCCTTGGTCACGAGCTTGACCTCGATGCCGGTCTCCTCGGTGAACTGCTCCGAGATGGCCTCGAGCGCGGGCTCGCGCTCGATGTCGACCCAGACCGTGATGGGGGTCGTGTCCGCGTTGTCTCCGCCGTTGTCGCCGCCGTTGTCTCCGCCGCTCGCGCAGCCGGAGAGAACGAGAGCGCCGCCGGCGATGAGCGCGCTGATGGCGAGTGCGCTCTTCTTGTTCACCTTCATCGGTGTGTGCCTCTCTGAAGTGCTGTTGGGATCCGAACCGGCCCGAGCCGGCGCCGAGCACCGTGAAGGCCGTTCTTCCGCTCGCAGAAACTGCAAGCGCTTACATTGTTACCACGATGGCTCGGAAATGCAAGCGGTGATTGGGGCTATCGATACGAGTTCGTGACTTCCGCTATTTCGCGGGGCGCCCGCGAAATGGCCTGATCTGCAAGCGCTTCCAAGCCGCTGCGCCTTCGCGAGCGCTCACGAGCCCGGATAGAATCGCGGCATGGCCGATTCTTCGTTCGACATCGTCAGCAAGGTGGACCACCAGGAAGCCGAGAACGCCCTCAACCAGGCGCGCAAGGAGATCGAACAGCGCTACGACTTCAAGGGCACCGGCGCCTCGGTCGAGTGGAGCGGCGAGTCCGTGCTCATCAAGGCGAGCACCGAGGAGCGCGCGAAGGCGGTACTCGACGTCTTCCAGTCGAAGCTCATCAAGCGCGGCATCTCCCTGAAGAGCCTCGAGTCGGGCGAGCCGTTCGCCAGCGGCAAGGAGTTCCGCATCATCTCGACGATCAAGGACGGCATCTCGTCCGAGAACGCCAAGAAGATCTCCAAGATCATCCGCGACGAAGGCCCCAAGTCGGTGAAGTCGCAGATCCAGGGCGACGAGCTGCGCGTGCAGTCGAAGTCCCGCGACGACCTGCAGGAGGTGCAGCGCCTGCTGAAGGCCGCCGACCTCGACGTCGACCTCCAGTTCGTCAACTACCGCTGACGCGATCCCCTGACCTGGGGGTTTTCGAGGGTGCGGGATGGCCGAGGGCCCGCTGCGCCGTGACGACGTCGCGCCCTGGGCGATCAGGTTCGACGCGAACGTGTGGCGCAGCGTGTGCAGGGTTACCTCGTCGGGCAGACGGCATCCTCGCGGACACGGCGCCACTCGCCAGCGGCGTTGTTGCGTCGCTGGCGTTGCAGGCCCGCGGCTTCGCCGAGTCCCAGCCCCGCGAAGACGCACACTTCTACGAAGCCCCGGAACTCGTGGGCGGCATCGAGAGCTCCCCGCACCTCGTCGGCATTGAAGATGCGCACGCGATATCCAGTTGCTCACCACTAGCAATCACCATTTGCGCCTGCGTGCATTGCAGTTTCGACGTAAGTCTGGCGCGACCCGTCGAGCTGTAATGAGCAGCGACCGGACGTGACTGTGGCGCAGAGGGGCTAGGGTCATCGCGCATCTTCGCGGGCGGCTTGTACGTCCCCGCGAGCCACAACAGCGGCGGTCGGCCCCGGCAGGCCCGCGTCCTGCGAAGCGCACATCTTTCGACCCCAATACCCGGACCCCGCCCGCCGTCGGGCGCCGTTGTCCTGACCGCGGTCCCGAACACCGCGCCGCGACCCGTCGGTCTTCGCGCGCATGCGGACCGGCTGTCGGGCCGCGAAGTCAGTCCTCCCGGGACAGCGCGATTGTGACCGATGAGGCTGCGGGTCGAAAGTCGCCGGCCAGGCGGATAAGGTTTCGGCACGCAGTCCAACCGTGATCAGGAGACTCGGCGTGGTCGACTGTTTCGACGAAGAGTTCGTATCGCCGATCGCCGCGCACTTGAGTGATCCAAGTCAGCACCTCCTCGACGGAGTCGGCACCCGTGATTCGCTGCGGGTCGTGTCGAGCGGCGTGCACCTCGTCGTGTCCGGTCCAGAAGCAGACCCAGTAGACCGAGGCGTCCTCGCGCATGTCGGCCTCGAAGAACGACTCATCCCATTCAGCCTGCATCCGACCTCCTCATCGCGTAGATGACGCTATCGCCAGGTCGGCCTCATCGGCGCGGGAGATTCGCTTTCTTCGGGACCGACGATTGCACCCCTCCCGCGTCGAGAAGTCCCGAGCCGGAGCGAACGACCTGCGATTGTGCGACCATCGTCGCGTGCTCAACGAACTACAAATGCGCGTCGACGTGGGGGCATCGTCGACGGCAAGTGCAACCCACTCGCACGGGCGTTCTCTCGTGCCCTATGTCGATGGCGTTTCCCTCATCAGCCTCGTCGAGGCTCATGAGGCCGACGCCGAGTTTGACGTTGTCGGCGGTTACGGCGGCATAGAGCCGCAGAGCTTCAACTTCGGTGGTCTCCGGCTCTACTACCTAGGCAAGCAAACCAAGCAATGGCCAGACCCCGGCAAGGCTTGGCTCCTGGGTTGCGGGTGCGGTGAAGTCGGCTGCTGGCCACTCGAGGCATCGGTAGACGCCACGCCCGACGTCGTGACTTGGTCCAGCTTTCGGCAGCCTCACCGCCCGGACCGCGACTACACGGGCTTCGGTCCGTTCCGCTTCAACGCTGAGCAGTACGCGGCCGCGATTGACGCAGCCGTGAACAGCTTCGAAACCGGCGAGTAGGCGCGCTCGAGCACCGTTCTGCGGACCCGACGCCGGGACAGAACCCACCATTACGCTCGTTCCATGGTGGACTCGCGGGACCAGGCGCTCACAGACATCCGAGAGCTCGTCGAGAAGTACGGTTGGGCGATCCGCCACGTGCTGCCGAGCGCGGCGGCGGGAGCATTCTCGTACACAGTTGGTCTCTCCTATCGTGGATGGCCGGAACTCATCGTCACGGGGTTGCCGACAACGGTGGCAGATGCATTCCTCAGAAACGCCATCGATGTGCAGAACGAGAACGGCTCGTTCGAACCGGGCGACCGCACGGACGAACTCACTGAGTCGAGTCACGTGGTGTTCATTGCAGCTGCCGACGTCCGCGGCATGACCGCGACCGCAAACGTCGTTGGCACATTCTCGGCGTTGCAGTTGATCTGGCCAGACTCGGCGGGAGCATTCCCGTGGGACTCGGGCTACCGGAATCCAATCGACTCTCAACCCTTGCTTGGCCCTAGCCCCGCCTGAAACGCGCGCAGGAGTACCCCGCTGCGGGCCGAGGGCCGAAGACTTTGAAGCGGCCGCGATAGGCCGGAGCCGCGCATGGTGGGCGATCCGCTAGCTTGTCGATGTGAGTGCGATTCGCGAGTTGGTCACCGGCTTTCCGTGGGGCCTGATCCTCATCTCTGATGCTGAGTCAACGGAGCCGATTCCCCCGTGGCGATCGGACAACCATCCAGTCGCAAGTGCCGAGTCGGCCGTTGTCCTGAGGGTCCTCCACCGGGATGACGGTGATGTCTCCGTTCGGATTATCACGAGTGAGTCCGAAGCGCGCAGTTCCGAGATCTTCGATGGCGTGCTCTCCATCGGAAGTGGCCTGGTCCGCGTATCGGATGCACTGGGCAATGAAGCGATTGAGTGCCCGCTCTCGTGTGGGAAGCACCGGCTGCGCCTGTACTCGGACGATCGCTTCGAAGGCGCAATCGTCGACGTACTGCTCGACTGACCCTGGTCGCGTAGCGCGCGTGGCTGCGAATTGTGCAACACGCTGTTGCACCCGATAGACAGCCCGGAGTTTGCTGAGCAATGACCGGACGATCCGCAGGGCACGGCCGCCCAGCCGCACACTGATCGCATGAGCACCTTCCTCAGATCGGTCCGACGTGGCGAGCACCGCCTCGCAACGTCGACATGGGCTGCGGCCATCGCAGCTGGGGTGTACACCATCGCGCCGATCGATCTCATTCCGGAGTTGCTTCTCGGACCCCTGGGCTTGACCGACGACCTCGGTGTGTGGGGCATCTTCGCTGTGCTCTATCTGCGAGAGCACGCGCGCTGGCGGGCGAATCGCCTCACCTCGATCTAGTGTCGGGCAGCCCGTTGGGAGCCCGGCGAGCTGTCAACCCCCGGGTGGGCGCGAGCGCCGAGCTCTACCGACGAGCGATGACCGAAGCGTGCGAAGAACGAGCCCATCGAGTCGCCAACGGCGGCACCGACCATCTGGCGACGGACCTTGCCGGCAGCGAGCAGCTGACGGACGATGGCCAAGCGTCAACCGACGTCGACGGCGCCTCGGAGGCGTTATGCACCTGAGGCCGACAGGCTGCGTGGGGCTGCCTCAGTGAACGGTAGCTACGTCAGCCTTGCTCTGCGGCGCATGCCGCCTGGTGGCGGTGAGATTTTCCGCAAAGCATGCACGGAGACCGACCGCCTATTGACGTCTCGCCCGGATTGCAAGACGGTTCATCCGCGCGGCGCTCTAAGAGCTTGAGCGGATACGCTTCCCCGGTGAGTTTGAAGAACCCCCGAGCGGTGTCGCCGGGTCGTACGATCGCGATCGCGGCGATCGCTGTCGGTGCGGTTGTTGTGGGGATCCCTGCCGTTGCGATTGCCGTGATGATGACGGAGGAAGTACGCGGCGTCGTCACGGTGATCGACACGCCGCAAGGCAAGCAGGAGGTGTACTGGCGCGATTACCCCGGTGTCGCTGGTTTGCAGCCATCGGAGGTCCTCTCTGGCCCATCACTCGAGCGTGGCGAGGCCGATGGGCGTGCACTGTTGCGAGAAATCGAGGAAGCGCTCACCGTCGAGTTCGGTCTGGAGTGGGCGCCACCGCCGACAGGCAACGGCGACGATGTCGCCTTCCCCACGGAGAACTCCTACGGCGGTATGTCGATGCTCTCCACACTCAACATCGACGGCCGACAGTCCACGTCGGTTCCAACGACATGGGCGGAGAAGGAGCGGGTGATGGAACTGGTGGCCGAGGTGGCTGCCGAGTACGGCTACGGTGATCTGACCCTCGATCACGACGCCGACTACATGAGCGAGGCCGACCTGGTACAGGCGTATGGAGCGACGAGTCCCGAGGAATCCGTGACGGTATCCGGGTCACTGCAGGGAGAAGCCGGTCAGTGGCTGTGGTTCACCATCACTGATCTGTCCCTGGACCGCGACGGCCGCTTCACCGAGCAGGCCGAGGAATCCGAACAATACGGTTGGCAGCCAAACAGGATCTCACTGCTCTACGGCGCCAACGCCCTGCTTCCCGAGTCCGCCAGAGCTGAGTTCGACCGTCGGCTCGCCCCCTTCCTAGGTCTCCCACACCCCGAACCACTCGAGAGCTGAGCTGGTCACGCCGCGTTCCCGGCAGGCTGGACGCCCGCTTCCGCCGTGATCGCCTTCCTGGCGGTCGCAGAAGCCGGCCTTCCGATTGGCTGGGCGGTGGCCGGACTGGTGTCGGCCGCGACTCTCACGGCGGGGTACTTCTGGGCGTCCACACGCACCGATGGGAACGAGCACCGCGAGTAGATCTGCGCAACGGGACAATCGGGCACGTCATAACGACAATCGCGCTACGGGTTCGTGTTCGTGTCCTTCGGTGCGCACTACTGCTCGCCCGCCCCTGCGCCGTTCGCCGACTGGACTACACCTGACCCGGGCCTACCGCGCGGGGACCGCCGCGTAGGTGAAGACGAGCCTCGCCGGAACCGACCCCTCGAGCACCTCGTCGACGGCGGCGTTCACATCGCCGAGATCGCGCGTCTCGGTGATCACTCGCGTGCGCCCGGCCGCGTGCAGGGCGAACACCTCGGCGAGGTCCTGCCGGGTCCCGACGATGGAGCCGATCACGCTGATGCCTTTGAGCACGGTCTCGAAGATCGGCAGCGTGATCGTGCCGTCCGCCGGGAGCGACACCAGGACGAGCCGCCCGCCGCGGTTGAGGGCGTCGAACGACTGCCGGAAGACCTCCGGAGCGACGGCGAGCACGACGGCCACGTCGGCGCCGCCCAGCTCACGGATGGCCTCGACGGGGTCGGTGGTCCGCGCGTTGACGGTGTGGTCGGCTCCGAGCTCGGCGGCGAGTGCCAGCTTCTCCTCTGTCACGTCGACCGCGATCACCTTCGCGCCGACGAGGCGCGCGTACTGCACCGCGAGATGGCCGAGCCCGCCGACGCCGAACACGACGACGGTCTCGCCGGGCACCACGTGGGCGTTCTTGATCGCCGCGTACGTGGTGACACCCGCGCACGTCAGAGGCGCGGCATCCAACGGCGTGACACCGTCGGGCACGACCACGGCGAACCGCGCGTCGGCCAGCATGTACTCCGCGTAGGCGCCATCGACCGCGTAGCCGTTGTTGAACTGGCGCTCGCAGAGGTTCTCGCGCCCGTCGATGCAGTACCGGCACTCCCCGCAGGCGTGGCCCAGCCACGGCATCGCGACCCGCTCCCCCACCTGTCGTGCCGTCACCCCCTCGCCGAGCATTTCGACGAGCCCGACGCCCTCGTGGCCGGGAACCAGCGGCACGTGCGGCTTGACGGGCCAGTCACCGCGCATCGCATGGATGTCGGTGTGGCACAGACCGCACGCCTCGAGACGGACGAGGATCTGGCCCGGCCCGGGCTGCGGCACGGGCCGCTCCTCGATCTCGGCCGGCGATCCGAGGTGGTGGACGACTGCTGCGCGCATCGCGTGCTCCTTCAACGGGTGTCGATGAGACCACCCTCCCGCCAGGTGCATCGCGCGAGCGGGACGAAGGTCCCGCCGCGGCCGCGGGACCTTCGGCCCTACCCGCGGCACCCGGAGCGGCGTTGGCTGGAGTACACCGCCTGAGGAGGTCGACATGTCCGGCACCGCAACCATGACCGTCGAGGAGCTCTCGCTGGCCGAGTGCTGGCGACTGCTGCACGAGGGGTCGCTCGGCAGGCTCGCCGTCGACGGCATCGACGGGCGGCCGAACATCTACCCCGTGAACTTCCTCGCACACTACGGACGGCTCTACTTCCGCTCCGCGCCGGGCGGCAAGCTCCGCAGCATCGCGGAGCACCCGGGCGTCGCGTTCGAGCTCGACGGCACGGATTCGCGCTTCCACTGGAGCGTGGTCGTCCGCGGCGATGCCGAGCGCATGTCGACGGATGCCGAGATCGAAGAGTCCGGCATCCTCCACCTGGTCTCGACCAACCCGACACCCAAGCACGACTTCGTCCGACTCACTCCGGTCGAGGTGACCGGGCGGCGGTTCCCGCTCGACGCGCGCGGCGCGTTCCCGCGCAGGCGGGACGAGGAGTCGGACGAGAGGGACCTGCCTGTCCTCATCGAGCTCGAGAGCCTCGATGTCGTCGTCCACAGTGCGAAGCCCGAGCCGATCCCGCACCGCACCCCGCTGCCGCACTGATTCGCGGATAGGTGGGTTCGCCCCGTCAGAGAGGGTCGGGATGTTCCAGCTGGAAGATCGCGGCCTGGGTGCGCCGTTCGAGTCCGAGCTTGCTGAGCAGTGACGAGACGTAGTTCTTGACGGTCTTCTCCGCGATCCCGAGCTGCTCGCCGATCTGGCGATTGGTCAGCCCGTCGGCGATGAGCCGCAGCACCTGACGCTCGCGCAGCCCGAGAGAGCCGAGTCGCGGATCGTCGTCCACGTGGGCGTCGATGGTCGCCCTCGCCGCCCTGACCGCACTCGCGTCGAGGATCGACCGTCCGGCGGCCACGGCCCGGATCGCCTCCACGAGACGGGATCCCCGGATGTCCTTCAGCACGTACCCCGCAGCGCCGGCGAGCACGGCGGCCCGCACGGCGGTGTCGTCGTCATAGGCCGTCAGGATCAGGCAGGCCACCGAGGGCATCCGCGAGCGGATGTCGCGGCACACGTCGATGCCGCTGCCGTCGGGAAGCCGTACGTCCAGCACCGCGACGTCCGGCCGGGTCGCCTCGATGCGACCGAGTGCCTCGCGAGTGGTTCCGGCCTCGCCGACGACCTCCATGTCGCTCTCGGCGCTCACCAGTCCGGCGAGGCCCTGCCGCACGACCTCGTGATCGTCGACGAGGAAGACGGCGATCATCCCGCGCTCCTTCGGCCGTCCTCCGTGAGTGGGGTCACGGGCACCCGCCAGCGCGCGACCGTCCCGGCCGGCGAGGACTCCACCGTGAGGGATCCGTGACGGCGGTGCGCGCGGTCGTCGAGGTTGTCCAGACCACGGCGCGGCTCGCTGGGGTCGATCCCCCGCCCGTCGTCCTCCACGACGACGCTCACCTCGTCGGTGATCAGCGCGACCTCGATCGACACGCGATCGGCGTCAGCGTGCCGGATGGCATTGCTCAGCAGCTCGCGGGCGACGGCGACGACCTCGGTGGCAAGGCCCTCCCGCACGACGAGGTCGACGGGTCCGCTGAACCGCACACCGGGAGGGCGCCGGCTGTGCGACGACAGCTCACTCACGACGTCCAGCACCCGGTGGCGGAGGGATGCCTCGTCCCGCCGGGACAGCGCGAAGATCACCGTCCGGATCTGCGCGATGGCGTCGTCGAGCCGGTCGATGGTCTCTCCGAGAGTGTCGGAGTCGGGACCCGGTCCGATCCTGCCGGCGAGCGCCTGAAGGCCGAGCCCCGCGCCGAAGAGCTGCTGGATCACGTGGTCGTGCAGATCCTGTGCGATGCGCCGCCGGTCATCGGCGAGGAGCGCCCGCTTCGCGGCCTCGTCCGCGGCCGCGAGATCGAGCGCGATGCTCGCCCGGGAGCCGAGGTCGGCAGCGGCGTCGACCTCGGCGGGGCGGAACCGCTGGGCGTCGGGCCTGCGCGCGAGGCACAGCACTCCCCAGAAGTTCGGCCCGTTGCGCAGCGGGACAGCAAGGACCGGTCCGGATGCTCCCTCCCGGGTGATCAGCAGCGGATCGCCCCCGCCGGCACGAGCGCCGGGCTGCGCGTGGACCCCGCCGTCGCCGAGCACCCGTCCCGCGAACACGGAGTCGGCATGCATCACCGCCCCGCGGAGCGCGGACCCGTCATCTCCGGCCGCCGCGGCGACCCGGAGGCCCTCGCCGGCGGCATCCGGAACGAGCAGGGTGACACGGTCGGCGTCCGACACGGCGAGGACCCGGGTCACGACCAGATCGAGCGCGGTGTCGGTCGGCGTCGTGAGGATCGCGGCGGACAGCTCCGCCGCGGCGGTCACCCAGCGGGCGCGGGTGTGCGCCTCCGCGAGGAGGCGTGCGTTCTCGATCGCGAACCCGGCGGTGACGGCGAGCGATGCGACCAGCTGCTCGTCCTCCGCCGTGAACCGTCCGCCGCGCTGATTGGTCAGGTAGAGGTTGCCGAACACGGCGCCGCGCACGCGAACGGGAACACCGAGGAACGAGTGCATCGGGGGGTGGTGCGGCGGGAACCCCGCGGCCCGCGGGTCGCCCGCGATCTCGTCCAAGCGGATCGGGTGCGGATCGGTGATGAGCGCCCCTAGCAGACCGTGGCCCTCCGGGAGGTGGCCGATCGCAGCGGCATCCTCGTCGGCGATGCCCGCGTACACGAACTGCTCGAGAGAATCGCCCTCGGGGCTGATGACGCCCATCGCCCCGTACTGGGCGTCGACCAGGTCGACCGCGACCTCGACGATCCGGCGCAGGACGAGGGCCAGGTCGCTCTGCTCGACGACGGCCTGGCTCGCGCTCAGCAGTGCGCGCAGCCGATCCTCTGACCGCAGCGCCCTCCCCTCGGCCATCGGTCCTCCGTCCCCGCGTCGAGCCGAATCTATGTCCGCGGAGGCCCGGAGCGCCAGATGCGGTCCGAACGCGGAGGAAAGGCGTCAGCCGAAGGTCTTGAGCTGCTTCGCCGCCGTGCCGTTGTTGCCGAGCTGGTAGATGCTGACCGCCGACGCGGAGAACGTCAGCGTCTCGAACGCCTCGGCTTCGATCCCGGTGAGGTCGTCGAGCTTGGCGATCCCGACGGTGACGTGCGCGAGGTAGTTCGCGCCGCGCGTCGCCATCACCCGATCGGGGTGAGACGGCGAGCGAGATCCGCCGGGAGAAAGCAAACGCCCACCCCGGCGGTGAGCCGGGATGGGCGTCTGCGAATGGCGTCAGAGGGCGCGGATGTTCGCAGCCTGCATGCCCTTGGGGCCACGCTCGGCGTCGAATTCGACCTTCTGGTCCTCACGCAGATCCTTGAAGCCGTCGCCGGCGATCGCGCTGAAGTGAGCGAAGAGATCGGCGGAGCCGTCATCGGGTGCGATGAAGCCGTAGCCCTTCTCGGAGTTGAACCATTTCACGGTGCCAGTGGCCATCGTGTCTTTCCTATTCTTCGGGCCGCCGGAGCGACCGGGGGTGCCGCGACGTCGAATGCGACGCGGACGGTGAGGGAGCGACCTCGACGGCGAAGCCGGCGAGATCTGGGATGCCGCAATCGCGGCACGGGCGAGGGTGAGCGTCGTGTGAAGCCCGAGGTCCTCGCCGCGTGATCCGTAGGCGTGGATGCCGCGGGAAGTCATGTCGGTGAAGCCGGCGTATTCGTCGGCGAGTGTCGCGACGTGGATGTTGTCATCGGCCTGTCGCCAGGCCAGCGCCTGAGGCGGGGAGTGCATGGTGAAATGTTTTTCGTTCGAAGCGCGAGGTGAGTTCGCTCGCGTGCGCGGCGTGCAGAAGCCGCAGGTGAAGGGTGATGTGTCCGATCTGCGTCTCCACGATGAGGCAGAGAGACGAACACGATGAATCCCAGGTGGGAAGCCCCCTCAGTCTAGCATCCCCGGGCTCACCGCGCGTCACGCCCTGGCGGATGCCGGGGCACGAGGCATCCGCTGGTCCACTGCTCGAGCATGCGATAGGCCGCCGCACGGGGCTCCGGACGGGAGAGGAACACGTCGTGGATCGCGCCGTCGATGCGTGCGATCGTGACCAGACCGCCGATGCGCGTCGCGCTGCGCGCGATGTCGTCCACGACGAGCACCGAGTCCGTCGAGGTCATCACGTCGTCCCACGCGAGGGGCGGCGACGACCTCCTCGACAGCAGCACCAGCACCGGGCAGCCGACGTCGACGCCCGCAGTCACGCGGCGGTGCCCGTCGAGAATCGCGGCCAGCCACGCGGGACGGGTGGCGAACCCCCGCTCGGGACGCCAGTCGGGCTCCTCGATCGCGAGGGGCAGCGCGCCGATCTCGGTCTGCGCGCGCGTGTAGAAGCCGAGGTCGACGGCGGGTTGGTTCCCGAGCGGATCGAAGCGGGCGCGCGCGTTCACGAGCGGCGCGATCGCCTGCCGGCCGATCGCGCCCAGCTGCAGCTCGAGCCACGGGCTGTTGAGCACGAGCGCCGTGGCTCGCCCCGCGTGGCGCGCGGCCCACAGGGTGAGGATCAGCCCGCCGGTGGAATGACCGAGGAGCACCAGCCGGCGCGAGGATGCGGCATCCGTCCCGTGTCCCATCTCGGCCAGCGCGGCCTCGATGTCTGCGTCGTAGTCGTCGAGCGCGTCGATGAACCCGGGCGTCTGGCCCGGCCGAAGACTGCGCCCGTACCGCCGCAGATCGAGCGCGTAGAAGCGCGCGCCGAGCCCGTTCCAGAAGCGGGCGAGCTCGGTCTGGAAGAAGAAGTCCGACCAGCCGTGCACGTACAGCACGTCGACGTCGCGCAGCGGCTGGGTCCAGGAGACGAGCGGATTCGGGATGCTGCGCACCAGCGTCGCGACGAGAGGACCCGAGGCGCCGTCGAGACCGAGGTCGAGCGTCAGCTGCTCGAACGGCTTCCCGAGGACGTCGGGGACCCACTGCCCGGCCATGTGGCGAGCCTAGACCGCGCGCGGAGGCGTCCGCCCGCTACTCGCCGCGCGAGATGCGCACCATCTCGTCGCGGGGCACGACCTTGATGCGGGCGCGCTCGCGCGCGGCGCCGAGGGCGACCTCGTGCCCGTCGAGACGGTGCCAGCCTTCGAGGTCGGTCCAGCGCACGCCGCGCTGCGCGAGGAGGGCGGGGATGGCCGCCTCGGACGGGTCCTCCGGGTTCCACCACGAGCCCTGGTCGTTGATGAGGTGGCGGATCGTCTCCATCGCGTCGGACTTCGTGTGCCCGATGAGCCCGACCGGGCCGCGCTTGATCCACCCGGTCGCGTAGACGCCCGGCACCCGCTCGTTCGAGTCCTTGTGCAGCGCCTGGCCCTCGTGGTTCGGGATGACACCGTGCCGCTTGTCGAACGGCACGCCGGGAAGGGGGGAGCCGAAGTAGCCGACGGCGCGGTACAGGGCCTGGATCGGAACCTCGCGGATCTCGCCCGTGCCCTCGACGCCGCCCTCGCCGTCGGGACGGGTGCGCTCGTAGCGGATCGAGGCCACTCGGCCCGCGGCATCCTTCACGATCTCCAGCGGCTTGGCGTAGAAGTGGAAGTGGAGGCGGCGCGACGCCGAGCCCCCGGCGTTGTTGACGGAATCCCGCTTCCGCCACGACTGCAGCACGCGGTCGATGACGAGCACCTGCTTGTTGCTCGCGATCGCCGCCTTGGACGCCTCGTCGTAGTCGAAGTCCTCGTCGTAGACGACCATGTCGACATCGCGCAGCTCGCCGAGCTCGCGCAGCTCGAGCGGCGTGAACTTCACCTGCGCGGGGCCGCGGCGGCCGAAGACGTGCACGTCCGTCACCTTCGAGGCGGCGAGCCCCGCGTGGACGTTGTCGGGGATCTCGGTGGGCAGCAGGTCCTCGGCGTGCTTGGCGAGCATGCGCGCGACGTCGAGCGCCACGTTGCCGTTGCCGATCACGGCGACCGACTCGGCGTCGAGCGGCCAGTCGCGCGGCACGTCGGGGTGCCCGTCGAACCAGCTGACGAAGTCGGCCGCGCCGTAGGAGCCCGCGGCGTCGACGCCGGGGATGTCCAGGCTCGCGTCCCGGACGGCGCCGGTCGCGAAGATCACCGCGTGGTAGTGGTGCTTGAGGTCCTCGAGCGAGATGTCCTCGCCGAAGCGCACGTTGCCGAAGATGCGGATGTCCCCGCGGTCGAGCACCTCGCGCAGGGCCGTGATGATGCCCTTGATGCGCGGGTGGTCGGGAGCGACGCCGTAGCGCACGAGCCCGTACGGCGCGGGAAGCTGCTCGAACAGGTCGATCGAGACGTCGAACTTGCGCTCGGCCTTGAGCAGGATGTCGGCCGCGTAGATGCCCGCCGGGCCCGCGCCGACGATCGCCAGTCGGAGCTTGGTCATGGGAGGTCCTTTCGGGTGTCCTTCGGAGATCGGATGCCGCGCCCGGCGCGCGCGCTCAGCTCGAGCGGTCGGCCACGGCCTGCGCGAAGCGCGAGAGCGCCTCTCGCACCGGGCCGTCGGGCAGCGGATCCAGAGCCTGGACCGCCTCGTTCGACCACGCGTGGGCGAGGTCGAGCGTGGCCTGGGTCGCTTCGTGGTCGCGGAGCTCGGTGAGCGCGTCGTCGAGGATACCGGCGTCCGCGCCGTCGGCGATGCGGGCCACCCCCTCGTCGATGCGGTCGCGCAGCGCCCGGGCCGAGGCATCCGTCCGCTCCGACAGCACCAGATAGGGCATCGTCGGCACGCCCGCTCGCAGATCGGTTCCCGGGACCTTGCCGGTCTCGTCGGGGTCCGCGGAGAGGTCGATGACGTCGTCGAGCAGCTGGAAGGCGACGCCCGCCTTCTCGCCGAACGTGACCATAGGCTGCTGGAACTCCTCGGGACCGTTCGAGAAGATCACGCCGGCCTGCGCGGCCGCAGCGATGAGGGATCCGGTCTTGTCGGAGAGCACCTGCAGGTAGAACGCGACGCGGTCGTCGCCCTCCTGCGGGCCGACGGTCTCGTGCATCTGCCCCAGCACGAGGCGCTCGAACGTGTCGGCCTGCAACTGGATGGCGCGGTCGCCGTGGCGGGCCATGATCTGACTGGCCCGCGAGAAGAGGAGGTCGCCGGTGAGGATCGCGACGCTGTTGCCCCACACCTCGTGGGCGCTGGGAACGCCGCGGCGCTTGTCGGCAGCGTCCATGACGTCGTCGTGGTAGAGCGAGCCGAGGTGGGTCATCTCGAGCGCGGTCGCGCCGTCGATCACGCGATCGGTCGCGCCCTCGCCGAGCTGCGCCGTCAGCAGCGCGAGGACCGGCCGGATCCGCTTCCCGCCTGCCTCGTACAGGTAGCGGCTGGTCGTGTCGGCAAGGGCATCGGAGCTCCGCAGCTCACGCTCGAGCGCGACGTCGACGCGCTTCAGGCCCGCCTCGACCGCGGAGTGGAGCTTGCGGGACCGGGGTCCGGCGAAGATGCGGTCGGTCAGGCCCAGCTTGCCCGCGATGCGCGAGCCCTGCGCTGAGGGAGTCACACGCCCAGCCTACCGGGGCCCGTGACCGCCGATCGCGGCGGGACCCGACTCGCGCTCAGTCGCGATCGGTCGGCTTCGTGGCGCGGTGCAGAGCGACGATGCCCATCGACAGGTCGCGGTGCGCGACATCCGTCCACCCCTGCTCCCGGATCCACGCCGAGAGTGTGCGCTGGTCCGGCCAGTCGCGGATCGACTCGTTGAGGTAGTCGTACGCCTCGGCGTTCGAGCTCATCGCCTTGGCGACGACGGGCAGCACTCGGTCGTTGTAGAACCGGTAGAGGCCGTGGAAGGCGCGCGACGGCGGATGCGAGAACTCGCACACCACCAGCCGGCCGCCGGGGCGGGTGACGCGCAGCAGCTCGGCGAGAGCCTTCTTGGGCTCGTTGACGTTGCGCAGGCCGAACGACATCGTCACGGTGTCGAACTCGGCATCCCCGAACGGGAGGTCGGTCGCGTCGGCCTGCACGAAGGACAGGTTGCGGATTCCGCCGTGCCGGCGCCTGCCCTCGGCGATCATTCCGGGCGAGAAATCGGCGGCGACGACGGTCGCACCGCTGCGGGCGAGGGCGACGCTCGAGGCGCCGGTCCCGGCCGCGAGGTCGAGGATGCGCTGGCCCGGACGAGGGGCGACCGCCCTGGTCGTCGCGGCGCGCCAGAAGCGGTCGTTGCCCATGCTCAGCACGGTGTTGGTGCGGTCGTACGCCGGCGCCACCTGGTCGAACATCCCGCTCACGCGCGACGGGTCCTTGTGCAGGTCGGCGCGGTTCGGCTCGTGCTCGGAGGGGTGGGATGCCACGGCTCGAGTCTAGGCGCGGTCCGGCCTCACTCGAGGTCGAGACCGGCGAGACGGGCGAGCCACCCGCCGGGTGTCGCGTCGTCGAACGGCGCCTCGCGGGCGATCACGCGGCGCTCGAGATCGAGCGCGAGCGCCTCGAGCCGCGCGACGACCTCGAGGGGGTAGCCGTAGGCGACCCGGTGCTCGTCCCATTCGTCCTGGTCGTCGATGTAGACGCCGACGTCCTCACGGTCGACCACGTCGAGGTCCATGTCGATGCCGGTGGGCTCGGCGCCCTCCCACCGGACGTCCCACGCCAGGTCGATATAGGTGCGGGTGCGGTGCGGGGCGGCGTTGTGCGTGTACACCCAGTCGCCGCTCGGCGGGAGGAGGGTGACGTTCGGATGCTGCGGCGCGAACGTGCGGCCGGGGCGGGAGCTGTCCCACCCGGGGAGCTGACCGAACCAGTCCCCCCAGCGGTCTCTGCCGAGGTACACGCACTCGTGGATCCAGTGCGGCCCGCCGTCCCATTTGCGCCACCGGAACAGCAGGCGCGTGCCCGTTTCTGGGCGGGCGTCTTCGGTCACGGAGCGAGTCTAGGCTTGACGTGTGACCTTCCCGCACCGCCCGCCTCAGCTGGTGGTCGAGACCCGCGAGATCGATCCCGTCGAGGATCTGCTCGCGTTCGCCGATCCTCGCTCCCCGCTGGCCTGGCTTCGCCGCGGCGAGGGCATCGTCGGCGTGGGGCACATGGTCGTCGGCTACGAGACCGGCGCGGCGGGCTTCGACCCCCGCACACTGCCGTCGCCGGCCGACACGTGGCGCGAGATCGCCGCGCTGGCGGAGGTCGACGATCCGGTCGGAGTGCACGGCACGGGGCTCGTGGCCTTCGGCACGCTGGCCTTCGATCCGCGGTCCCAGGCGTCGAGCCGCCTCATCGTGCCGCAGGCCGTGGTCGGCCACCGGGAGGGGCGCGCCTGGATCACGACGATCCGCTCGACCGCGTCCACCGTGGCGGCGCCGCAGGTCGCCCCCGTGCCTTACGGACCGTACTGGTCGGCGACCCTCGGCCCCGGTGCGCTCAACCCCGAGGGCTACCAGGCGGCCGTGCGCGCGGGTCTGGACGCGATCGCCGCGGGCGAGGTCGGCAAGGTCGTTCTCGCGCGCGACCTCGTGGGCACGGTGCCGGCCGGGGCCGACCTCCGCCGCCTGGTGCGCGCCCTGGCCACGGGCTACCTCGACACATGGACCTTCGCCGTCGACGGACTCATCGGCGCGAGCCCCGAGACGCTCGTCACCGTCTCGGGGGGCGAGGTCACGGCCCGCGTCCTCGCCGGGACAATCCCCCGCGGAGCCGACAACGAAGGCGATGCCGCGGCATCCTTCCGCCTCTCGCACAGCGGGAAGGACCTCGACGAGCACCAGTTCGCGGTGCAGAGCGTGCTCGACGCGCTCGCGCCGCACGTGAGCTCGCTGCGCGCCGATGACGAGCCGTTCGCGCTGGAGCTGCCGAACCTGTGGCACCTGGCGACCGACGTCGCCGGCGAGATCGCCGACCACGCCTCCGCGCTGGACCTGGTCGCGGCGCTGCACCCGACCGCCGCCGTGGCCGGGACGCCGACGGAGGCCGCGATGGAGGTCATCCGCCGCATCGAGCCGTTCGACCGCCGGCGCTACGCCGGACCGGTCGGGTGGGTCGACGCCCAGGGCGACGGCGAGTGGGCGATCGCCCTGCGCTGCGCCCAGATCGGCATCGAGCCCGTGCGCGGCTTCGCGGAGTTCAGCGACACCATCCCGGTCGTCGCGCACGCCGGAGCCGGGATCGTCGCCGGCAGCGACCCCGAGACGGAGCTGCTCGAAACCCGCGTGAAGTTCCGCCCGATCGTCGACGCCCTCGCCTGACCCCGGCTTCGCCGGGCCGGGGCCGGGTCCGGGCTCGGTCTTGGCCTTCCGCCGGCCTGTGCCCCCGCGCCGCCTGCAGAACTCCTCAAATCCGGCGCCGAAACGGCCGTTTCGGGCCCGATCCGGCGCCCGGGAGCCCGATCTTGAGGAGTTAGTGCGGGCCGGGCGCCGGAGCCGGCCGGGCGAGGGAGCGGGCCGGGCGCCGGATCCGGCCGGGCGAGGGTCAGGCCTTCCTGTCGGGGGCGAAGAGCATGCGCGCCAGCACGAGCATCATGAGCGCGAAGCCGCCGGCGAAGGCGACGGGAGCCCACCACCAGCCGACCGTGAAGACGAGCACCGCGATCACGCAGAACGTCACGATCCAGATCGCGGCGGTGTAGATGCCGAATCGCGCGGCGGTCTCGGGCTCGCGCTCGAACCGGTTCGCCGGCTCGTCGGCGAGCGCGCGCCGCGTCCAGGCCTTGTGCCGGTTGGTCTGCGTCGCGCCCAGGAAGGCGAACAGGACGATCGACGTGATCACGCCGAGGGCTGCGAAGACGATCCCCCACACGGGCATCGTGCCGAAGGCGACGAGCGCGCCGAAACCGATCCCGTACGCCGCGAGGAAGGTCGCCAGCGCGTAGGCGCCCGCGCGCCCCGACGGCATGGGGTGGTTCGTCGTGGTCTCCTGCGACAGCGAGTCCCCGACGAGCAGGCCGAGAGCGGTGGAGGCGAAGCCGAACAGCGCCACCTGACCCCACACGATGATCGGCAGCACGCCGACCGCGCTGAGAATGCCGAGCGAGATGCCCACGACGGCGATCGCCGACCACAGCACGACGCGCACCACGAACGCGGGCTTCGGACGCACGCGGTGCTTCTGCTGCAGCGCGGCGTACCCCGCGAGGCCACGCGGGGACGCGGCATCCGTCCCGTCGTCCAGGAGCTCGCGCACATCGCCCAGCTCGGCCACCGCGGTGCGCGCCGCCTCGGCGGGGAGGGCGCCGGATGCCTCGAGCTCGGACGTGCGCGCGACGAGGTTCGCCCGCACCTCCTCCTTGAGATCCTGCGCGTCGGGGGTCATCTCGACGCCGCTGAACGCTTCGTCGAGGAGGCGGTGGAGGTCGGTGTTCTCGGTCATTGCTGCGGGTCCTTCACGTCGAGGAGCGAGTCGATGATGCGGCGGGTCGCCGTCCAGGCGGCGACGTTGCTGCGGAAGACCGCACGCCCCGCGTCGGTGATGCGGTAGTACTTGCGGCGGCCGCCCTGCGTCTCGTCGCCCCAGTAGGACTCGACGAGTCCGTCCTTCTCGAGCCGGCGATAGGTCGCGTAGAGCGTGGCTTCCTTGATCTCGTGGTCGCCGCCGGTGGCGTCGCGGATCGTCTTGTAGATCTCGAAGCCGTACCGATCGCCGCGCCGCAGCACACCGAGCACGATGGTCTCGGTGTGGCCGCGCAGCAGGTCGGCTGCGAAGGCGTCGTCCTTTGTCATGTCGAGTACTGTATCACATCAAGTACTTGACGCCGCACGCATCTATACCGGATCACCTGCCTCGCGCCTAGACTCGCGCCATGTCGTTCGACGTCGCCGCCGAGGCGTACGACCGGTTCATGGGCCGCTTCTCCCGGCCCCTCGCGACCGAGTTCGCCGACTGGGCCGCGATCGCCCCCGGGGCGCGCGTGCTCGACGTCGGCTGCGGGCCCGGAGCGCTCCTGGCCGCCCTCTCCTCGCGCACCGCGCCCGATCAGGTGGCCGGGATCGATCCGTCCGAGAGCTTCCTCGCCACCGCCCGCGCGCGCTTCCCCTGGGCGGACCTCCGTCACGGATCCGCCGAGGCCCTGCCGTTCGACGACGACACGTTCGACGCGGCGCTCGCGCAGCTGGTGGTGCACTTCATGACGGATGCCGCGGCAGGCCTCTCCGAGATGGCCAGGGTCACCCGGCCCGGCGGCACGGTCGCGGCGTGCGTGTGGGACTTCGCCGGCGGGCGCGCGCCCCAGAGCATCTTCTGGTCGGCTCTCGGCTCGGTCGTTCCCGGGGTCGAGGACGAGTCGCGCCGCACCGGGTCGAGCGAGGGCGACATCCCGGCGCTGCTGCGAGGGGCCGGATGCTCGGGCGTCGAGGAGGCGCAGCTCTCGGTCGTCGTGGACTTCGCGTCCTTCGAGGAGTGGTGGGAGCCGTACACGCTCGGCGTCGCCCCCGCCGGGCAGCAGCTCGCCCAGCTCTCCGAGGCCGACCGCGGCCGCGTGCGGGAGCGGGCGGCGGAGCTCCTGCCGTCCGGGGCCTTCAGGATCACCGCGACCGCGTGGGCGGCCCGCGGCAGCGCGGCGGTCTAGGTCAGCGCGAGCCGCTTCTTCTCGGCCTCCACGTCGAAGGTCGCCGGGGGCCACTGCGGGTTGATCTCTTCCAGCGCCTCCAGCAGCAGGTGCTGCACGGCGAGGCGGGCGTACCATTTGCGGTTCGCCGGCACCACGTGCCAGGGCGCGTGGTCGGTCGACGTGCGCTCGAAGACCTGCTGGTAGGCATCCATGTACTTCGGCCACAGCTGACGCTCGTCGACGTCGCCGGGGTTGTACTTCCAGTGCTTGTCCGGGCGTTCGAGGCGCTCGTTGAGCCGCTCCTTCTGCTCGTCGGACGAGATGTGCAGCATGACCTTGACGATGCGCGTGCCGGACCCGGTCAGCTGCTTCTCGAAGGTGTTGATCGCCCCGTACCGCCGCTCGATCTCCTCGTGCGGGGCCAGCTCGCGCACGCGCCCGATGAGCACGTCCTCGTAGTGGGAGCGATCGAAGACCCCGATGAAGCCGGGCTCGGGGACGCGCTTGGCGACGCGCCACAGGAAGTCGTGCTCCAGCTCCTCGGGCGTCGGCTTCTTGAACGCCGTGATCGACACGCCCTGCGGGTCGACCGACCCGACGACGTGCCGCACGATGCCGCCCTTGCCCGCGGAGTCCATCGCCTGCAGCACCAGCAGCACGGCGGCATCGGTCGCGTCGACCCGGCTCTGCGCGAACAGCCGGTCCTGGTACTCGTCCAGCTGCTTCGCGCCGGCTGCGAGATCCTCCGCGGCCTGGACCTTGTCCTTCCCATACCCCGGAGTGTCGGACGGATCGACGTCGGCGAGCACGAAGCCCTCGCCCACGCGCAGCAGTTCGCCGGCCTCGCCGGTCCAGTGCTTCTGGCTCGTCGCAGTCATGTGCCCATCATGCAGGGCGTGGACCGGGCGCGTCAGCAGCATCCGCCGTTTCTCGTGCGTGCTCGAGAGCGGGCGCCTCCGGAGCGACGGAGCACGGATGCCGCGGCTCAGCGCTCGAGCGGAACCTCGATGAGCTGCCGGCCCCCGACCGGTGAGGTGAGCACCTGATCGAGCGCCGAGCGGGTGGTCACGCGCCGGTACTCCCAGCCGTATGCGACGGCCAGATGCTCGAACCGCACCGCATGCGGTGTCAGCAGCACCCGGTCCATCGCCTCGGGTCCGGCGACGGCTGCGACCTCGAGCCCGTCGAAGATGGTGCCGCCGTGGTCGTTGCCGACGATCACCTGGATCCGCGGCTCCGCTTCGGACGGCGGAAGGAGCAGGGCGCCGACGTCGTGCAGCAGGGCGAGGTCGCCGAGCAGCACGCGCGTGACTCCGGGCCGACCTTCGATCTGGCTGGCCAGGGCGATGCCGGTCGCGGTGGCGACGGTGCCGTCGATCCCCGCGAGGCCGCGGTTCGAGTGGACCGGCACCTTCTTGCCGCCCAGCACCTGATCCGCGACGCGCACGAGGCGCGACGAGCCGAACACGAGCCGGTCGTGCGGCCACGTCGCGCGCCACACCGCGTCGACGAGCGCGGCACGATCGAGCGGCGCGCGCACGGCCGCGAGCTCCGCGGCGATGGCGCCGAGCCGCTCCTGCGGAACAGCCGAGGCGAGCCCTTCGGCATCGGGCGCGGGCGGGGCGAGGTCGATGGATGCCTCGCGCGACGCGTGCATCCACGCCCCGAGCCATTCGCGATCCGCGTCGCCCCTTGCGACCGCGAGGGCGTCGACGGCGGTGGTCGCGCCGTTGAGATTGAGCGGCTCCCCCGGACCCCGCACGGCGATCACCTCGACCTCGGGGTCGGACAGCAGCGCCGCGACCTCACGGCTCAGGGTCGGATGCCCGAGGACGACCGCACGCTCGATGCGCCCGCCCAGGTCGGGGTCGCGCAGCAGCTCGCGGTAGCCGTGCACCAGCTGGCGGCCGAAGCGCGCCCCGCTGACGATCTCGGCGATCAGGGGCCATCCGCCGGCGTGGGCGAGGGTCTCGGCATCCGCCCCGGCGTCGGCGCCGGCGATCACGACGGTGCGCGGGCCGGGCACCAGGACGACCGGGCGCTCGTCCGGGTCCTCAGGCATGTCGGACTCCCCGATGCCGCCCCCTCCTTGGTAGAGCGCTCCGGATGCCTCGTCCTCGGGGATCTCGGCGGCCGGCGGACCGTCGGGGTGCGCGTCGTGGGCGACGGCGAGTTCGGGGCTCGGCATCCCGAACCACTCCGGCAGGTCTCCGGCGAGCGGCTCGCGGAACGGCAGATTCAGGTGCACCGGCCCCGGCGAGCGGAGGCCTACGCCGAGTGAGGCCGCGACGGCCTCGTCCGCGACGCGCCGGAACATCACGCTCTGGTCCTCGTCGCCGCCGGGATCGCACTGTTCGGGAACGGGAAGGTCGGCCTCGTACCGCACGTTGGGGGCGAACATCCCCGGCTGGCGCGTCGTCTGGTTCGCGCCGACGCCGCGCAGCTCCGGCGGCCGGTCCGCGGTGAGGAGCAGGAGCGGCACCCCGGCGTGGTGCGCCTCGAGCGCGGCCGGAAGCAGGTTCGCGACCGCGGTGCCCGATGTGCACACCACGACAGCCGGCATCCGCGTCTCACGTCCGATGCCGAGGGCGGTGAACCCGGCGACGCGCTCGTCGATCCGCACGTGCAGCCGCAGCACGCCCCGGCGCTCCAGTTCGGCGGCGACGAGGGCGAGCGCCTGCGAGCGGGAGCCCGGGCTCAGCACGACATGCGCGACGCCGAGCTCGATCAGGCGGCTCAGCAGGGCGGCGGCAGCGTCAGTGGCGGCGGAGGCGAGTCCGCGCTCGGCGCCTGACACGGTCAGCCGACGGCCCCGCGCTGTCCGCGCTCGTCGTCGCCGTCGGCCGGGCGCACGGGAGGCTCGGCGGGAGTGTCCGGTGCCGCGGGAGCCGGAGCACCGGGTGTCGCGGTCTCCGCGCCGGCTGCGGCGGCCGCGGACGGGTCTCCGCTGGACCAGCGCGGATCGTCGTCCTCGGCGTCGAGCTGAGCGAGCTCCTCCTCGAGGCGGCGGATGCGCTCGTCCTGGTCGGAGATCGTGCCGATGCGGCCGAGGAACTCGGGGTCGTCGTCGGGTGCGCGGCGGGCGGCGATCGTCGAGCGCCGCATGCGGCCGACCAGGAGCCACAGGAGGCCGCCGAGCACGGGGATCACGACGACGATGAGGATCCAGACCGGCTTGCTCACGCCGCGGTGGCGGCTGGGCGGCTGCACGGCGCAGTCCACGATCGTGTAGACCCAGAAAGCCGTCGCCACCAGGGCCAGGATGAGCAGGGCCCGCGTCATGCTCCCATCCTAGGCGAGCCCGGACGCACGGAGGCCTTCTCGTGACCGAACCGTCGCCTGCGCCCGCGGCGGCGCCTGTGCCCTCGATTACGATGGACGGGTGAAAGCCCGCTCCGCCCTGACCTACTCGGTGCTGCGGCTCCTCGCGTTCCTGGTCCCGTTCGGGATATTCATGCTCTTCCCGATCATGCGCGAGTACTACTGGCTCTCCGCGATCTTCGCCGCCCTCATCGGCCTCAGCCTGTCGATGCTCTTCCTGCGGCGGCCGCTGGACGAGATGACCGCCGGCCTGGCCGAGCGACGGCAGCGCGCGCGGCGCGCGGCGACCGACGAAGAGGCCGAGGACACCGCCGCCGACGATCGCGCGCCGGGCGCGGCATCCGATCACCGCCCTGCCGACTGACCCGGCTTGGTAGGACCCGGCTTCGTCACCGCGGCGGCGGCCGCGCGGGGCGTCAGCCCACGAACGCCCAGAGCAGGAACGCCCCGTAGGCCACCGAGGTCAGCGAGGTCAGGCCGAGGGCGACGACGAGCTCCCGCGGGTCGCGGTACGTCCACACGATCAGAATGGCGGGCAGCGCGGCGAGCAGCACCAGCAGCGTGAGCCACGCGATGGGGTAGAACAGCGCGAGGAACGCCGCGATGCCGAACGGGGCGAGCACGAAGACCGTGAAGAGCCAGCGGGTGGCGGTGCGGCCGATGAGCACCGTCAGTGTGCGCTTGCCCGCCGCGCGGTCCTGGTCGATGTCGCGCAGGTTGTTGGCGAGCAGCACCGCGCACGCGAGCAGCCCGGCGGCGACCGCGCCGAACCATGCCTCCTGCGGCAGCGAGAACGCCTGCACCCATGTGGTCCCGAGCGTCGCCACGAGTCCGAAGAACACGAACACCATGACTTCGCCGAGACCGTAGTAGCCGTACGGCCGCTTGCCGCCGGTGTACAGCCACGCCGCGACGATCGCCACCGCCCCCACCGCGATGAGCCACCACTGCTGCGTGCGGATCGTGATCGCAAGGCCCGCGACGGCCGCGATGCCGAAGAACAGCAGAGCAGCGCCGAGCACCGCCCGCGGAGACGCCTTGCGCGACGCGGTGAGGCGCGCGGGTCCCACGCGGTGGTCGTCGGTGCCCCGGATGCCGTCGCTGTAGTCGTTCGCGTAGTTCACGCCGATCTGCAGCGACACCGACACGATGAGGCAGAACAGCGCGATGACCCAGTGGAAATCGTCGACCACGAGCATCGCCGCGCCCGTCCCGATGAGGACCGGCGTGAAGGCGAGGGGCAGGGTGCGCAGGCGTGCGGCGGCGATCCAGTCCCTCGACGTCGCCGGCTCGACGGCGCGGGGGGCGCGCGGCTGGTGCGCCCGCTGCGGATTGCCGCGCGGCGCCTGCTTCTTCGGACCGGGGTGCTTGCGCTTCTTGCTGGGAGTGCCTGCCACGAGTGGTCATCCTAGAGGGCGTCGCGATGAACTCCCGCAAGCCCCTGGCGATCCACCCGGAGGTGTCGCAGGCTGTGCCCATGTTGAGCATCGGATCGACCGTCCTCACCGTCGAAGACATCCAGCGCGCCGGCGACTTCTGGCGCGCCGCGCTGGGGTACGTGAATCGCAGCGAGCCCAGCGACGACTGGGTGATCCTCGACCCGCCGGGGAAGACGACCTGGGCCGCGCCCGGCGCGAGCCTCGCGCTCTCGGTGACCGGGTACCCGCAGCACTACCCGCCGCGGATCCACCTCGACATCTACGCCGAGGATCAGAAGGCCGAGGTCGCGCGCCTGCTCGCGCTCGGCGCGCGCGAGGTGGACTGGGACGACTACCCCGACGACGCGGACTGGATCGTCCTCGAGGACACCGAGGGGAACCGCTTCTGCGTGGTCGACACCGGCCCGTTCAGCGCCGCCTGAGCCGTCAGTGCAGCGACGCGACCGCGCGGCGGATCGCCTCGCGGTCCGGCTTGCCCGACGGCAGCGTCTCGAGTTCGTCCACGAGCACGAGCCGTGAAGGTCGCGCGTGGGCGCCGATGCTGTCCTTCACGGCCGCACGAGCCTCCTCGAGCTGGACCGCCTCGCTGCGGCGCAGCGCCTCTCCCCGCGTCGCCACGATGACGGATGCCTCGCCCCAGCGCGCGTCCGGAACCCCGACGACCACGGCCGAGTCCAGGCCCGGGACGGTCCGGACGATGCGCTCCACGCGGTCCAGCGACACGTTGATCCCGCCCGACACGATGACGTTGTCGATCCGCCCGCGCACGCGCAGCACCCCGTCCTCGAAGAGGCCGGCGTCGCCGGTGCGGTACCACCGGGTGCCGTCGGGATCGCGCGGGAACGCGGCATCCGTCCTCTCCTGCTCCCCGAGGTAGCCGTCGGCCAGCGTCGGCCCCGCCACCTGCACCTCGCCCTTGCGGATGCGCACGCTCACCCCGCGCAGCGGCACCCCGTCGTAGACGCACCCACCCGATGTCTCTGTCGAGCCGTAGGTGCGGACGATGCGCGCCCCGGCCTCCTGCGCGCGTTCGAGGAGGGCGGGCGGGAGCGCCTGCCCGCCGACCAGGATCGCCTCGAACGAGCGCAGAGCGGTGAGCACGGCGGAGTCGGTCGCCGCGGCGTCGAGGAGCGTCGCCAGCTGCGCCGGGACGAGCGACGTGTACGTGGGGATGCGCCGGCCGTGCTCGCTCGAGGCCATCATCAGCGCGGCGGCCGCGAACGCCTGCGGCGCGAACGCGCCCGTCATGACGGCCGGCTCGCGGTCGGCCACGATCGACCGCACGAGCACCTGCAGCCCCGCCACGTAGCTCGCGGGCAGGGCGAGCAGCCAGGCCCCCTCCCCCACCCGCTCCGCCGTGGCCAGCGCGCTCGCGGTGAGGGCGTCGCGGCTGAGGACGACCCGCTTGGGCACGCCCGTCGAGCCCGACGTCGTCACGACCACCGCCGTCCCGGCGCGCACGTCGCTCGGCAGGCCGCTCACCAGCCCGAGGCCGAGGGCGGGTCCCGCGCCGTGGAGGGCGCCGCGGAGCCCCCGCAGGATGTCGCGGGGATCGTCGCCGACCACGGGCTCGAGCCTCATCGGTCTGCAGAACTCCACGGATCGGGGCGCCGAAAGCCGCTCCGGGCCCCGACTGCGGCCGGGAGCGAGCAGTTCCGTGGAGTTTCGCCGGCGCTCATCGGATCAGTACTGCCACGGGTACGGCGACCAGTCCGGATCGCGCTTCTCGAGGAACGCGTCGCGCCCCTCGACCGCCTCGTCGGTGCCGTAGGCGAGGCGCGTCGCTTCGCCCGCGAACACCTGCTGGCCGACCAGGCCGTCGTCGACGGCGTTGAAGGCGAACTTCAGCATGCGGATCGCCGTCGGCGACTTCGTGAGAATCGTCTGGGCCATCGCCACCGCCTCGCGCTCGAGGTCGGCGTGCGGCACGACCCGGTTGACGGCGCCCATCTCGTACGCCCGCTGCGCGGAGTACTCCTCAGCCAGGAAGAACACCTCGCGCGCGAACTTCTGCCCGATCTGCCGGGCGAAGTACGCCGAGCCGTAGCCCGCGTCGAACGATCCCACGTCGGCGTCGGTCTGCTTGAACCGGCCGTGCTCGGCCGACGCGATCGACAGGTCGCAGACCACGTGCAGCGAATGCCCGCCGCCGGCCGCCCACCCCGGGATCACGGCGATCACGACCTTGGGCATGAACCGGATGAGCCTCTGCACCTCGAGGATGTGAAGCCTCCCTGCGCGAGCGGGATCGGTGACCGCATCGGTCTCGGAGTACTTGTAGCCGTCGCGGCCGCGGATGCGCTGGTCACCCCCGGAGCAGAAGGCCCAGCCGCCGTCCTTCGGGCTCGGGCCGTTGCCGGTGAGCAGCACGACGCCGATGCGCGGGTCCTGCCGGGCCGCGTCCAGCGCCCGGTACAGCTCGTCCACGGTGTGCGGGCGGAAGGCGTTGCGCACCTCCGGACGGTCGAACGCGATGCGGGCGATTCGCCCGTCCTTCGACACGTGCGACGTGACGTCGGTGTACCGGTCGGCGCCGGGTGCCGGCATCCATTCGTCTTCGTCGAAGAGCTCAGAGACCATGGCTTCCAGCATATTCGGCGGGATGCCGCGGCTCAGGCCCCGTTCTTGGCGTCGCGCCAGCGCAGCCACGACCGCACGAGGTCGTAGTCCCAGTCGGGTCCGTGGAACGCGAGCGTGAACAGGCGCACCCCGGCGTCGTAGAGCTCGTCGGCGACGGCTTCGCCCCGCCGGTCTAGCTCGTTCGAGACGACGAGGCCTGAGGTGTCGCGCTCCTCGCGCTCGGCCCAGCGCTCGATGACGTCGAGCTTGTGGGCGAGGTCCTCCGGGCGGACGAAGCTGTGCCAGATGTCGGCGTGGCGGGCGACGAGGCGCAGGGTCTTCTGCTCGCCCTTGCCGCCGATCATGACGGGGATGTCGCGGGTCGGCGCCGGGTTCAGCTTCGCCCAGCGGGCCTCGATGCGGGCGAGACCCTCAGCGAGGTCGTCGAGCCGGGAGCCTGCGGTGCCGAACTCGTAGCCGTACTCCGCGTAGTCGCGCTCGAACCAGCCGGAGCCGGTCGCGAAGATGAACCGGCCGGTGCCGCCCTTGGCGGAGATGTGGTCGATCGTGCGGGCCATGTCGGCCTGCAGGTCGGGGTTGCGGTAGCTGTTGCAGTTGACCAGGGCGCCGAACTCGACGCGCTCGGTCTGCTCGGCCCAGGCGGCGAGCATCGTCCAGGATTCGAAGTGCAGACCGTCGGGGTCGCCCGAGAGCGGGAAGAAGTGGTCCCAGTTGAAGAGGATGTCGACCCCCATCTCCTCGAGCCGCATGACCGCGTCGCGGAAGGCCGGGTAGGGAGCGTGCTGGGGCTGCAGCTGGACGCCGAGGCGCACCGGAGTGTCGAGCAGAGGCATGGATTCAGCCTATTTCCGCTCCCACACCGACTGGGCCGTTTGTGCGGGCGAATGGCCGGAGCATCGAGGCGCCACGCAGGCATTCGCCCGCACAAACGGATGGTGGCTCAGGGCTTGCGGGCGCGGGCAGCCTTGAGCGCGCCGTCGACGGTGTCCCACACGGCGATGCCGGCGATCACGAATCCGACGACGGTGGAGACGATCGCGCCGACCTCGGCGCCGCCCTCGCCGATGATGGCCGGGAAGTAGGCCGGGTTGATGAGCTCGCCCTGCATGAGCAGCCAGATCGCCGGGATGGCGATGACCGCATTCAGGATGCCGTTGACCACAGCGAGCCAGACGGTCCAGCGTCCGATCGCGTACACCGTGACGGCGAGACCGGCTTCGAGCGCCATGAGGGCGAACAGGCCGAGGATCCACGCCGGCCACAGCCCGGGGTCGAGGAACGACAGGCCGGGCTCGGTGGGCACGAATCCGACGAACAGGTCCCACAGGATCGCGCCCGCGGCGACGACGAGGAACACGAGCGAGGCGACCAGGTCGCCGAGGCCGGCGCCGCGAGGCCGAGGCTCGGGCAGGTCGTCGACGGTCCACTGATCGAACTCCAGGGTCTTCCCCCGGCCTTCGCTGCGCTCGACGATGACGAACACGAGTGTCGTCCAGAACGCCAGGTGCACGCCCACGGTGAGCGCGAGCGGCCAGATGGCGCCCATGATCTCGCCGAACGACGCTCCGTCGAGCACCATCGCGAGCGAGACGCCGAACACGGCGCACGGGATCACGATCCACAGCAGCAGCTTGAGCAGTCGCCACCACTGCAGGAAGTACCGCGGACCCACGAGCCACAGCGGGCGGTCGGTGTATCCGGCGGCGAGCTTGTCGGGATCGCCGAGGTCGGTCAGCACGGCCCGCTCGGCGACGTCACGCGCCTCGCCGGACTCGACGCGCGCCTCGACCTGGTCCTCGATGGACACGCGCAGCTCCGCGGCGAGGTCGGCACGCTGCGCCTCGGGCACGGTGCGCATCGCAGCATCCACGTAGCGGTCGGTGAGGGTGGGGGTGGCAGTCATCTCAATTCTCCTCGGGGAGGGCGTCGATCGCGGTCGCGATCGAGCGGAAATCGGCGGTGAGGGCGCTCGCCAGGCGGGTGCCGGCGGCGCTGGTGCGGTAGAACTTGCGGGGCCGGGCCTCGTCGGTGTTCCACTCGCTCGTGAGGAAGCCCTGCTTCTCGAGGCGCCGCAGCAGCGGGTACAGCGTGTTCGCGTCGGTGGGGAAGCCGTGCTCCCCCAGCTGCTCGAGCAGGCCATATCCGTAGCCGGGAGCCTCGAGCAGTCGCAGGCACGCGAGCACGATCGTGCCGCGCCGCAGCTCCTGCAGGTGCGTCTCGAGGATCTCGGTTTCGCTCATGCGTCACACCATACTGTGCGACGCACACTATAGTCAAGCGCACATTGAAGGCTCACGCGCGTTGTTGCTACGGCGGCGCCCCGCCGACCCCGCAAGACCCTTGAACCGCCCCGGCTCGGCGCGAAGACTCGGCGCATGGTTCTCGTCGGCTATCACGCCTCCCACGAGCAGCTGCCCCCCAGCGCGCTCCTCCGCTCCGTCGTCGCCGCCGAGCAGGCCGGCTTCGACGCGGCCATGTGCTCGGACCACCTCGCGCCCTGGGGAGTGCGCCAGGGCGAGTCGGGCTTCGCCTGGTCGTGGCTCGGCGCCGCCCTCGCGTCGACCTCGTTCTCGCTCGGCGTGGTCAACGCTCCCGGCCAGCGCTACCACCCCGTTGTGATCGCCCAGGCGGTCGCCACTCTGGAGGAGATGTTCCCCGGGCGCTTCTGGGCGGCCCTGGGCAGCGGCGAGGCGATGAACGAGCACGTCACCGGAGACCCCTGGCCCGCCAAGGATCGCCGCAACGCCCGTCTCGACGAGTCGATGACCGTGATCCGCCGCCTGCTCGCGGGCGAAGAGGTCACGCACGACGGCGAGGTCCGCGTGCACCGGGCGCGCATCTGGTCGCGCCCGGCGACGCCTCCGCCGCTGCTCGGCGCGGCGGTCAGCGCCGAGACCGCGGGCTGGCTCGCCGGCCGCGTCGACGGCCTCGCGACCGTGGCGCAATCCCCCGAGGCGCTCCGGCGCGTGGTGGAGGCGTACCGGTCGGAAGGCGGCGAGGGACCGTGCGTGCTGCAGGTGCACCTGTCGCTGGCCGAGACGGATGCCGCAGCCCTCGCTCTCGCGGAGGACCAGTGGCCGAACGGGCTCATCGGGCCGCCCCGCGCGTGGGACTTCGACCAGCCCGAGGACTTCGATGCCGCCGTCGCCGACCCGGACGAGGCCGAGCTGCGCAAGGCGGTGCTGGTGGACGCGGATGCCGCGGCCCTCGCCGAGCGCATCGCCGAGCTGGTCCGGATCGGCTTCGACCGGGTGTATCTGCACCACGTGGGCAAGAACCAGGACGCGTTCCTCGACCGGGCCGGGGACGAGCTGCTCCCCGCGCTGCGGAGGGCACTGTGAAGATCACCGACACCGGCGACCTCTGGTGGAAGTCCGCGGTCGTCTACTGCCTGGACGTCGAGACCTACCTCGACTCGAACGGAGACGGAATCGGCGACCTCACCGGGCTCGGCCGCCGCATCGACTATCTCGCCGACCTCGGGGTCACGTGCCTGTGGCTGATGCCGTTCTACCCCACGGCCGACCGCGACGACGGCTACGACGTCACCGACTTCTACGGCGTCGACCCCCGCCTCGGCAACCACGGGGATCTCGTCGAGGTCATCCGGTCGGCGCGGGATCGCGGCATCCGCGTCATCGTCGACCTCGTGGTCAACCACACCTCCGACAAGCACCCGTGGTTCGTGGCCGCCCGCCGGTCGCGGACGTCGCCGTTCCGCGACTTCTACGTGTGGCGCGACGAGCCGCCGGCGAACAACGTCAATGCGGTGTTCCCCGGCGAGGAGAGCACGCTGTGGGAGCTCGACGAGAAGACCGGCCAGTACTACCTGCACAGCTTCTACAGCCACCAGCCCGATCTGAACATCGCCAACCCGACCGTGCGCGACGAGATCGCCAAGACGATCGGCTTCTGGCTGCAGCTGGGGATCTCGGGCTTCCGCGTCGACGCGGTGCCGTTCCTGCTCGAGGTGCCCGAGGGCGCCGACTTCACCGACCCCCACGAGTACCTGCGTGATCTGCGGCGATTCCTGCAGCGGCGGTCGAAGGAGGCCGTGCTGCTCGGCGAGGTGAATCTGCCCTACCGCGACCAGAAGACGTATTTCGGCGGCGGCAAGGGCGAGGAGCTCACCCTGCAGTTCGACTTCATCGGGATGCAGGCGCTCTATCTGTCGCTCACGCGCTCCGACCCTCGTCCGCTCGCGAAGGCGCTGCGCGGCCGGCCGACGATCGCGCCGGAGGCGCAATGGGCGAACTTCGTGCGCAACCACGACGAACTCACCCTCGACAAGCTCACCGACGCCGAGCGGGAAGAGGTGTTCGAGGCGTTCGCACCCGACGAGAAGCAGCGCGTCTACGGCCGCGGCATCACGCGGCGCCTTCCGACGATGCTGGGCGGTGATCCGCGACGCATCCGGATGGTCTACAGCCTGCTCTTCTCGCTGCCCGGCACCCCCGTGCTGTTCTACGGCGAGGAGATCGGCATGGGTGAGAACCCCGAGATCCCGGGGCGGATGTCGGTGCGGACGCCCATGCAGTGGCACGACGGACGCAACGGCGGGTTTTCGAGCGCGGCGCCGGGCCGCCTCGCGTCCCAGCCGCCGGAGGGCGGCTTCTCGCCGGAGCACGTCAACGCGTCGGGGCAGATGAACGACGAGGAGTCGCTCCTGCACTTCATCCGCCGGCTGGCCGCGCGCTACCGCATCTCCCCCGAGATCGGCTGGGGCGAGCTCGAGATCCTCGAGCACGATGCCCCCGGCGTGCTGGTCCACTCGCTCACCGCCGACATCGGACGCATGGTCGCGTTCCACAACTTCACGGAAGAGCCGCAGACCGTCCGCATCGCACTGCCCGACGAGCCCGACGGGACGGCGATGAGCGACCTGTTCGGCGCGGGCCGGGCGCCGCTGGACGACCGCGGTCGGTACGAGATCGAGCTGGCGCCCTACGGCTGGTCCTGGCAGCGCGTCGCGCGGCCCGGCGACGACCGGGTCGGCTGAGCGCGTCGGCGGGCGGCCGTTGCATCGAATCCCCGGATCCCCGCCGAATCCCGGGGCAGCGCCCGGTGATTCGGCGCGAATCCCGGGGTTCGGCGGGCGCCGGGCCTTGACCCGGGCATGATGGGGAGCGTGAGCACCCCGGCGCCCGTCCCTCCGCTTTCCGAGCTCCTCGCGAGCGCACACGTCGTGGCGCTGCCGCTCGCCACGCGCTTCCGCGGCGTCGACGTGCGCGAGGCCGTCGTGTTCGAGGGGCCCGAGGGATGGACCGAGTTCTCGCCGTTCACCGAGTACGCCGATGCCGAGGCGGCGACCTGGCTCGCCGCGGCGATCGACTTCGGGTGGATGCCGCAGCCCGCCGCCGTCCGGAGCGAGGTGCCGGTCAACGCCACGGTGCCTGCGGTGGATGCGGCATCCGTCCGCGACGTGCTGGCGCGATTCGACGGCTGCCGCACCGCGAAGGTCAAGGTGGCCGAACCCGGACAGCGCCTCGCCGACGACGTCGCGCGCGTGGCCGCCGTGCGCGACGCGATGGGGCCGGAAGGCCGCGTGCGCGTCGACGCGAACGGCGCCTGGAACGTCGACGAGGCCGAGCGGGCTCTCCATGCCCTCGCCGAGTACGACCTGGAGTACGCCGAGCAGCCGTGCGAGAGCGTCGAGGAGCTTGCCGAGCTGCGCCGTCGCGTGAAGTACATGGGAATCCCGGTCGCCGCCGACGAGAGCGTGCGCAAGGCGGCCGACCCCCTCGCAGTCGCGCGGGCGGGCGCTGCGGATCTGCTCGTCGTGAAGGCGCAGCCGCTCGGCGGGGTGCGCCGGGCGCTCGAGATCGTCGCCGAGGCCGGGCTTCCCGCGATCGTGTCGAGCGCCCTCGACACGTCGATCGGCCTCTCCATGGGCCTCGCCCTGGCCGCCGCCCTACCCGACTTGGACTACGACTGCGGGCTCGGCACGGCCTCGCTGTTCACCGCCGACGTCACCGCCTGGCCGCTCGTGCCGCGGGACGGGATGCTCCGCGTCGGCCGTGTGAGCCCCGACGCCGACCTGCTCGCCGGGAACGCGGCATCCGCTGACCGTCGGGACTGGTGGCTCGATCGGCTCGCGCGCTGCCACGCTGTGCTCGCGGCGCGCTGAGCGCGCTCAGGCCTGCGGCGGCTCGATGATGAGCTGAGCGACGCGGGCCAGCTCTTCGTTGGTGCGGCGGCACATCTCGTCGTAGTCGAGGCCCGCCATCACGGAGCGCACGGCCGAGCCCTCCCACACGGTGAGCATGAGGCGCGCCGCGGCGTCCGACGGCAGGCGGAAGCGCAGCACGTTCGCGCGACCGATGTCCTCGATGATCTGGGCGACGCTCTCTCGCATCTCATCGTCCTGGGCGAGGTACGCGGACGCCAGCTCGGGGTTGCGCAGCGCGTGGATGCGGATCTCGTTCATGAGGAGCACACCCAGCCGATCATCGGCGGAGACGTCGAGCACCTGCTGGATGATCTCGAAGGCGTCGCCGGCGGCGTCCTCGAACGCACCCGCCCGCTCCAGGTCGCCGACGCGTCCCCGCACCGCGGCCACGCGCGAGCGCGCGACGTTGGCGGCCAGTTCGAGGAAGAGCTCGTCCTTCGTCTCGAAGTTCGAGTAGAAGGCGCCCCGCGTGAAGCCCGCACGCTCGCAGATGGCCTCGACGGATGCCGCGTCCAGGCCGACCTCGGCGAAGACCTGGGCCGCGGCATCCAGCAGCTTCTGTCGCGTCGCCTCCCGGCGGCGCGACGTCACCGCGACGGTGTCGGTCATCGGTGCTCCTTCCGCCCTCGTCCGTCCATCGAAACACACACGCAAGACTCAGGTTCGAGTGAGGCGTCGGCTCTACGATACACTCATGTATCCGATACAGCGCTGTATCGAAAGACCCTGATCCCACCCGGAACGCGGAGGCGCTGTGTCCACCCTGCTGTATGCCCTCGGCCGTTGGTCCTACCGCCACCCGTGGCGGGTGCTCGTGGCCTGGCTTCTTCTGCTGGGCATCGCCGGCGGCAGCGCCGCGGTGTTCATGAAGGGCACCGACAACTCCTTCTCGATCCCCGGGACCGAGGCGCAGGAGGGCATCGAGCTGCTGGACCGCAGTTTCCCGCAGGCGAGTGGCACGAGTGCGCAGCTCGTCATCGTGGCCGACGACGGCGACGTCGTCACCGATGACCCTTACGCCGCCGAGATCGACGACACGATCGCGCACCTCGAGGACCTCGACGGCGTCATCGCCGTGACCGACCCGTTCGACGAGATGGTGAGCGGCCTCGTCTCCGACGACGAGTCGGCCGCGATCATCCGCCTGCAGTTCGACGGGCAGGCAACGGATGTCTCGGACGAGACGAAGGAGGGCCTCCAGCAGGTCGCGGACGACCTGCGCGAGACGCTGCCCGAGGGCTCTCAGGTCGCGATGGGCGGCGACCTCTTCTCGCAGTCCGTCCCCGCGCTCTCGCTGATCGAGGCGGTCGGCGTTCTCATCGCCCTGTTCGTGCTGATCGTGACGTTCCGCTCGTTCGCGGTCGCGTGGTTCCCGCTCGTGTCGGCCCTGATCGGCGTCGGACTCGCGATCGCACTCATCTACGTGTCGACCGCCTTCGCCTCGATCTCGTCGACCACCCCGATGCTCGCGATCATGCTCGGCCTCGCGGTCGGCATCGACTACGCCCTCTTCATCGTCGCGCGACATCAGGACCAGGTGCGCGCGGGTGTGGAGCCCGAGGAGTCGGCCGCCCGCGCCACCGGCACCGCCGGATCCGCCGTCGTCTTCGCCGGCGTGACCGTGCTCATCGCGCTCATCGGCCTCGGCTTCGCCGGCATCCCGTTCCTCACCACGATGGGCATCGCCGCCGCGGTCGCCGTCGCGATCGCCGTCGTGGTCGCCGTCACGCTCACGCCGGCGCTGCTCGGCTTCGCCAAGGACCGCGTCGCCGGATGGGGCCACGGCCGCGCGCGTCGCGGCGTCGCGCTGTCCTCGCGGCGCCGCCGCGGGACCGCCGCGGCTGAGGAGGCCCCGGTGCCGGCCGATGCGGACGCCCCCGCCGCCGCCGCCGCGGCCGCGCCCGTGAAGAGGATGAACCGCTGGGTCATGCTCGTGACGCGGCATCCCGTCATCACGACCATCGCGGTCGTGCTCACCCTCGGCGTGATGGCGATCCCGGCTGCCAGCCTCGGACTCGCCCTCCCCAACGCGGGCCAGCAGCCCGAGACGAGCCAGGCACGCCAGGCCTACGACCTGACAGCGGAGCACTTCGGCCCGGGCTCGAACGGTCCCCTCATCATGACGGGCACGATCGTCACCTCGACCGACCCGCTCGGCCTCATGGCCGATCTCGCCGACGAGATCGAGCAGGTCCCCGGTGTCAAGGAGATCGCGCTCGCGACCCCCAACGAGACGGCCGACACGGGCCTGGTCCAGATCGTGCCGGAGACGGCGCCCGACGACCCCGCGACCGCGGAGCTGGTGCGCGACCTCCGCGCCCTCGCCCCCGAGCTCGAGGAGGAGTACGGCGTCGACCTCAAGGTCACGGGCTTCACCGCCGTCGGCATCGACATCTCCGACCGCCTCGGCGCGGCCCTGCTCCCCTTCGGCGTCTTCGTCGTCGGGCTCTCGCTCGTGCTGCTCATGATCGTGTTCCGGTCGATCTGGGTGCCGATCAAGGCCGCACTCGGCTACCTGCTCTCGGTGCTCGCCGCCTTCGGCGTCGTCGCGGCCGTCTTCGAGTGGGGCTGGGGCGCCGACCTGCTGCACGTCACGCGCGAGGGCCCGGTCATCAGCTTCATGCCGATCATCCTGATGGGCGTGCTGTTCGGCCTCGCGATGGACTACGAGGTCTTCCTCGTCAGCCGCATGCGCGAGGACTACGTCCACGCACGCCGTGGCGGCGGCCACGCCACCCGTGGGGCTCGCGACATCGCGATCGGCGCGGTGCGCTCGGGCTTCACCGCCTCCGCGCGGGTGGTCACTGCGGCCGCGATCATCATGTTCGCCGTCTTCGCGGCGTTCGTGCCCGAGGGCGACGCCTCGATCAAGCCGATCGCGCTCGGCCTCGCCGTCGGCATCGCCGTCGACGCGTTCCTCGTGCGCATGACCCTGGTCCCGGCGGTCATGGCGCTGCTCGGCGACAAGGCATGGTGGATGCCGCGCTGGCTCGAGCGGACGCTCCCGCACTTCGACATCGAGGGCGAGGCCGTCGAGCGCGAGCTGTCGCTCGCGCAGTGGCCCGAGCCCCACACGACGGCCGCGCTCGTCGGCGAGCGCGTGGCGGTGCGCGCCGACGGCGGAGCCGCGGGCGATGTGGTCCTCTTCGACGAGGCGTCGTTCCGCGTCGAGCCGGGCGGCACCCTTCTCGTCACCGGCGACGCCCGTGCCGCACGCGCGTTCGGGCTGACGGTCGCCGGACGTCTCACCCCGAGCGACGGCCTGCTGCGCGTGGCCGGGCACCTGCTGCCGGAGCGTGCGGCATGGGTCCGTGCGCACGTGGGCGTCGCGCTGCTCGGCGACGCCGACGATCCGGTGCGCGAGCTGCGCCGTGCGCTCCGCGGGCGGACGTGGCGGGGCGTGTTAGACCGCAACGACACCCGCGACCACCCCCCCCCGGCCC
>NZ_JAYRDE010000012.1:0-42663 GCF_041909575.1 Microbacterium sp. | reverse complement strand
GGGGGGCTTGACCCAACGGTCACGCCCCGTTCTCTGTCCGGTTGCGGCTGCGGCTCACGCTCGCTCGACCGGAAGCCAGAGCTCGCAAGTGGCGGTGGCGAAGTCGGGGGAGCGCTCGAGCACCGCGACGATCGACGGTCCGGGGCGCAGGCGCCACGGGTTCGAGGGGAACCACTCGCTCGCGGTGGCCGCCCACGTCTCCTGCAGCGCGACGGGGTAGTCGCCCTCGACGCGGAAGACCGCCCACGCACCGGCGGGGACCTCGATCACGTCGAGACCCGCGGGGATGTCCGTGTCGGCCGTCACGGCCACGCCGTGCAGGTAGGTGAGCTCGCTGCCCTCGGTGTAATCGGGGTCGACGTCTGCGCTCACCTGGAGGAGGCCGGCCGGCTCGGCGCTGCTCAATCCCTTGAGTCGCGCGTGCTCCTCGACCGGGAGACCGGCGATGTGGGCCTGGATGTGCGGATTGATCCCCTGATGGATCAGGGGGACTCGTGCGGCGTGACCGACGAGCCGGAAGGCGGGTCGGTCTGCGATGCGGGTGTCCATGGATGCTGTCCCTTCGACGGTCAGGCGGAACCTGAGTTGCGGTTGTGTGCGAAGGGGACCGCCATCGCGCCGCACGTCGGCGGGGCCGACGCCGTGCACCGCGCGGAACGCCCGGCCGAACGCCTCGGTCGAGCCGTACCCGTAGCGAACCGCGATGTCGAGCAGGTCGTCGTCGCCGAGCAGGTCGCCGACAGCCACCGTCATGCGGCGTCGTCGAACGTACTCGGAGAGCGGCATCCCGGCCAGCGACGAGAACATCCGCCGCAGGTGATACTCGGTCGTGCCCAGACTCCGTGCCAGGTCCGCGATGTCGATGTCGTCGGTGAGCTGACTCTCGACGACGTCGACCACGCGGTTGAGATTCGCGATCACGGCTCCTCCTTCGCATCCAGCCTCGTCATGGCGCAGCTCCCGCACCCGATCTTCCCGGACCGAAACGGTCGGAAGGCGGGGAGGGGGCTCGGGTGCCTCGCAGGGTCGCCCTCCTCGCGCGATCTGACATAATGTGCATTATCAGCGATAGCGCGAGAAGCACTCACGACAATGAGATGGCCCACGGGCGCGGCCCGCGCAGACGCTCGGCGTCCCGCCCGTACATCGCGGCGTGCTCGGCGAAGTCGACACGTCCTGTCGCGCGCCGCCGGCCGAGCGTGAACGCCCGCAGGTCATCCAGCCGATCGGCGGCCGTCGCAATGATCTCGTCAGCGGCGACTCCGCCGCCGTACGCGCGGATGAGGGCATCCAGGCGGATCCGACGGTCGAGCCCTTCCGTGTGCGGAGCGTCCTCTGCGAACGGCACGATCCGATAAGCGAGGTAGGACAGATCCCACGCGCGCGAGCCCGGCGACGCGAAATCGAAGTCGATCGCACCGGAAAGCGTCTCCCCGCGCACCAGCAGGTTGTACGTGGCGAAGTCGTTATGACAGATCACTTCGGCCGGCTCACGCCGCGGTGAGCGCCACACGAGCGACGGATCCGCCACGAGGGGCACGCTCGCGTCGTGGATCCGTCGCAGCAGCCGCGCTGCCGAGCGCAGCACGTCGACCGACCAGAGCACGCGGGGCGCGGCATCCGCCAGTGTCTCCCCCGGCACGAACGAGAGGATCTCCCTGCCGAACTGGTCGAAGCCGCGCGGCTCGGGCACCTCGTCGATCCCGGCGTGGTGCAGCGTGCGCAGCAGCAGGTGCACCGCGGGCGTCCACTCGCCGGCCTGGCGGTGCACCGCGTCGCCCCGGCGCACCACCGGGGTCACGTTGCCGCCGACGAGCACCTCGTCGTCGGGTGCGTCGCTCACGGCAGCCATTCGCCGTGACGCATGAGCAGGCGGCCGCGCAGCTCGTTCGCCTCGCGCCACGCCTGCACGCGCGTAGGCCGCAGCACGACGAACACGTAGCCGGCGAGACCGCGCGGATCCCAGTCCGCCTGCGCCGCATACGCCGCACCGAGCTCAGCCTCGTCGTCGACGCCGACGATGCGCTCGAGGTCGACATCGAGGAGCACGACGTCGCGCGTCGGTCCGACCGCGAGTCGCGCCGATCGTCCGCCGGCGAGATTCCGCGCCGTGACCGAACCCTCCTCCACCGCGATCACGGCCCGTTCGCCGATCCACGCGAGCGAGAGCGGCACGAGGTACGGGTCGCCGCCGGTCGTCGCCGTCGCCACCCACACGTCGATCTGGGGCCCGGCGAGCATGGCGAGGGTGTCGGCTCTTCGCGTGGCCCGGTCCCGCGGCTCGGCAGCAGTGCTCATGCCCCCACGCTAGCGGCGGGCGCGGACCCTGCCCCGGCCCTAGGCTCGAAGGGTGCTGGAATCGCTCACCGGATTCGTCGTCGTCGGCGTCGCGATCCTCGTGGGCTGGATCCTCGGACGCATCAATCTGCTCGGCGAGCACGCCCGGCCCGTGCTCGCCCGCCTCACGTTCTTCGTCCTGTCGCCGTTCCTGCTCTTCGTCGTGCTCGCGCAGGCCGACGTCCGCACGCTGTTCTCGGCCCTCCTGCCCGTCTCCGCCATCGCCGCCGTCGCGATCATCGGCGTCTACGCCGTCGTCGCGCGGTTCGCGTGGCGGCGCTCGGTGGGCGAGACGGTCATCGGGGCCCTCAGTGCCGGGCAGGTCAACTCCAACAACATCGGCATCCCGCTGTCGCTCTACCTGCTCGGCAGCGCCGCATATCCGGCACCGGTGATCCTGCTTCAGCTGCTCGTGTTCACGCCGATCACGATGGCGATCCTGGATGCCGTGACCTCCGGCCGATCGACGCTCTGGCGCTCGATCGTCCGCACCGCCACGAACCCGATCGTGCTCGGCTCGGCGCTGGGCGCGATCGTCTCGGTCAGCGGCCTCGAACTGCCGCCCGTCGTCATGGACCCGGCGGTGCTCATCGCCAACGCCTGCGTGCCGATCCTGCTGATCAGCTACGGCATCTCGCTGCACGGGCAGCGCGTCCTGGCACCCTCGGGCCGGCGCCGCGACGTCGTGCTCGCGACGGCGCTCAAGCTCATCGCGATGCCGGTCATCGCCTGGGTCGTCGCCGAGTTCGTCTTCGGACTCGGCGCGCAGGACGTGCTGATCGTCGTGGTGCTCGCGGCTCTCCCGACGGCGCAGAACGTCTTCAACTTCTCGCAGCGCTATGACGTCGGCGAAACGATCTCGCGCGACACCGTCTTCCTGACGACGATCGGCTGCGTCCCCGTGCTCATCGCGATCACGCTGCTGCTCGGCTGAGCTCAGACGCGGCGCAGCTCCCGCAGCATCCCGAACACGACCCGCACGCTCTCGTCGTCCTGCAGCACGGTGAGGAGCGTGTGCGTACACGTGCGGCAGCGCGCGATCGCGCACGTGTCGTCGATCTCGACGATCGTTTCGGCCAGCGCCGCCGCGGCGCCGCAGCCGGCGCAGACGCCGACCAGCATCGTCGCGTCACCCTCGAACACCCCGGCCAGCAGTCCTGCCAGCGCGTTCCCGTCGACCGTCGCCGCAGCGTTCTCTTCGCGCATCATGCCCCTCCGAACCGCTCTGTCCTGATCCGCCCCGAGGCGTGCCCGAGTCTCACGAGCGCATCGGCGACGTGCTCGACGAAACCTGTCGGTCCGCAGACGAACACCGCCGGCTCGCGGTCGGCAGCCCACACCGCGTCGGCGATCCGCTGATCGTCGAGGCGACCGACGCTCCCGTCCCATCCGTCCGGCGCGCGCCGTGTGTACGCCCAGGTGAGCTCCACTCCCCCGTCGGCGGCCAGCGCGACGAGCTCATCACGATATATCGCGTCCTCCGGACCCCGCACCGAGTACAGCAGGCGAACGGATGCCGCGGCCGAGGCATCCCGTGCCGCCCGCGCCATCGCGACCAGCGGCACGACGCCGGACCCGCCGGCGATCAGCTGCACCGGCCCCTCTCCCCCGGGTCGCCACACGAAGTACCCGCCCAGCGGGCCCTTGACCTCGAGCTCGTCACCCGGGAGGACGTCGCGCACGAGGTAAGGCGAGACCTCGCCGTCGGGGACCTCGTCGACGCCGAGCTCGATGCTCTCACCGGGCCCGTACGAGCCGAGCGAGTACGAGCGCACCGCCTGGTAGCCGTCCTCCGCGGTCAGGCGGATGTCGACGTGCTGACCGGCGTCGTTCCCCGGCCATCCGGGCACGTCGAGGCGCAGCAGACGGGCGGTGGGCGTCGCCTCTGTCACCGCTGTGACGCGCGCGGGCCGCCACCCGCCCACGATCACCAGTACCGCTCCTCGGTCCAGGGGTCCCCGTGCATGTTGTAGCCGTTCTGCTCCCAGAAGCCGGGCGCGTCGCCGTCCATAAGATCGAGGCCCCTCACCCACTTCGCGCTCTTCCAGAAGTAGAGGTGCGGAACGAGCAGCCGAGCCGGCCCGCCGTGCTCGGGGTCCAGCGGCTCGCCGTCGAATTCGAACGCAACCCACGCCTTGCCATCGACGAGGTCCTCGAGCGGGATGTTCGTGGTGTAGCCGCCGTAGGAATGAGCCATCACGTGCGTCGCCTCGGACTCCACTGCTTCGAGGACCGTGTCGATCGAGACGCCCCGCCACGATGTTCCGAGCTTCGACCACCGCGTGACGCAGTGGATGTCGGTGGTGATGTCCTCGATGGGAAGGGAGAGGAATTCGTCCCAGCTCCATCGCGCGAGCCCGCGGCCGTCCTCGACGACCGTGAACGACCACTCGTCCGTGTCGATCCGAGGTGTGGGGCCGGCCGAAAGGACCGGGAAGTCCTCCGTGAGGTACTGGCCGGGCGGCAGATCCGGGTCTGATTCCCGCCGGCGTGCGCCGAACCCTCTCGAGAACACTGCCATGGGGCGCCTCCTTCACTCGACCGATCACGCTCACCGTAGCGCCGCCGACGGCAGGTGCGCGAGAGTCCGGAACGGTCACGAGCCGGCGACAGTGTTGCGACACACGACGTTCATTCCGCCGATGCTCGAGTTGGGGTCTAGGCTTTAGCCGCACGTTCCCAGGTAACTCTCAGAAAGGACACCTCGCATGTCCACGGAATCTGCGGCCGAGAAGTCGGCCGTCAACGGCATCCGCACCGCCCTCGGCGTGGGCGGCGTCCTCGCCGTCCTCGCCGGTCTGTTCATCATCTTCCAGCCCCAGAACGCCGCGTTCGTGGTCACCATCGTGATCGCGATCTACGCGATCGCCGCGGGACTCGTCTACGCGGGGCTCGGGATCTTCACGCGCAACAAGGGCGGGTGGGCTCGCCTCGGCCACATCGCGCTGGGCGTCCTGTTCGTCATCGCCGGAATCGTCGCGCTGGTCAATCTGCAGCAGGCGACGGCCTGGCTCGCCGTGTTCGTCGTGATCCTCGTCGGCATCATGTGGATCATCGAGGGCATCGTGGCGCTCTCCACGCTGGGGGACGCGGCGTCGAAGGGCTGGTCGATCTTCTTCGCGATCGTCAGCATCATCGCCGGTCTGTACCTGCTGTTCAGCCCGCTCTGGGGCGCCGTCGTGCTGTGGTGGATCCTCGGCATCGCGCTGGTGGTCCTCGGCATCATCAACATCGTCCGCGCGTTCACCTTCGGCAAGAAGGACCTCTGATCCGCTGACGCCGAAAAGGCCCCGGGGAATCCCCGGGGCCTTTTCCGTTGCATGACTCAGCGCGTCGGCAGGTGCTTCGCCCACCACGCCAGCACCGCATCGAAGCGCTGCACGCGGTGCCGGGGCTGTCCGGACCGCGTCAGTTCGTGGTTCTCGCCGGGGAACACCAGCATCTCCGCCTCGGTGCCGTTGCGCTTGAGGGCGGCGTAGTACCGAGTCGCCTGCTCCAACGGGCAGCGGAAGTCGAGCTCCGAGTGGATCACGAGGGTCGGCGTGGTCACCTGGTCGACGACGGCCATCGGACTCTGCCGGGCGATGTCCTCCGCAGAGACGCCCACGTACTCGTCGCCGAAGAATGTGCCGATGTCGCTCGTGCCCTGGAACGTCGCCGGATCGAGGAATCCACGCTCGACGATCGCGCCGGCGAACCGGTGGTCGTGGGCGATCACCCAGGCCGTCAGATATCCGCCGTACGACCCGCCCATGATGCCCACCCGAGTGCCGTCCAGGCGTGGGTCGCCGGCGATCGCACCATCGAGGAAGTCGATGACGTCGGCGAAGTCGACGGTGCCCATGGCCTGACGGATGCTGCGCCCGTGCGCACGCCCGTAGCCTGCGGATCCCCGCGGGTTGCTGTAGACCACCGCATAGCCCGCCTCCACGAGGACCTGCGTCTCGTCGAACAGGTGCACGCCGTACGACGCGTACGGCCCGCCGTGGATCTGCAGGATGACGGGGAACGGCCCGTCGCCCTCGGGAGTGGCTACCCAGCCGTGCACAGGGTAGCCGTCGCGACCGTCGACGGTGAGTTCGCGCGGAGCGGCGATGCCGGATGCCGCAGCCCCGGCGCCGAAGGCGGTGACCGTGCGCGCGTCCCCGCCGTCGATCACGACGAGCTCGCCGGCCGAGCCGGGGGTGGCGACAGCGGCGACGATGCGATCTCCGGCGGCGGCGTGCCCGGCCACCTCGACATCGCCGCCGAGGACCTCGGTCAGCTCGCCCGCACGCGTGACGCGAACCAGCCGCACGCGGCCGCGGGTCGTGTCCTGCACGAGGAAGTCGTCGCCGATCGGCGTGATGTGTCCGTCACCCAGGTTGATCGTCTCGTCGTCGGTCAGGCGGCGCGGGCCGCTCTGCTCCACCAGCCACAGGCCGACGCCGGGGGCGATGAAGTCGACGCCCGCCTCCCCCACCTCGTGAGCGAGCAGCGCGATGGTGCCGTCGTCGGCGACATCGATGCCGTAGACCGAGAGATCCGCGTCGACGCCGAGCACCTCACGGCTGCCCGAGCCGTCGCTCGCGACGGCGATCACGCGCGAACGCAGGTCGCGGCGCGCGGCCTCGATCTCGTCGACGACCGTGAGGATCTCGGCGCCGTCCGCCGAGAAGACGACACCGCCGTGCGATGCTGCGCCCTCGGTGAGACGGCGGGGCTCGAAGGCGATGACGGGCTTCTTCGGCGGCTGCTCGCCCTCGGGCAGCACGGTTGCCGCGGGCTCGTAGAAGGGCTCGGAGTCCGGCTGCGGGGCCGAGACGGCGAACAAGTGCGCCGGACGATCGGCGAGGTAGCCGAGGCCGTTGGCGTGCCAGCGGATGCCGGTGATGTGACGGGGAGCCTCGGCCGAGGCATCCAGGCCCTCCACGCTGCCGTAGCGACCCGGCTCGGGTACGCGAGCGACGTAGGCGAACGAGCGGCCGTCGGGCGCCCACGCGAACCCCTCGACGCCGAGCTGGGCATCGGTGGCCTGCACCGCCTCGCCGCCCGCGGACGGAATGACGAAGATCTGCGGTCGCCCCTTCGCATCGCCGCGGACGAACGCCAGCCGGGCGCCGTCGGGCGAGAGGCGCGGACCCGAATCGGCCACCCCGCGCGTGAGGCGGCGCGGCGTGCCGTCCGGCAGCTCGACACGCCAGAGCTGACCCACCGCTCGGTTGGCGGCCAGATCAGGTCGCGACGTGGCGAAGACCGCGAACGATCCGTCGGGGGCGATGACGGGCCGCCCGACCGAGATGAGCTTCTCGATGTCGTGTGCGCGCACGCGTCACTCCCCGGCGAACGAGGCGGTGTCGCCCACGAGACGCGTGTTGTCTGCGGGGATCGGCTCGAGAGCGGCCGCGGCGACCTCGGCGGCGAACTCGGAGACGTTGTAGAGCTTGCCGGCGTCTTCGCGCCGAGCAGCGATGGCGCCCGGGTTCGCCCGCTCCAGGAGTGTCGCCGTGATCGTGCCCTCGATCATGTCCCCGGAGACGACGACGAATCCGACGCCGCGCTCGGTGAGAGCGGGGATCCGCTCGCGCAGGGCGTCCTCGCCTGCGCGCTTGGAGAGCGCGACCGGCTCGTACTCGGGCATGGTCGGCGTGGTGCGGATGAAGTGGGCCTGGTGGCTCGTGACGAACACCACCCGGGCGCCCTCGCCCAGGAGCGGCAGCGCGGTCTCGAGCACACGGACCTGCGCGTCGCGATTGAGCTGGAGGGCGTAGTCCTCCGCCATGCCCGACTCCATGCCGCCGGAGGCGTTCAGGACGAGGATGTCGAGCCCGCCGAACGCGCGCTGCACCTCGTCGAACATCGCCTGGACCGACTCCGCGTCGGTGAGGTCGGCGCCCACGACGAGCGCCTCGACCCCGAGCTCCCTCAGCTCGGCCGCCAGCTTCTCGGCGCGCGGCGCCTTGTTGCGGTAGTTGATGACGACGTTCGCGCCCGCCTCGGCGAGGTAGCGCACCGTGTCGGCGCCGATGCCCCGCGACGAGCCGGTCACGAGGGCGGTCTTGCCGCTCAGCGAGCCGGCGGGGAGGGGTGTGGATGTCTCAGTCACGCCCTCGACCCTACCTGCTAGGTTCGGAGGACGAGGAGGCGCACAGTGGAGCTCATCCAGACGATCGAACAGTACGCGTGGATCGGGTGGCTGGTGCTCATCCTGGTGTTCCTCGTGATCGAGATGCTCACCCTCGACTTCACCTTCCTCATGCTGAGCATCGGCGGCCTGGCCGGCCTCGGAGCCGACCTGATCGGCGCGCCGATCTGGCTGCAGGTGATCATCGCCGCCGTCGTCGCCGCGGTGCTCGTGCTCTTCCTGCGTCCGCCGCTGCTGAGACGGCTCCGACGCGGCGAGGATCCCACCCCGTCCAACGTGGACGCCCTCATCGACCTCGGGGGCCGGGTCGTCTCGACCGTCTCCGCCCACGGCGGACAGGTGCGTCTGAGCAACGGCGACGTCTGGACCGCACGCACCGAGGTCGGCGAGCTCGAGCCGGGGACGCCGGTCAACGTCAGCCGGATCGACGGCGCGACCGCCGTGGTCCGGCCCACGAACCCCACCCTCACGGAGGACCCCACCGCATGAGCGATCTCGACGCCCTGATCCCCACCGCCATCGCCTGGCTGCTCGCGATCGCGGTCTTCATCTTCGTGCTGGTGGTGATCGTCCGCTCGATCCGCATCATCCCCCAGGCCAACGCGGGCATCGTCGAGCGGCTGGGCCGGTATCACAAGACGCTCATGCCCGGCCTCAACCTCCTCGTGCCCTTCATCGACCGGCTGCGCCCGCTCATCGACATGCGCGAACAGGTCGTGTCCTTCCCGCCTCAGCCGGTGATCACCGAGGACAACCTCGTCGTGTCGATCGACACCGTCGTGTACTTCCAGGTGACCGATGCTCGCGCCGCGACGTACGAGATCGCGAACTATCTCGGTGCCGTGGAGCAGCTGACCACCACGACGCTGCGCAACGTCGTCGGCGGCCTGAACCTCGAAGAGGCGCTGACGAGCCGCGACAACATCAACGGCCAGCTGCGCGTCGTGCTCGACGAGGCGACGGGCAAGTGGGGCATCCGCGTCGGACGCGTCGAGCTCAAGGCCATCGACCCGCCGCACTCGATCCAGGACTCGATGGAGAAGCAGATGCGCGCCGAGCGCGACCGTCGTGCCGCGATCCTCACGGCCGAGGGCTCGAAGCAGTCGCAGATCCTCGAGGCCGAAGGCCGCCGTCAGGCCGAGATCCTCAAGGCCGAGGGCGACAAGCAGGCGCAGGTGCTGCGCGCGCAGGGCGAGGCGGAGGCCATCCAGACGGTCTTCGACGCCATCCATACCGGCAACCCCGACGACAAGCTCCTCGCCTACCAGTACCTGCAGACGCTGCCGAAGATCGCCGACAGCGCGTCGAGCAAGCTCTGGATCATCCCGAGCGAATTCACCGAGGCGCTCAAGGGGCTCAGCGGCTCGTTCCTCGGGGCGACCCAGGGTGCCGCGAGCGGCGAGCACAAGACACCGGGTATCCAGCCGCCGGCACCGTGACCGCGCACCCCTGGTTCCTCGGAGTCTCGACACCACGGATCCTTGCGCACCGCGGGCTGGTCACGCCCCATGAGGCCGCCCACGGGGTGGCCGAGAACTCGTTCGCGGCGGTCGCCGCGGCCCACTCCGCCGGCGCGGACTACGTCGAGTCAGACTGTCACCTCACCGCCGACGGCGTGGTGGTGCTCTTCCACGACGACGACCTCTCGCGCGTGACCGGAGACCCGCGCCCCATCGCGAACGTGCGGTCCGGCGAACTCGAGGCGCTCATGGCCGATCGCGGCGGGCTCCTGACGCTTGCGCAGGCGCTCGACGCGTTCCCGACCGTCCGCTTCAACCTCGACGTCAAGGCACCGGGCGCGGCCGAGCCCGTGGGCCGGATCGTCGCGCGGCACGGCGCGCGGGTGCTGCTCACGAGCTTCTCCGACGACCGCCGCCGCACCGCTCTGGCCGCGGCGGAGGCTGAGGGGCGCGGCATCCGTCCCGCCACGTCCGCCGGCAGCGCGACGATCGCGCGCCTGCTCGCGGCGCTGGCGGTGCGCTCACGCCGGGGAGTCCGCCGCGCGCTGGACGGAGTGGACGCGCTGCAGGTGCCTGAACGCCAGCGGCGCCTCCGCATCGTCTCGCCGCGCCTGCTGGATGCCGCTCATGCGCACGGCGTCGAGGTCCACGTATGGACGGTGAACGATCCCGCCGACATGACGCGCCTGGTGGAGTGGGGCGTTGACGGGGTGGTCACGGATCGCGCCGACGTCGCGCTGCGGGCACTGCGCTGACGCGCGCCGCCCACAGCGACCTGCGGCGGCTGTGCATCCACTGTGAAACGCCGCGTCCCAAGGGCCTTTCGGATGATCCGCACAGGTCACTTCGTTATACCTGTACAGCGACGAGAGGACCACAAAATGGCAGACCGCAGCTTGCGCGGCATCCGACTCGGCGCCCAGAGCCTACAGAGCGAAGAGGGCGTCGTCTTCCATGAGCGTGCACAGCACCTCTACACGTGTACCGTCTGCGGACGCGACACCAACCTGACTTTCGCGGCCGATGCCGAGGTTCCCCCGGCCTGGGAGTGCCGCACCTGCGGAGCCGAGGCGCTCCGTCGTGTCGGCGACGGCACCGCCACCGTCGACCACTCGGGCGACAAGACGCCCCGCAGCCACTGGGACATGCTGCTCGAGCGCCGCACCCTTCCCGAGCTCGAGGAGCTCCTCGAGGAGCGTCTCGCCTACGTCCGCGCGCGCCGCGGTGCCGGCGAGGACGTCACCCTCGACAAGATCAGCGCCTGAGCCTCACCCGCTTCGTCCGACGCCGGTCCCTTCGGGGGCCGGCGTTCCGGCGTCCGGGGACCTCTGCGCATCGCGACGTGAGGCGACCACCACGGCGACGCCCAGGGCGATCAGCGCGAGCAGCGAACCCCAGCCCAGGAGCACTTTGATCCAGGGCCCCGCCAGGACAGCGGGAGTGAGACCCGTGCGCAGGGGCACCTCGGTGAGCATGTGCCCCGCCTCGCCCGCCGGCAGCCCGTCGATCGTGCGACCGTCGGGGGCCATCACCTGGCTCGTTCCGACGGTCGACAGATTCACGACCGAACGACCCGTCTCGATCGCACGCATGCGGGCGAACGCCAGCTGCTGCAGGTTCTCGTCGGTGTCGCGGAAGTCGGCGTTGTTCGTCTGGAACATGTACACCTGCGCGCCGTCCTCGGCGCCGGCCCAGATCACCTCGTCGTAGATGACGTCGAAGCAGATCGCGAGGCCCACCCCGATGCCCTCGAGGTCGAAGAAGGGCCGGTTCGAGCCGGGCGTGTACTCGCGCTGGATGAGTCCGATGAGATCGGGGGCGAGCGCCTCGAAGAACCAGCGATCGGGTACGTACTCCCCCATCGGCACCGGATTGGTCTTGTCGTGCAGCTGCACGGCGCCCTCCCCCGCCACCCACAGCATCGACGTGTTGAAGGTGTCCTCTCCGCGCGTCGTCGCGGCGTTGACGATGAGCGGCGCTCCCGCGCGCTCCGACAGCGCGTCGAGGATCCGCGCCGTGCTCTCGTTGGCGAGAGGGTCCGAGTCGATGCCGCCCTCCGGCCACAGCAGCACATCGAGATCCTCTCCGAGGAGCGGAGCGGATGCCTCGAGCTGGGCGTTCAGGACGTCGTTGCGCTCGCGGGGGTCGAAGTACCCCGAGGGGCCGTTGCCCTGCACGCTTCCCACGCGCAGGTCGCCGGCAGGCGTCGTGGGGAACGCCGGGACGAGCAGGAGCAGCGCGGCCATCGCCGCCGCGGGCAGCGCCGTGCGGAGGTCGCGGAATCGAGCGATGCGTGCCCACTCGATCACCGCCGCGGTGAACGCGACCATGAGGAACGTGAGGCCTGCGACGCCCGTCCACGACACGAGGTGCGCGAGCGGGCTCTCGGACTGGCTCATGCCGATGCGCGCCCACGGGAAGCCGGTGTAGGGCCAGGATCCCATGAAGAGCTCCCGCGCGGTCCAGACGCCGCCGATCAGCAGCGGGAGGGCGACGAGAGATGCCCGGCGAGACGGGAACAGCCGCGGCATCCATCGATACGCGAGCGTGAGCGCGATGGACCCGACGGCCATGAAGACGGTCTCGAGGCCCGCGAGGGCGAACCACGGGACCACGCCGAGGTAGCGCGTGATCCACATGATGTGGACGAGGAAGAACGTGGCGCCGAACACGAATCCGACCAGGAGCGCTCCCCAGACCGAGCGTCCGATGAGGGCCACGAGCGACAGGCCCACTCCGACGAAGGCGAGCGGCCACCAGCCCACGGCGGGATATGCCAGATCGAGGACGACCCCGCCGACGACGGACACGAGGACGGCCGCCCACAACGGCAGGAGCGGGCGCGGCGCGGCGGCGAGAGGCACGGAACAACCCTAAGCGCCGCGGACTGTGCGGCCGCTGTCAGACGCCCGAGTAGGCGACGATGCCGCGGCGCACGGCGTCCAGCGCCTTGCGGGCCACACCGGCGAGCGGGGCGTCAGCGACGATCGACAGCTGGTCCAGCAGGTCGATCGTCTGCTTCGACCAGCGCACGAAGTCGCCGGCCGCCATGTCGGCCTCGGACAGCACGCGGTCGAGCATCCCGCCCCGAGCCCACGAGTGCATCGCCTGGGCGAGCCCCGCCGCGATCGGCTCCGACCCGGGCAGGTGGTGCTCACGCTCGAGGTCGTCGAGCTGCTGCCAGAGCTCCAGCGTCGCGGTGAAGGCGGGGCGGAACGCGCCGCGCGGAAGCCCGCGTTCTCCGGGTCCGCCGTCGTCGCGACGCGGTTCGTAGACGAGGCAGCACGCGAGGGCGGCGAGGGACGGCGCATCCAGGTCCCGCCACAGCCCGCGACGGAGCGACTCCGCCACCAGCAGGTCGCGTTCTCCGTAGATGCGGCGCATCGTGCGGCCAGCGGGTGTGAGGGTCGTGGCGCCGTCGTCGGAGCGCACGTAGTCGAGCTCACCGAGCACGTCGACCACACGATCGAAGATCCGGGCCACCGTGCCGGTGCGCGTCTCGATCTGCTGGCGCATCTTGTCGATGGTGCGCCGAAGCCGCCAGTACCGCTCCGCCCAGCGGGCGTGGTTCTCGCGGTCGGGGCAGGAATGGCAGGGATGCCGCTGCATCCGTCGCCGCAGGCTGCCGAGCTCCTTCTGGCGCTTGTCGCGCGCCGCGCGCGAGGCGTTCGCGTCCTTGCGGTTCAGCTTCTCGAGATCGCTGAGATCGCGGCGGATGCCGGAGTACTCGGCGAAGTCGCCCCGATCGCACGTCATGGCCTTCTCATAGCCGGCGAGCGACTCCTCCTGCTCGCGCACCTGGCGTGCGAGACCCACCACCGCGCGGTCGGCCTGGAACTGCGCGAACGACGACTCGAGGATCTCGCGCGCTTTCGCCCGCCCGAACCGGTCGATGAGGTTGACCGCCATGTTGTAGGTCGGCCGGAAGCTGGAGTTGAGCGGGTACGTGCGGCGCGACGCGAGAGCAGCGACAGCCTGGGGGTCGAGCCCCTCCGTCCACTGCACGACCGCGTGCCCTTCGACGTCGATGCCCCGACGCCCGGCGCGGCCGGTCAGCTGGGTGTACTCCCCCGACGTGATCGCCACTCGCGCTTCGCCGTTGAACTTCTCGAGCTTCTCGAGCACCACCGTGCGCGCGGGCATGTTGATGCCGAGCGCGAGCGTCTCGGTCGCGAACACGACCTTCACGAGCTTGCGCTGGAAGAGCTCCTCCACGACCTCCTTGAACGCGGGCAGGAGCCCGGCGTGGTGCGACGCGACGCCGCGCTCGAGGTTGTCGAGCCATTCCCAGTAGCCGAGGACCGCGAGATCCTCATCGTGCAGCGTGCGCGTGCGCTCCTCGACGATCGAGCGGATCTCGGCGCGCTCCTCCTGGCTGGTGAGGCGGACACCGGCGCGGCGCACCTGCTGCACCGCGGCATCGCACCCGACTCGGCTGAAGATGAAGAAGATGGCCGGGAGCAGGTTGGAGCGGGCGAGCAGCTCCACGACGTCCGGGCGGTCCAGCCGCTCGATCCGCTGCACGTTCGCGGAGCGCACGGGGCGCCTGCCGCCACGGTTGGGCCGGCGGCGGGATGCCTCGTACCCGGCGTTGCGCGCGCTCGACCCCTGCTGAGCGCGCCGGTTGACCTCGAAGTTCTGGCCCTTGAACGACCGGATGCGCATGAGCTCCTGGTTCACCTGCGCCGTGGCGATCCCCGCCCGATCGTCGAAGAGCGGCAGCAGGTCGCCCCGCACCAGCACGTGCTGCTCCAGGGGCACCGGCCGCGTCTCGGACACGATCACCTCGGTGTCGCCGCGCACGGTGTCCAGCCAGTCGCCGAACTCCTCCGCGTTGGATACGGTCGCCGACAGCGACACGAGCCGCACGCGCTGCGGGAGGTGGATGATGATCTCCTCCCACACCGCCCCGCGGAAACGATCGGCGAGGTAGTGCACCTCGTCCATGACGACGTACCGCAGCCCGCGCAGCGCCGGGGAGTCGGCGTAGAGCATGTTGCGCAGCACTTCCGTCGTCATGACGACGATGCGGGCGCTGCCGTTGATGTTGGTGTCACCGGTGAGCAGCCCGACCTGGTCGGCGCCGTAGACGTCCTGGAGCTCGCGGAACTTCTGATTCGACAGCGCCTTGATCGGCGTCGTGTAGAACGCCTTGTCGCCCTGCTCGCGCATGGCGAGGTGCACGGCGAACTCGCCCACGATCGTCTTGCCCGCGCCCGTCGGGGCCGCCACCAGCACGCTGCGACCCTCTTCGAGGGCCCGGCAGCCGGCGAGCTGGAAGTCGTCGAGCGTGAATCGCTGGGACGCCGCGAAGTCGGCCGTGATCGGGTGGCTGCGGGAGGCCGCGGCGGAATCGCGCGCCCGTGCGTATCGCTCCGCCCGACCGGGATCGGTCATGCGCCGGTCTCGGGCGGCAGGATCGCGGCGTCGCGCTTGGCCCGGCGGCGGTCGAACAGCAGGGACACCCCTGCCGCGGCGAAGAACAGCACCACCATGATCCCGGCGAGCATGAGCATGCTGACGACGTCGGCGGCCGGCGTCGCGAGGGCGGCGAACACCACGGAGATCAGCACCGCGACGCGCCAGCCCTTGATGATGGCGCGTCCCGACATCACCCCCGCGACGTTCATCGCGACCAGGAACACCGGGAGAACGAAGGCGACGCCGACGACGATCAGCAGCTTGAACACGAAGTCGTAGTAGTACGCGGCGTCGTAGAAGGACGCGGCGCCCTGCGGCACGAACGACGCCATGAGCTCCACGATGTGCGGCATGATCACGAGACCCATCGCGCACCCGGCGAAGAAGAGCGGGATCGCGGCGGCGAGGAAACCGACCGTGTAGCGCACCTCTTTGCGCGTGAGCCCCGGCATGATGAAGGCCCAGATCTGCCACAGCCAGATGGGCGCCGAGATCAGCAGGCCGATCGCGAAGGACATCCGCAGGCGCAGGTCGAACGCGGCCGTGACCGTGCTGAACATGAGCTCGACCTTCGCCTCCTGACCCTCCGACTCCGCCACGACGCGCAGCGGCTCGGTGATGAGGTGGATGACCGGGTCGGTGATGAAGAACGCGACGACCATGCCGACGATGAGCGCCAGCGCGGCCCACATGATGCGCTTGCGCAGCTCGACCAGATGCTGGCCGAGCGACATGCGCTTCTCACGCCGCGTCGGGTCGGATTCTCCGACGCGCGGCGGTCCTGCCGTTGCCACGGCGGGTCAGGGCTTGGATTCGGCGGTTCCGCCCGCGTCCGTGCGCACCTCGGCCGAGGGCGCCTCGACGGAGGAGGCGGTGCCGGCCGGCGTCGCGTCGGCCTTGGACGTGTCGTCGTCCTTCATCGCCTTCATCTCACCCTTGAAGACGCGAGCGGACTGACCCATGCTCTTGGCCAGCGCCGGCAGCTTCGCCGCGCCGAACAGCAGCAGGATCACAGCCAGGATGATCAGGAAGTGCCACCCTGTGAGGCCTTGCAGCATGTCGATTTCCTTTCGGCGGGTCCGGTCTCAGTGTAACCCGCCGTCACCGAGGGCGGTGTTCTCCGGGCGAACTCGTCACCGATCCTTCACCGATACTGGGCGAGCCCCGCCTCTGCCCATTCGGCGGTCGCGCGGCGCGCGGCGGCGGGCTCGAGCACCTCGACCTCGCCGCCGCGGCGGACAGCGAGACGGCGCAGGCTGAACTCGTCGGCGACGCGCATCGTCGCCACGGTCATGCCGCCCGACGTCTCGAGGGACGCGCGGTCGAGGTAGTCCCCGAGAAGTCGCGCGACCGCCTCGGGGAAGCGGATGCGGGCGACGACGTCGTCCTCGCTCGCCTCGAACCAGCCGGGAGCCGGCTCGCCCGCGTGTGAGATCTCGATGTCCGTGAGCTGCAGGTCGCTCACGCGGTCCAGGTGGAACGTGCGCATCGCCTCGCGCAGGTGGCACCAGCCCTGGAGGTACCACTGCCCGTCGGCGATGTGCACCTTCACCGGGTCGACGGTCCGCGTGGTGGGCGCGGCATCCGGTGCCTTGTAGGTGAACGAGACGGCGACCCGGCGGCGGAGTGCCGTCGCCACGGTGTCGCGCACGGTGTCGACGGGCCCGGGTGCGACGATCACCTCGGCGGGGATGCCGGAGGCGCCGCGGGCGAGCTTGGCCAGCAGGCCGGCGAACAGCTCCGTGTCGCCCACGCCGGGGATGGTGCGCGCCAGCTGCAGTCCCGCCAGCAGCGCCGCCGCCTCACGGGCGGTGAGCTTGGGCGCGCGCTCGAGCCCGACGGAGTTCGTGATCACGATGAGATCCCGCTGGTCAAGGAGGTCCCAGTCGATGTCGAACAGGTCGTTCGCCATCTGCCAGTAGCCGCCGTCTCCGGGCAGCCCGATCACGGTGAGCTTCTCGACCATCCCGCGCATCTGGTCGGGCGTGACGTCGAACTCGTCGGCTGCCTCGGCGATGGACACCTCGCCCTTGCCGATGAGGTACGGCACGAGCTGCAGCATGAGCGCGGCGCGGTCGGTGGCGACCAGGGAGCGACGGGCGGTCATGCGGATGCCCCGTTCAGGTCGCGCGCGGCGGCGAGGCGCTCGATCACGCGGTCACGCAGCTCGGCCGGCTCGACGACCCGCACCTCGGGGCCGTAGGAGGCGAGCTCCTCGGCGAAGATGTGGACGTCGACGTACGAGACGCGGATCCCCTGCTCGGCCGGGGTCGCGCGCCGTGCGAGGCGCAGCGCTGCCTCCGTGCCGGGGTTCACCTCGAGGTGCGCCGTGCTGCGGGCCGCGACCTGCTCGAGGCCGCGGAGCGCGCGTTCGCCGGCACCCTCGCGCAGCGCCGGATCGAAGCCCTCTCGCGTCTGCACGACCGGGCCCACGATGCGCGAGAGCAGGAAGGTCCGGTCGGCGCCCACCCCGAGGTCGATGCCGAACACGTGCCAGCGCGCCTCGTACTCGACGAGCGCCAGCGGCTGGACGCGTCGCGTGCGCGGCGCCTCCTCCCCCGGCTTCAGGTAGGGGAACGTCACCACGCGGGACTGCTCGATCGCCTGCTGCAGGAGCGGGAACGACGGGTCGTGCAGGCTGATCCGCGGCGAATAGCCGATGATCGGCTCATCCACCGGAATGCCCAGGGCGCGGATCTTGCGCAGGCCGCTGCGGGCATCGTCGGACATGGAGCTCTCACTCCAGACGCCGCCCGCCAGGTTCAGCAGGGCGAGCTCGGCCGGCGTGAACTCGATGTCCTCGGGAAGCTCGTACTCCGCGCTCGGCACCCGATACCGCGCCTCGCGCAGGTCGTCGGGATCGGCCCAGTCGCCGATGGTCTCGATGGGGACGCCCAGGCCGCGAAGACTCTCCTTGTCGCGCTCGAACATCTTCTCGAGCGCGTCCTTGGATGCGCCGGCCACCGTCTGCTCGCGGTATCCCGACACCGAGGACAGGATGGTGTCCTTCGTCAGCCCCTGATCGGTCGCCATGAGCGCGACGACGAGATTGACGAGCCGCTCCTCTGGCGGGTTCTTCGCGGGCGCGTTGGCAGGCACCCACTCATCCTAGGGTCGGCCGGCCCCTGCGGAACCGTCTCGACGGGCGCGCCGCTACTGCGCGGGAGCGGCCTCGTCGAGGCCGAGGATGTCGAACACGAAGACGGTCGCCTGGTCGGTGCCTCCTGCTTCGGCGGGAACGACGGCCATCACCTGCGAGCCGACCGTCTGGCCGACGAGCACCTGCTCGAGGACCGGGTCGCCCGTCAGCGGAATGGACTGAGGCTGCGTCTCCCACGTGGAGCTCAGCTGCTCCTTGTCGTCCCATGACACCGCGAGCACGTGCGCCCGCACGGTCGAGTCCGCCTCGACGACCGGGCCGTCGCCCTTCTTCAGCGTCTGCACGACGACCTCGGTGGGCGCATTCCCGTCGGGGATCACGACGCCGGGGTGACCGTCGGGCGCACGGACGACGGCAGGAAGACCCATGCCGCTGTTGTACTGAAGGCTGCCGTCGGCGGCGGGGCGATACACCTTGCGCACGTCCACGACGGCCACAGACGAGTCATCCTCGGCGAGACCGACGCTCTGCGCCGCCGCGGGATCGATTCCCCCGGGTCCGATCGCCACGACGATGCGCGATCCCTCGGACGCGCACTGGAGCGCCTCCTCGAACGCCGGAACCGTCGCGGTCCACTGCGACAGCGGGAGCGGCTGCGACAGGTCGCCGTCGTAGCCGGTCCCGACGATCTGTTCGCCGGTCTCGCCCGAGTACAGGCTCAGGTCGATCACCACGAGCTGGTCGGTCGACGTGATCGGCACTTCGCCGTCGCCCTGCTCGACGTCGGTGAACTGCGTCTCGGACGCGATGAACGGCGTGTAGATCTCGACCTCGGGCGCGGCATCCGCAGCGCCCGTCACCTGGATGAGATCGACCTCGTCACCGCCGCCGTCGGGGCGGGGGCAGTCGGAGGCGGCAGGCAGCGAACAGCCGGCCAGGCCGACGGCCGCGAGTCCGAGGATCGCGAGGGCAGCGGGGATCTTGCGCACCGGAACAGTCTAGATGCGGGTCGGGTCAATGCCGTGCAGCGGCGTTGAGGCGTCCCGGATCTAGGTTGAGTAGCGCCGCCGGCGCGTATCGAAACCTCAGCGCTCGTCCGAGTCGCCCGTTCCCTCGCTCGTTCCCTCGCCCGTCGCGTCGCCCGCGGCCTGCCGCGCGCCCTCGGCGGCTCGCTGTGCCTCGCGCACCCGCTTGCGGAGGTTCTTGTCGGTGATCTGGCGGTCGCCGACGGCTCCCGGGGTCCAGAGCTCGACGTCCTCGTCGCCGTAGCTCGACTTCGACGCGCGCCGCTTGACCTCGGGCGGCACGGCACCCGGGGCCAGGCGCCGAGCCCACAGCAGGAAGCCGGTGTGGGCGACCATGCGGTGGTCGGGCCGGACCGCGAGGCCCTCCACGTGCCAGCCGCGCACCATCGTCTCGCTGGCCTCGGGATCGGTGAACAGGCCGGTGTGGCGGATGTACTCCGCCACACGGCTCAGCTGGGTCGCGGTGGCGATGTAGCAGAGCACGACGCCGCCGGGGGTGAGTGCATCGGCGACGACGTCGATGCACTCCCACGGCGCCAGCATGTCGAGGACGACACGGTCGACGGATGCCGGAGCCACGGCGCCCGGGAGCGATTCGACGAGGTCCCCGACCACGACCTGCCAGTTCGCCGGCGTCTCCCCCAGGTACGTCTCGACGTTGGCCTGGGCGACCTCGGCGAACTCCGGCCGCCGCTCGAAGGAGATGAGGCGACCTTCGGAGCCCATCGCGCGGAGGAGCCACAGCGACAGCGCGCCCGAGCCGACGCCCGCCTCGACGACGACGGAGCCCGGGAACACGTCGGCCTCGGCGATGATCTGCGCGGCGTCCTTCGGATAGACGATCGCCGCGCCCCGGGGCATGGACATGACGAAGTCTCGCAGCAGGGGGCGCAGCGCGAGGTACTCGTGCCCGCCGCTGTTCGCGACGACCGAGCCGTCGGGCTGGCTGACGAGCTGCTCGTGCTTGAGCACGCCGTGGTGCGTGTGCAGTTCGCCGCGCTCGCGAAGGGTGATCGTGTGCAGGCGTCCCTTGGGGCCCGTGAGCTGCACGCGGTCTCCGAACCGGAAGGGGCCGCTGGGTCGTTCGGTCATCGGGCGGCCTCCTCGGCGCGGTGGGCGGCGTGGAAGGATGCCACGTCCGCGGCGGTGCGGCCCTCCAGGGTCGGCCACAGCACGTGGGCGCCGGCCCCGGTGAGCGAGACCATGAGCGGCACGCCGATCGTCGCGGCTCCGGAGGCGACCGCCGAGCGCAGGCCGTTGGGCGAGTCCTCGATCGCGACGGCCTCGGCCGGCGTGACGCCGAGCGCGTCGCAGGCCTGCAGGTACGGGTCGGGGAATGGCTTGGGGCGCGTGGCGTCGTCGCCCGCGATCACCACGTCGAACGCCTCGAAGTCGATGAGGTCGACGACGGTGTCGGCCATGCGCCGCATCGACATCGTGACGAGGCCGGTCTTGATCCCGGCGGCGCGCAGGTCCGCGAGCAGCTCGCGCGCTCCGGGGCGGAAGGGCACGCCGGTGGTGGCGAGACGGCGCATCACGTCGTCGGTCAGGTGGTCGATGATCTCGTGCACGCCCATCCGCACGCCGGCATCCTGGAAGATCCGCGCGGAGTCCTCGAGACCGAGTCCCACCAGCGCGAGCGCCTGCTCGTGGGACCACGTCCCGCCGAAGCTCTCGACGAGCGGCGTCTCCGCGGCCATCCAATAGGGCTCGGTGTCGACCAGGGTGCCGTCCATGTCCCACAGGACGGCCGAGAGAGGCGCGGGATTCACTGGTCCATGGTAGCCGGAGGCGAGACGGCGCCCGGGGCGAGCCCCGCGCGCGCGACGCGGTGCGGAGGCGCGCGGGAGTGCTGATCCCCCCGCGCCGCACCGGGCCTATCCTGGAGGGAACCCGCACCGCGGGTGGAGGAGGTCTCGTGGACGGACTGGGACGCCGGGTGCTCGTCGCCGCGTTCGACGGGTGGAACGATGCCGGTGAGGCGGCGTCGTCAGCCATCACGCAGCTGCGCGAAGGGGGCACGTACGAGACCGTCTTCTCCGTGGACCCCGAGCTGTACTTCGACTACCAGTACACGCGACCCCAGATCGTGACCGACGGGGACGGGAAGCGGTCGCTGAAGTGGCCCGAGGCCGCCCTGCTGCGCCCCACCCGCACCACGCGCAGCGGCACGCAGCTGTGGCTGCTCACCGGCGTCGAGCCAGCGCGCGCGTGGCAGGCATTCGCGTCGGAGTTCATCGACATCGCCCTGCGAGAGGACATCACCGGCTTCCTGTCGATCGGGTCGATGATGTCGGACGTCCCGCACACCCGCCCGATCTCGGTCTTCGCCGGCAGCGACAACGATGCCCTGCGCACCGCGCTCGAACTCGAGCGGAGCACCTACGAGGGTCCCGTGGGCATCCTCAGCGTGCTCGGCCACGCCGCCGACGCCGCCGGCATCCCGTCGGCGAGCCTGTGGGCGAGCGTTCCGCACTACGTCGCCGGCCACACGCCGTCCCCGAAGGCCACGCTGGCCCTGCTCGATCGGCTCGAGGACCTCACCGGCGCCTCGGTGCCGCGCGGCGACCTCGCGACCGAGGCCGCGGCGTGGGAGGCATCGATCGACGCCGCTGCCGCCGACGACGAGGAGATGACGGAGTACATCCGTCAGCTCGAGCGCACGCGCGACACATGGGACTCCCCCGAGGCGTCGGGCGACGCCATCGCCCAGGAGTTCGAGCGCTACCTGCGTCGCGGCGGCGACGGCCCGACCAAGCCGGGCCGCGACGACCCGCGGCGCTAGCCGCGAACGCGCTGCGTGGGCCGGCGCGGCGTCAGAACCAGATGTCCAGCTCGCGGGCGGCGGACTCGGGGCTGTCGGAGCCGTGAACGAGGTTCTGCTGCACCTTCAGGCCCCAATCCCGGCCGAAGTCGCCGCGGATCGTGCCGGGCGCTGCCGTCGTCGGGTCGGTGGTGCCCGCAAGTGAGCGGAATCCCTCGATGACCCGGTTGCCCGCCAGGCGGATGGCGACCGACGGACCCGACATCATGAACTCGAGCAGCGGCTCGTAGAAGGGCTTGCCCTCGTGCTCGGCGTAGTGGCGCTCGAGGGTGCCGCGATCCGGTTCGACGAGGCGGATGTCGACGAGGGAGTATCCCTTCGCCTCGATGCGGGCCAGGATCGCGCCGGTCAGTCCGCGCGCGACACCGTCGGGCTTGACGAGGACGAGGGTCTCTTCGGTGGCCATGGAAGTCTCCGTTCCGCCGGTCAGGCTTCTTCAGGGGGGTTCGCAGCGAGCTCGGCGTTGCGCCGGTCGAGCGCTGCTCCCTTGATCGTCGCATACGCGTACATGCCGCCGAAAATGAGCGCGACGATCGCGAGCGACGGAACGAGGAACGCCCCCAGCGCCACGATCACCTGCAGCACCCAGCCGAGCGCGATGCCCCACGAGTACCGCACGAAGCGGGTCGTGACGATCATGAGGATCGCGACGACCGTGCCGGCGACGATCCCCCACCACGGCTCGATCGACTCGGGGAGAGCCCGGAGTCCGTAGATCACCAGGCCGCCCAGGAAGGCGATGATCGACTCGAACGCGAGCACGATCGACGCGAGCGACTCGGCGGCCCCGCGGGGGCGGCGCGCGCGGGGCGCGGATGCCTCGGCGGCGCTCACTCGTCCCACCCGCTCTTCCACTCCTCGGCGTCCGCCAGTGCCAGCGCCTGACCCGCGAGGATCACCGACCCGGCGATGACGACGGCACGCCGATCGGATGCCGCGGCCCAGGCCCGTGCGGACTCCGCGGCCTGCGCGAGGTCGTCGTGCACCGTGACGGCCAGGCCCTGCGCCTCGGCGAGGTCGGCGAGGCGCTCGGCGTCCTCCGCGCGTTCGGAGGCCGGAGACGTCGCGAAGACGTGCGCCGCGACCGGGGCGATCTCCCGCACGATTCCGGCGGCGTCCTTGTCAGAGAACACCCCCAGCACGACGCCCCACTCGTCGAAATCGAACGACTCGCGCAGCGCGGTCGCCAGCGCCTTCGCGCCGTGCGGGTTGTGCGCCGCGTCGACGAGCACCGTCGGGGCGATGCCCACGAGCTGCAGGCGGCCCGGCGCAGTGGCGTGACCGAGGGCTTCGGCGAGCACCTCGCCCGTGATCGCCTGCGATGCGCCACCGATGAGCGCCTCCACGGCCGCGATGGCGAGGGCGGCGTTGAATCCCTGATGCGCGCCGTACAGCGGGAGGTACTCCTCCTCGTAGGTGCCGGCGAGCCCGCGCACGGTGATCTGCTGACCCCCGACGGCGAGCCGCTGCTCGACCAGCGCGAAATCGACGCCCTCGAAGGCGATCGTGGCGTCGCGGGCCGCGGCAGCATCGCGAAGCGCGGCCTCGGCAGAGGCATCCTGCCGGGCCGACACGACCGCCGCGCCGTCCTTGATGATCCCCGCCTTGACCGAGGCGATCTCGGCGATCGTCTCGCCGAGGCGATCGGCGTGATCGATGTCGATCGGCGTGAAGACCGCGACGTCTCCGTCGGCCGTGTTGGTGGAGTCCCACGACCCGCCCATGCCGACCTCGAGGACGAGGACGTCGATCGGGGCATCGGCGAACGCCACGAAGGCCAGCACCGTGAGCAGCTCGAAGAAGGTCAGCGGCGCGTCGCCGGCCGCGGTGAGCTCCGCGTCGACGAGATCGACGAACGGCGCGATCTCGTCCCACGCGTCGGCGACCGCGGCGTCGGCGATGGGCGCGCCGTCGACCATGATCCGCTCGGTGAACCGCTCGAGGTGCGGGCTGGTGAACAAGCCGGTCCGCAGGCCGTGAGCGCGCACGAGGGTCTCGATGAGGCGGCTGGTGGAGGTCTTGCCGTTCGTCCCCGTCACGTGCACGACGCGATAGGTCTTCTGCGGGTCGTCCAGCAGCTCGAGCACGCGGCGCGTGCGCTCGACGCGCGGCTGCACCCACCGCTCGCCCTGCCGTTCGAGGAGGGCCGCATAGACCTTGTCGGCGCGGGCGATGTCGCGATCGGTCACTTGCTCTCGCTCCCCTCGCTCGCGGCACCGCGTGCGGATGCCTCCACCCTGGTCACCTCGACGCTGAACGCGCCCTGGTTCGCGAAGTCCCCGGCGGCGTGCGTGCGGACGAGATCGCTGGGAAGCGTCACCGATCCGGCGAGGACGGCGCCGCCCGCGAGCAGTGCGGCACCGTCGGGCCCGGTCACGGAGTAGTCGATCGCGAGCGTCTCTCCCGCGACGTCGGCCACCGCGAACGCGCTCGCCACGGCGCCCGCATCCTCGGCCGACTCGAACGCCAGGCGCAGGTCGATGCGGTCGCTGACGTCGAATCCGGCCGCCTTGCGGGTGTCCTGCACCGCCCGCACGACGTCGCGCGCCAGTCCCTCGGCCTCGAGCTCGGGGGTCGTCGCGGTGTCGAGCAGCACGAAACCGCCCTCGTCGAGGAGCGCGATCGCCGTGCCCTCGTCGACGCCGCCCGCCTCGAGGGTGAGGTCGTACTCCCCCTCGTGCAGGGCGATGCCGTCGACGACGACGACGCCGTCCGCCTCCTCCCACACACCCGCCTTCGCGCCGGCGATGACGTGCTGCACCTGCTTGCCGAGGCGCGGGCCGGCCGCGCGGGCGTTGACGCTCAGTCGCTTGCTGATCCCGTAGCGCTCTGCGACGTCGCCGTCGAGCTCGACGAGGTCGACCGACTTCACGTTCAGCTCATCGCGCAGGATGCCCTCGAACTGGGCGAGGGACGCGGCATCCGCGACCACCACCGTCAGCGTCGCGAGCGGCAGGCGCACGCGCTTGCCCTCCTTCTTGCGCAGCGCGTTCGCGACGCTCGACACCTCGCGCACGGCATCCATCGCCGAGCGGATGTCGTCCGCGGCGGCGAAAGCCTCGGCGTCCGGCCAGTCCTGCAGGTGCACACTGCGGCCGCCCGTGAGCCCCTGCCACACCCGCTCCGACACGAGCGGGATGAGCGGCGCGGCGACGCGGGTGAGCGTCTCGAGCACGGTGTACAGGGTGTCGAAGGCCTCGCGGCTCTTCGGATCGTCGGTCACCCCCACCCAGAACCGGTCGCGCGAGCGGCGGATGTACCAGTTCGTCAGAGCCTCGGCGAAGTCGCGGAGCTTCGCCGCGGCGGTGGTCGAATCGAGCCCCTCGAGGTCCGCCGCCACGTCGCGCACGAGGTCGCCGGTGAGGGCGAGGATGTACCGGTCGAGCACGTCCGTGGAATCCGTCCGCCAGGATGCCTCGTACCCGGCGCCGTCGGGACCGCCGGCCGCGTTCGCGTAGGTGGCGAAGAAGTACCACGCGTTCCACAGCGGCAGCAGGAACTCGCGCACGCCGGCACGGATGCCCTCCTCGGTCACGACGAGGTTCCCTCCGCGCAGCACCGAGGACGCCATGAGGAACCACCGCATCGCGTCGGAGCCGTCGCGGTCGAAGACCTCGCTGACGTCGGGGTAGTTCCGCAGCGACTTCGACATCTTCTGGCCGTCGCTGCCCAGCACGATGCCGTGGCAGGAGACGCCGGTGAACGCGGGACGGTCGAACAGCGCGGTCGAGAGCACGTGCATGACGTAGAACCAGCCGCGCGTCTGCCCGATGTACTCGACGATGAAGTCGGCGGGCGCGTGCTCGTCGAACCAGTCGTGGTTCTCGAACGGGTAATGGACCTGCGCGTAGGGCATCGAGCCCGAGTCGAACCAGACGTCGAACACGTCCTCGATGCGGCGCATCGTGCTGCGCCCGCTCGGGTCGTCGGGGTTGGGGCGCGTCAGCTCGTCGATGAACGGGCGGTGCAGGTCGACCTCGCCGGCAGCGTTCAGCGGAAGGCGGGCGAAGTCGCGTTCGAGGTCGGCGAGGGAGCCGTAGACGTCGATGCGCGGGTACTCCGGGTCGTCGCTCTTCCACACCGGGATCGGCGACCCCCAGTAGCGGTTGCGGCTCACCGACCAGTCGCGGGCGCCTTCGAGCCACTTGCCGAACTGACCGTGCTTGACGTTCTCGGGGACCCACGTGATCTGCTCGTTGTTCTCGAGCATCCGGTCCTTGATGTCCGTCACGCGCACGAACCAGCTCGACACAGCGCGGTAGATGAGCGGGTTGCGGCACCGCCAGCAGTGAGGGTAGGAGTGCTCGTAGCTGGCCAGGCGCAGCAGGCGCCCCTCCTGGCGGAGGAGCCGCACGAGCGGCGTGTTGGCGTCCATCCACAGCTCGCCGGCGACGTCCGTCACCTGCGGCAGGAAGCGGCCGCCGTCGTCGAGGCTCATGATGAGCGGGATGCCGGCGGCTTCGGTGACCCGCTGGTCGTCTTCGCCGTAGGCCGGGGCCTGGTGGACGATGCCGGTGCCGTCGCCCGTCGTGACGTAGTCGTCGACGAGGATGCGCCAGGCGCTTCCGGTGCCCCAGGTCTCGGCATCCGCGTAGTAGTCGAAGAGCCGGTCGTAGCCGACATCCTGCAGCTCCGCGCCGACGACGGTCTGCACGACGGCTTCGCGCGCCGCCTCGGCCGACTCGTAGCCGAGGTCCTTGGCGTAGCCCGCAAGGAGCTCCTCCGCCAGGAGGTAACGGTGGGCGTAGGCCTCGGCGGCCTCGTCGGCGTGCCCGTCGGGCGCGTGGTGCACATCGGCGGCTCCGCCCGGTCCGCCCGGAACGACGACGTAGCGGATGTCGGGGCCGACGGCGAGGGCGAGGTTCGTCGGGAGCGTCCACGGCGTCGTCGTCCACGCGAGGGCCCGGACGCCGGTGAGGCCGAGGGCCTCGGCCTTGGCTCCGACGAGCGGGAAGGTGACCGTCACCGAGGGATCCTGGCGCATCTTGTAGACGTCGTCGTCCATGCGCAGCTCGTGACTGGACAGGGGCGTCTCGTCGCGCCAGCAGTACGGCAGCACGCGGTAGCCCTCGTATGCGAGGCCCTTGTCGTGCAGCGTCTTGAACGCCCACAGCACCGACTCCATGTAGGACGTGTCGAGCGTCTTGTAGCCGCGCTCGAAGTCGACCCAGCGAGCCTGGCGGGTGACGTAGTCCTCCCACTCCCGCGTGTAGGCGAGTACCGACTCCCGCGCCTTGGCGTTGAAGGCAGCCAGGCCCATCTCCTCGATCTGGGTCTTCTCGGTGATGCCCAGCTGCTTCATCGCCTCGAGCTCGGCGGGAAGGCCGTGCGTGTCCCATCCGAACACGCGGTCCACCTTCTTCCCGCGCATCGTCTGGAAGCGCGGGAAGAGATCCTTCGCGTAGCCGGTGAGCAGGTGGCCGTAGTGGGGCAGGCCGTTGGCGAACGGCGGGCCGTCGTAGAAGACCCACTCCTCGGCACCCTCGCGGTTCGCGATCGATGCCCGGAACGTGTCGTCGGACTCCCAGAACGCGAGCGTCTCGCGCTCGATCTCGGGGAACCGTGGGCTCGGCACGACGGAATCGGCAGCGGGGCCGAATGAGGATTTCGGGTAGGTCATGTCACTCCAGCAGGTTGCGATGCTTCCTGCGAGGACGACCCGTGCGGGCCGCGGTACCACCCCGCGTTGTCTTCTCCGGTGCTCGAGTGCCGCCGTCAGGCGGGGTATCGAGATCCGGGGAAGACCCCTCTCACTGCGGCTGTGACGGGCCTGACCCGCTCGGTTCTACTGACCCCGGTGCTCGAGCGCCGCCGAGGCGGTGTTCGGGACCCGGAGGGTTCTTCCGAGAGCTCCCCGGTGATGGCCGGATCGATGCTGGTCGGCCCAGTCTACGCGGGCGCAGGCCCGGGCGCACGCGGCGGGGTCGATCTCGCCGCCGCGATCAGCTCGCGGGTGAACGGATGCTGCGCGGCGGCGAACACCGCGGCGGTCGCTCCGCGCTCGACCACGACGCCGTCCTTCATGACCAGGACCTCGTCGGCCATCGCCGCGACGACGTCCAGATCGTGCGAGACGAACACGAGTGTGAGGTCCCGCTCCCGCTGCAGCCGGGCCAGCAGCTCGAGGATCCGCTCGCGCACCAGCGCGTCCAGTGCCGACACCGGCTCATCGAGCACGAGCACCTCGGGCGCCGCAGCGAGGGCGCGGGCGATCGCGACGCGCTGACGCTGGCCGCCGGAGAGCTCGGCGGGACGCCGCCGTGCGAGCGTCTCGTCCAGCTCGACCTCGGCGAGGAGCGCGCGCACCCGCGCGGCCCGCTCGGCTCGCGGCACCCCACCGGCCTGAAGGGCCTCGGACAGCGAGCGATCGATGCGCCAGCGCGGATCGAGGGCCCCCAGCGGGTTCTGGTGCACGAGCTGGATCCGCCGCTGCGCCGCCGGGGTCGGTGCGACGCCGTCCAGGAGCACCTCCCCGGCGTCGGGTCGCTCGACCCCGACGATCATGCGCGCGAGCGTGGTCTTGCCCGATCCGGACTCGCCGACGATGCCGAGCGTGCGGCCGCGCGGCAGCGTGAACGAGACGTCGACGACCGCCGGGGCGTCGAACGCCTTCGACAGCCCGCGGACCTCCAGCCGCACCGGACGCGCCGCGGGATCAGCCGCGCGCGGGGAGTGCAGCGCCGCGGCGACCAGCCGCTGGGTATAGGGATGCTCCGGCGCGGCGAGCACACGGGACGTCGGACCGGATTCGACGACACGTCCCTCGCGCATGACGAGCACGCGGTCGGCGACGCCGCGCACCGCAGCGAGGTCGTGGCTGATGAAGACGACGGCCACGCCGCGGTCCGCGATCGAGCGCAGCAGCCCGAGGATCCGGGCCTGCACGGTCGCGTCGAGTGCGGTCGTCGCCTCGTCGGCGACGAGCACCGTCGGGCCGCCGGCCAGAGCGGAGGCGATGAGCGCGCGCTGCCGCAGTCCCCCGGAGAGCTCGTGCGGGTGCTGGCGCGCGCGTCGCTCGGGGTCGGGCATCGCGACCTCGGACAGGAGCGCGTGCACGCGTTCGCGCCGCACGGGCCGCGGCATCCTCCCGCGATGCAGTCGCAGCGGCTCGGCGACCTCGTCCTCCACGCGGCGCAGCGGATCGAGGGACACCAGTGCGTCCTGCGAGACCAGCGCGATGCGCGACCCGCGCAGCCGGCGCCACTCGCGCTCGCCGAGAGCCCGCGCGTCGACCCCGGCGATGTCGAGCGCGTCGACGCGGACGGCGGCGTTGCGCGGGCTGAGGCCGAGCAGCGCACGAGCGGTCAGGGACTTGCCGGCGCCGGACTCGCCGATGATCGCCACGCACTCCCCCGGCGCGACGGCGAGGTCGAGATCGGCGACCGCCCGAACGTCGCCGAACGACACGCTGAGGCCGCGCACCACGAGCCCGGTCATCGCCCGCTCCCCTCGGCACGGGCGCGCAGCGTGCGCCCGACGATGGTCGCCGCCACGACGGTGAGCGTGATCGCAGCGCCCGGGAACGCCGAGACCCACCACGCCTGCCCGATGACGTTCCGGCCGCCCGCCAGCATGAGTCCCCACTCGGGGCTGGGCTCGGTGGGGCCGAGCCCGAGGAAGCTGAGGCCGGCGGCCGCCAGGATGCTCGATCCGATGCCGATGGTGGCGAGCACGCTCAGCGCACCGACGACGCCCGGGACGACGTGGCGCCCGAAGGCCCGCGCCGGCGGCACGCCGAGGATCCGTGCGGCCTCGACATGCTCCGCCAGGCGGAGCGTGCGCGTCTGCACCCGCGCGAGGCGGATGTAGATCGGCACCGCAGCGATCGTCACGGCGATCGCGACGTTGACGGGGCCGGGTCCGAGCAGGGCCACCACCACGAGCGCGACGAGGAACTCCGGGAACGCCAGCAGGATGTCGGTCGCCCGCATCGCCGCCGCGTCGACCAGCCGCGGCGCGATTCCCGACAGGGAGCCGATGGCGAGCCCGGCCGCGAAGGCCAAGGCCGTCGCGAGCACGCCGATCCCGACCGATCGGCCGGCACCGTACACGACCCGCGAATAGACGTCCCGGCCGCTCTGATCGGTGCCGAAGAGGTGCTCGGGGCTGGGCGGCAGCAGGGCGGCGCGCACGTCCGTCTGCAGCGGGTCGTACATCGCGAATACCTGCGGTGCGACGGCGATGGCCGCGATGATCGCGAGCACGATGAGCGCCGCCGCGAGGCCGATGCGCCGCGGCGCCGTCATGCGGGTGCCTTCTCGCGCGCGGCCCCTGGTCCCGGTGCGCGGCGCAGCCGCGGGTCGAGGAGCGGATAGGTCGCCTCGACGACGAGGCTCACCACGGCGAACACGACGGCGCTGAGCAGGATGATCCCGGTGATGACGGGGAGGTCGCGGTCGGTGATCGCCGTGAGGGTCACCCGGCCGAGCCCGGGCCGCGCGAACACCGTCTCGACGAGCACGGCACCGCCGAGCAGCGACCCGACCAGGTACGCCGCGAGGGTGAGGGCCCCCGTGGACCCGTGCCGGAGCGTGTGGTGCAGAGCGAGCCACGACGGGCTCGCTCCGCGGGCGCGCACGGTCGTGGCGAACGGCTGGTTCTCGGCGGTCTCCATGCCGTCCCGGAGCACCTGGCCGAGCAGCGCGGCGACGGGGAGGGCGAGCGTGATGGCGGGCAGCACGATCGTCGCCGGATTGCGGGTGCCCGCGACGGGGAACCACCCGAGCCCGAAGGCGAAGACGCTCAGCAGGAGCAGCCCGATCCAGAACACGGGCGTGGACAGGAGGACGAGCTCGACCCCGCCGGCGATGCCGCGGGAGACGCGCCCACTCGCGAGGAGCGCCACCCCGAAGGCCAGCACGACCGCGATCGCCAGTGCCAGGGCGGACAGCTGCAGCGTCGCGCCGAGCTGACGCCCGATCACCTCGGTCACCGGCATCCGCAGCTGGTACGACTCCCCCAGGTCTCCCTGCAGCAGCCTCGCCAGGTAGGCGACGTACTGCTCGAGCGGCGGCCGGTCCAGGCCCAGCTCGGCCCGGATGCCCGCCTTGACCTCGTCACTGACCTGCGCCTGCGGTCCGAGCATGACCTCGACCGGATCGCCGGGGATCACCCGGAAGGCCAGGAAGGCCAGGGTCGCCGCCCCCCACAGCACGATGATGACGGATGCCGCTATCCCGGCCGCGCGGAGGGCGACGCGCCGTACTGCAGTCCGCGATGCCGTCATCGCCCGTCGAGACCCGCCCTTCCGGCTCCCGGTCAGCCGATGCTGACGTCGTAGAACAGCGGGCGCCCGTACAGATCGTAGGCGAGCCCGGTCACCGTGTCGGAGACGGCGGTGATGAGCGACGGGCTGTACAGCGGCACGATCGCCGCGTGGTCGGCGTTCCACTGCTGGACCTCGCCGTAGATCTCGGCGCGCTCCTCGGCGTCGGCGGTCGCGACGCCGCGCTCGAGCAGGGCGTCCAGGTCGGGGTCGCTCACCTGCGAGGCGTTCTGGAACCCGTCGGTGTGCAGATGGCTGCGCAGGAGGTCCGGATCGACACCCGAGAAGCCCCAGTCGGTCAGGTCGAACGTCTTCGGACCGTACTGCTCGTTGTAGGCGCCCGGCTCGAGCACCTCGCGCACGAGCTCGAAGCCGACCGCCTTGAGGTCGGACTGGATCGAGTTGGCCAGGGCGGCGCGGTCGTCGGGGACGGGCGTCCACGCGATCCACCGGGCGGAGAGGCGCTCGCCGTCCTTCGTGCGGTACCCCTCGGAATCGCGCTCGGTCCAGCCGGCCTCGTCGAGCAGTGCCTCGGCCGTGGCGGGATCGAAGGCCCAGGTTCCCTCGAGCGACGCGTCGTAGGTCGGGGTGGTGGATCCGAGGATCGACCACGCACGGGGGAACTGGCCGAAGAAGATCTCCTCCACCGCGGTGTCGATGTCGATGGCGCGGGAGAACGCCTGGCGCACGCGCTCATCGGCGAACACCCCGTACTTCTCGTTCAGGTAGAGCGAGTACGGCAGGCCGGGGTACTCCTGGGCATCGACCGTCAGGGGGTCGCCCAGGTCTGCGGCGAGGTTCGGCGGGAGCTGGCTCGCGAGATCCGCCTCGCCGCTCTCCGCCACTCCGACGCGCACCGAGGCCTCAGGGAGGATCTCCACGCGCAGCGTCTCGAACTTCGCGGCACCGCCGTCGTGGGGGCCCCACGCGTAGTCGTCGTTGCGGGTGTAGACGATCTCCTGGTCGGGGGTGTACTCGGTGAGCTCGAAGGGCCCGGTGCCGACGGTGACGCCCGGCCCGCCGGCCTTCAGCTGGTCGGCCGAGGACTCCAGAACGGCCGGCGAGTAGAAGCCGAGCAGCGCGGTGCTCGCCGCCTGGAGGAACGGCGAGTAGGGCTGCGTGAACGACACCCGCACCGTGTGCTCGTCCACCACCTCGGTGCCGGCGTAGAACTCGCCGCCGAGCATGCTCGCCGCCTGCGCCGACGCCGTCTCGGGATCCGCGATGCGGTCGAAGTTCGCCTTGACGGCAGCGGCGTCGAACGGCTCTCCGTCGTGGAAGGTCACGTCGTCGCGCAGGGTGAAGACGTACGAGGCGCCGTCGTCCTCGATCTCCCACTCCTCCGCCAGCCACGGTGAGAATGAGCCGTCCGCCTCCTGGAACACCAGCGAGTCCAGCGCGGCGCGCTGCACCATCGCCGAGACGTCCAGCTGGCTCGTCTGCGGATCCATGTGGCCCGCCGACAGGTTCGCGCCCTCGATCGCCCACACCACCTCGCCGTTCGCGTCGGCCGACCCCGAAGGGTCGGACGCGCCCCCGGCGCAGGAGCTGAGCACCAGAGCGGCGGCGAGCGGGAGAGCGACGGCGGCGATACGGCGCCGGGGCAAAGAAGGCATGACGGACCTCGGAAAGTGCAGGAAGGGGACGTGACCACCGTAGTGGTTTTGTGGACGCAGTCGATCAACGCACGGCATCCGGTCGGCATTCCCGGTGCCGCGGCGTGGCGCTACCGTCGAGGCATGGGCCGACGACCGGAGCTGCCGCACCCCCCGCGCCTCGCCGCCCCCGATCTGCCGCGCGACCTCGCCGATTCCTCCGTCCTCCATCGGCACGGCGACCACGTGCGCGAGCGCATCGCGGGACTGACGGGAGCAGTGGATGCCGCCCACGCGGCGCTCACCGAGTGCGCCGTGGTCGCGGCATCCCTCGATCGGCTCGATCTCACCGGGGCGACCCTCGTGGACGTCGAGCTGCAGGAGCTGCGCGCGTCCAGCGTGAGCGCACGCGAGGCGCGCCTGCGGCGGGTGCGGGTGTCGGGCGGCCGCATCGGCTCGCTCGACCTCGGCGGAGCCGGCGTCGACGAGGTCGAGCTCCGCGGAGTTCGCATCGACTACCTGTCGCTGGGCGGGGCGAAGGTCGAAGACGTCCTCATCGCCGGGTGCACGATCACGACGATCGACCTGCCGCTGGCGACGCTGTCCCGCGTCCGCTTCGAAGACTCCCGTGCCGACGAGGTCGACGCGCGCGGCATGCGGGCCGACAGCCTCGACCTGCGGGGCCTCGACGCCGTGGCGTATCTCGACGTCGCCGCACTCCGGGGCGCCAATCTCTCCCCGTGGCAGGTCGAGCAGCTGGCGCCCGCGCTCGCGGCATCCCTGGGCATCGACGTCCGCGACGGAGCGGACGGGTGACGACGGGACGGTAGAATCGTCGGGCATCCCACACTCAGGCACGCTCACACAGTGCCGCACATATCGCCTTGGAGACCCGCATGGCCGACGCCCCGATTCCCGACAAGCCCGCCCTCGAAGGTCTCGAATCCAAGTGGGATGCCGCATGGAGCGAGCAGGGGACGTACCTGTTCGACCGGATCCGCGCCGCCGAGGTCGGCCGCGCCGGGATCTTCTCGGTCGACACTCCCCCGCCGACCGCCTCGGGGAGCCTGCACATCGGGCACGTGTTCAGCTACACCCACACCGACGTCAAGGTGCGCTTCGAGCGCATGCGCGGCAAGACCGTGTTCTACCCGATGGGCTGGGACGACAACGGTCTGCCGACCGAGCGTCGCGTGCAGAACTACTACGGCGTGCGCTGCGATCCGTCGCTGCCGTATGTTCCGGACTTCACGCCGCCCTATGAGGGCGGCGACAACAAGTCGAGCCGCGCCGCCGACCAGATCCCGGTGAGCCGCCGCAACTTCATCGAGCTCTGCGAGAAGCTCACCGTCGAGGACGAGAAGCACTTCGAAGCGCTGTGGCGCGCCCTGGGCCTCAGCGTCGACTGGACCCAGACCTACCGCACCATCTCGGACGAGACCATGCGCACGAGCCAGCTCGCCTTCCTGCGCAACCTCGAGCGCGGCGAGGCGTACCAGTCGATGGCGCCCACGCTGTGGGACATCGACTTCCGCAGCGCGATCGCCCAGGCCGAGCTCGAGGACCGCGACCAGCCCGCCGCGTACCACCGCGTGGCGTTCCACAAGAGCGACGGCTCGGGCGACGTGCACATCGAGACGACTCGGCCGGAGCTGCTCCCCGCGTGCGTCGCCCTCGTCGCGAACCCGGACGACGAGCGCTACCAGCCGCTCTTCGGCACGACGGTGCGCACCCCGCTGTTCGACGTCGAGGTGCCCGTCCTCGCCCACCCGCTGGCGCAGCAGGACAAGGGCTCGGGCATCGCCATGATCTGCACGTTCGGCGACGTGACCGACATCATCTGGTGGCGTGAGCTGGATCTCCCCAATCGCACGATCCTGGGACAGGACGGGCGCGTGATCGCGGAGGCCCCCGACGCGATCACGACGGATGCCGCGAAGGCCGCCTACGCGGAGCTCGCCGGCAAGACGGTGTTCAGCGCCAAGAAGCGCATCGTCGAGCTCCTGCAGGAGTCCGGCGAGATGGAAGGCGACCCGAAGCCCTTCACGCACCCCGTGAAGTTCTACGAGAAGGGCGACCGCCCGCTCGAGATCGTGTCGACGCGCCAGTGGTACATCCGCAACGGCGCGCGCGACGAGGCCCTGCGCGACAAGCTGATCGCGCTGGGACGCGACGTGTCGTGGCACCCCGACTTCATGCGCGTGCGGTACGAGAACTGGACCAACGGCCTCACCGGCGACTGGCTGGTCTCGCGTCAGCGGTTCTTCGGCGTGCCGATCCCGGTCTGGTACGCGCTCGACGAGAACGGCGACCGGGACTACTCGCGCGTGCTCACGCCGGATGCCTCGACACTGCCCGTCGACCCCACGACCGATGTCCCGGCGGGCTACACCCCGGAACAGCGCGGTGTGCCCGGCGGCTTCGACGGCGAGAAGGACATCTTCGACACGTGGGCGACGTCCTCGCTCACGCCCCAGCTGGCCGGCGGCTGGGAGCGCGACCCGGAGCTGTGGAACCTCGTCGCCCCCTTCGACGTGCGCCCCCAGGGTCAGGACATCATCCGCACCTGGCTGTTCTCGACCCTCCTGCGCAGCGCGCTCGAGGACGACCGCGCCCCGTGGAGGGATGCCGCGATCTCGGGCTTCATCGTCGACCCCGACCGCAAGAAGATGTCGAAGTCGAAGGGCAACGTCGTCACGCCCGCCGACATCCTCGCGCAGCACGGCTCCGACGCGGTGCGCTACTGGGCGGCCTCGAGCCGCCTGGGGACGGACGCCGCGTTCGATCCGCAGAACCCGACGCAGATCAAGATCGGCCGCCGTCTGGCGATCAAGGTGCTCAACGCCGCCAAGTTCGTGCTGTCCTTCCCGGTGCCCGAGGGCGCGACCGTGACGCACGCCCTGGACGCCTCGATGCTCGCCACGCTCGACGGCGTGGTGCGCGAGGCCACGAAGGCCCTCGAGTCGTTCGACCACGCCCGTGCGCTGGAGGTGACGGAGTCGTTCTTCTGGACGTTCTGCGACGACTACCTCGAGCTCGTCAAGGAGCGCGCGTACAACCAGACCGACGTGGGACAGGCATCCGCGGCCCTCGCGCTGCGCACGGCGCTGTCGACCCTGCTGCGTCTGTTCGCCCCGGTCATCTCGTTCGCCGCCGAAGAGGCGTGGTCGTGGTTCAACGACGGCTCGGTGCACACGGCGACCTGGCCCGAGCCGCTGGGCATCGACGGTGACACGGCGGTGCTCCGCGTCGTCGGCGAGGCCCTCATCGGCATCCGCCGCGCCAAGACCGAGGCCAAGGCCTCGCAGAAGACGCCCGTCGAGCGCGTGACGATCGCCGGGCCTGCGGCATCCGTCGCCGTCCTGCGCCTCGCCGAGGGCGATCTGAAGGCCGTCGGGCGCATCGACGAGATCGTCTACGGCGACGCGGACGAACTGACCGTGTCGGGCATCGAACTCGCACCCCAGGAGGCGTGACATGCAGCTCGGAACGAGATGGACGTCGGGCGACGAGCCTCCGAAGGCGGTTCCGGCGGCACTCCGCACGGGAATCGAGGCGGTCGATGGCACGATCCCGTCCGACCAGTTCGGTCAGCCTCGGCCGCGCTGGACCCTGACCTGGCTCGAGGGCAAGCCGATCGCCGAGCTCGACACCGGGATCATCGTGTCGCTCGACGAGAACGGCGTCGCCGTGGCCCGCAACGATCCCGAGGACGGCTTCGGCTGATCCGCCGTCACTCCTCGGGGGCGTCGTGCTTCGACGCCTCGAGGAGCAGTCGCACGGCGACGAGCGCCGCGATCAGCGTCACCCCACCTGCGATGACGTACGGGAGGCGCAGGTCGTAGCGGGCCACCCAGCCCCCGAGAAGCGTCGCGAACGGGAACAGCCCCCACGTGAAGGTGCGGATGATGCCGAGGACGCGACCGAACAGGTAGCCGGGCACGATCGCCTGCCGCAGCGCGCCCCACGGCACGTTCCAGACCGACACCGCGAACGCCATCAGGCCGTACGCCAGCGTGCCGGTGATGACCTCGGGCGCGGCCCACACTCCGACGAGGGATGCCGCGGCGACGAGGTTCGCGCCGAGCATCACAGGTCCTCGCCCGAACTTCTGCACGAGCGGCGACGCGACCAGCGATCCGGCCAGGGCGCCGAGGCCGATCCCCGCCGTCACGAGCCCGATCGCTGCGGGCGCGACGGCGAGCTCGTCGAGGAAGTAGAGGATCGTCGGCGCCTGAGCGAACGAGAACGCCGAGCCCACCACCGAGGTGAACACGACCATCGACCGCAGGAAGCGATGCCTCCACAGATAGGCGATCGCCTCGCGCGCCGTGGTCGAGGGTGCGGAAGCCTCCGCACGCGCGTCGGCCGGCGCATCCCGCAGCGGTCGAGCAGCGGAGAGCGGCAGCATGACCGCCAGCGCGATCGGGATCAGGTACCCGGCGGCACCCACCCAGAGGGGCAGCGCGAGCGAGACGGCGAACAGCACGCCGCCGATCGGGGTCGCGATGAAGTTGTCGATCGTGATCTGCGCGGCCTGCAGGAAGCCGTTGGCGCGGTCGAGCGAGCGTCGCTCGACCAGTGCCGGCACGATCGCGTTCGTGGCGTTGTCGAACAGCGTCTCGCCCAGGCCGAAGATGAGCGTCGCGGCGAACAGCCACCAGATGTCGAGCCGGCCGGTGACCGTCAGCACCGCGAGTCCGACGGCGGCGAGGCCTCGCAGCGTATTGGCCAGGGCCATGATCGAGCGGCGATCGAACCGGTCGACGATCATGCCGGCGGGCAGTCCGAAGATCAGCCACGGCACGAAGGCGAGGGCACCGAGAGCGGCGATCGCGAGCGGGTCGTGGGTGAGGGTCGTCGCGATCAGCGGGACCGCGATGCGGCCGACCCCGTCGGCGAGGTTGCTGAACGCGGCAGCGGTCCACAGCTTGCCGAAGTCCCGTCCCAACCGTGGCTTCGCCCTGGACCCCTCCGTCGCCGCCGCGGTGTCGACGGTGCCGGTCATCGCGGCAGCATCCCGATCGACCCCATCGCGAGGGCATCGGCGCGGGCGTCGCCGGCGGCGACCTGGGCCGGCACCGGCCGGTCCGCGGTGCGCCGGCGCTCCAGGCGGAGGGCGACGAACCGGTCCATGCCGGCGGCGGTGGTGAGCAGCATCCGCTCGAAGCGCGTGGCGCGAACGGAACGGGGCGCGGTGAGTGCGGTCATGACTGGCCTCCGAGGTTCGGGAGCGGGAACAGGTCGGCCCGGATGGTGACCGGGCGGACGTTCTCGCCGGTTTGGTTGCGGTAGTTGTCGACGGTCTCGTCGATGAGCGCCATGATCTTCAGCGCCAGATCCTTGCTCTGCTCGGGGGTGAGCCGGGCGGTGGCGGTCGAGATGAGCGTGCCTTCCTGCCACATCTCGTCCTCTCCCGCGATGCCTCGATTGACGAATTCGAGCAGCTGGTCGTTGCGGCCCCGCAGGAACTCGTTCATGACGACCTGAGTCGCGGCGCGGCCGGCCGGCGTCGTCATCGCATCGGGGTTCGCGAACGAGACGCCGCCGACGGGGCGCTCCCACCAGCGCTCGCGACCCGTGCCGCGGTCCTCGGCCTCGCGGATGAGATCGTGCTTGGCGAGCGCGCGGAGGTGATAGCTGGTGGAGCCGCTGGACTCCCCCAGCCGCTCGGCGAGCGAACTGGCCGTCTGCGGTCCGTACTGGCTGAGGATGTCGTAGATCCTCACGCGCAACGGATGGGCGAGGGCGCGCAGCGCGCCCGAATCGAGCACGCGGTCTTCGTTGTGACGCTGCTCGGCGCGGGCCATCGCCTCGGCCTGCTCGCCCTTCTCGTTCTCTGCCATGCCTCGACTGTAGCGATGCAAAGGTTTCTTTGCAAGTGTTTCTTTGCAATGCCTTCTTTGCAAAGAAGTGTGGGCATTGCGGCGATCGCTGATTAGGCTGAGAGGCATGCCGAACGACAATCCGCTGCTCACCCCGCCGTCGCTCCCCTACGGCCTTCCCGACTACACCGCCATCCGTCCGGAGCACTATCTCCCGGCATTCCGGGAGGCGTTCGAGGCGCACTCGCGCGAGATCGCGAACATCACGCGCGTGCGGTCGATGCCGACCTTCGAGAACACGCTGGTGCCGCTGGAGGAGAGCGGAAAGCTCCTGGGCGATGTCGCCCGCACCTTCTACACGGTGTCGTCGGCGGATGCGACGCCCGAGATCCAGGCCATCGAAGAGGAGCTCGCACCTCTCATGTCGGCCCACCAGGATTCGATCCAGCTCGACGCGCAGCTCTACTTGCGGATCAAGACCGTGCACGACCAGCTCGACGAGCTCGACCTCGAGCCCGAGCAGCGCTACCTCGTCGAGCGGCACTACCGGGAGATGTCGCACGCCGGAGCGGGACTCGACGACGCCGCCAAGGAGCGGCTGACCGCCCTCAACCAGCGGCTGTCGACGCTCACGACGTCGTTCGAGAAGAACCTCCTGAACGACACCAACGATCTCGCGATCGTGTTCGACACCGCCGAGGAGCTCGACGGGCTCACCGAAGGCGAGCTCTCCGCGGCCGCGCAGGCCGCTGCGGACCGCGGCCTCGGAGGCAGATGGGTCGTCACCCTGACGCTCTTCACCGGCCACCCGTACCTCTCGTCGCTGACGAAGCGTGCGAGTCGCAAGCGGATCCTCGATGCCTCGCGGGCCCGCGGGTCCCGCGGGAACGAGTACGACAACCGTGAGGTGCTCCTCGAGATCGTGCGTCTGCGTGCCGAGCGCGCCGCCCTGCTCGGGTACGACACCCATGCGGCGTACGTCACCTCCGACGAGACGGCCGGATCTCCGGATGCCGTGCACGACCTGCTCCGGCGGCTCGCGGTGCCCGCCGCCCGCAACGCCGAGCGCGAGCAGGCGGCCCTGCAGGCGATCATCGACGCCGAGCCGGAGCCGTTCCGCCTGGAGGCGCACGACTGGGCGTTCTACACCGAGAAGGTCCGTGCCGCCGAGTACGACCTGGACCGCAGCGCACTGCGCCCGTGGTTCGAGGCGGAGCGGGTGCTTCGCGACGGCGTCTTCCGCGCGGCCACCGATCTGTACGGCGTCACCTTCGCCGAGCGCGCCGACATCCCCGCCTACCATCCCGACGCGCGCGTGTTCGAACTGCACAACGCGGACGGCTCGCAGCTCGGACTGTTCGTGCTCGACCTCTACACGCGCGACACCAAGCGGGGCGGCGCGTGGATGAACTCGATCGTGTCGCAGTCGCACCTGCGCGGCACCCGGCCGATCGTCGTGAACAATCTCAACGTGCCGAAGCCGGCGCCGGGCAAGCCCACGCTGCTGACGCTCGACGAGGTGACGACCCTCTTCCACGAGTTCGGGCACGCGCTCCACGGGCTCTTCGCGACGGTCACCTATCCCCACTTCGCCGGGACGAACGTGTTCCGCGACTTCGTGGAGTTCCCCAGCCAGGTCAACGAGATGTGGATCTACTGGCCCGAGGTCCTCGACGCCTACGCGCGCCACGTCGACACCGGCGAGCCCCTCCCCGCCGAGGTCGTGGAGAAGCTGCACGCGTCCGAGGCGTTCAATCAGGGCTTCGCCACGAGCGAGTACCTCGCGGCGTCCTGGCTCGATCAGGCGTGGCACTCGCTCACCCAGGAGCAGGCGGAGCGCTCTCTCGACGTGGCCGAGTTCGAGGCATCCGCTCTCCGCGAGATCGGGCTGGACAACCCCGCCGTGCCCACCCGCTACTCCTCGACGTACTTCGCGCACGTCTTCTCGGGCGGCTACAGCGCGGGCTACTACTCCTACATCTGGAGCGAGGTGCTCGACGCCGACACGGTCGAGTGGTTCCGCGACAACGGCGGGCTCACCCGCGAGAACGGCGATCGATTCCGCCAGCGGCTGCTCGGTGTGGGCGGCTCGAAGGATCCACTGGCGGCCTATCGCGACTTCCGGGGACGGGATGCCGACATCCGTCCGCTGCTGGAACGCCGAGGTCTCGTCGCCTGACCCTCGGCGAGGGGACGAGACGGCGTCAGCGTGCGCCGATCCCCCGCGCGAACGTGCGCACCCGCTCGGCCATCGCCCCGGGCACCTCGGCGGCGGTGAAGTGCCCGCCTTCGGCGAGCCGCTCGAAAGTGCGCAGGTCGCGGTAGAACGCCCGGGCGAGAGACTCGGGGTAGTCGGCTTCGTGGCGCTGGATGAACACCGCGGCCGGCACCTCGACCGGTGCGATCGCCTCAGGCTGATCGGCGCCCTCGTAGTAGGGGCGGAACGAGTCGGCGATCGACTGGGTCGTCCAGTAGATCGTCGCCTCGGTGAGGATGCGGTCGCGCGAGATGCGGCGCTCGACGGCCTCGGGGTCTCCGGCGGGCGTATCGCTCCACTCGACGAGCTTCTCGGCCAGCCAGGCGACGAGGCCTGCGGGCGAGTCGTTGAGCGCGGCGGCGAGGGTGTCGGGACGGGTCGCCTGCACGTGCCCGTACGCCCCGTGCTGCTCGTGGTCGGCGGCGATCCGGTTGAAGAACGCCTTCTCGTCTGGGGCCGTCAGCTCCCGTCGTTCGGCACGCGTCGGGAAGTGGGCATGGGTGGCGACCACGCCCAGGACCGCGTCCGGATGCTGCGACGCGAGCAGGTCGTTCACGTTGGCCGAGACGTCCTCGCCGTAGGTCAGGTACCGCTCGTAGCCGAGGACGTCGGTCATGAGCGCGTGCATGGTGTCGGCGAAGCGGCGCTCCGTGGCGAGCCCCGACCGGTACGGCGTCGAGAAGCCGAACCCCGGAAGGCTCGGCACGACGACGTGGAAGTCGGTGAGGAGATCGGCGAAGTCCAGCTGCAGCGCAAAGGTGTGCGGCCAGCCGTGCATGACCAGGAGGGCCGGCGCCGCCGGGTCGGCGGAGCGCAGGTGGACGAAGTGGATGTCGGCGTCGCCGATCGGCACCCGGAACTGAGGGTGCGCGTTCAGCCAGTGCTCGCGTCCGCGCCAGTCGAAGGCGCGCCAGGAGGCGACGAGGTCGGCGAGATATCCGGCCGACATGCCCGACGGCGGCCGATGGGGCGAGTCCGGCAGCAGCCGGGAGCGGCCGAGCCTCTCGCGCAGATCGGTCAGCGCGGCGTCTGGGACACGGATCTCGAAGGGTGCGGCATCCATCCCCCGACGCTAGTTCCGGGGTGCGACACCACCCGCAGGGCCGACGGCCCACGCAGCCGCCGCCGCGCGTGAGGAGACACCGAGCTTCGCGCGCGCGTTCGCGACGTGACGATGGACCGTGTGGGCGCTGAGGAAGAGTTCGGCGGCGATCTGCGCGTCCGTGAGCCCGCGCGCCACGAGCAGCAGGACTTCACGCTCGCGCGGGGTGATCGGAGAATCCGGCGGCGCGGGGGCCGGCGTGGCGAGGTCGGCGGTGAGATCGTCGTCGGGGACGCCGTCGAAGCTCAGCGCGGCCGTGAGCAGCGCCCCGCTATCGCCGTGCCACGGATGATGCGCCGCGCCGTCCAGCACCTCGAGGCGCGCGTGG
>NZ_JAYRDE010000011.1:36403-45253 GCF_041909575.1 Microbacterium sp. | reverse complement strand
TCATCGCCGAGGGCCCCGTGCCCGTGACGGATGTCGTCCGCTACGTCGACGGGATCCTCGAGGCGCTCGAGTACTCCCACCGCGCCGGCGTCGTGCACCGCGACATCAAGCCGGGCAACGTCATGATCACCGACGCGGGTCAGGTGAAGGTGATGGACTTCGGCATCGCTCGCGCGGTGTCGGACGGCTCCTCCACCGTCGCCGAGACGACGGCGATCCTCGGCACGGCCGCGTACTTCTCTCCGGAGCAGGCCAAGGGCGAGCCCGTCGACGCGCGCGCCGACCTGTACTCCGCGGGCGTCGTGCTCTACGAGCTGCTCGCGGGGCGGCCGCCGTTCCGCGGCGAGTCGCCCGTCGCGGTGGCGTACCAGCACGTGAGCGAGGCGCCGCTCGCGCCGTCCGAGGTCAACGAGAGCGTGCCGCGCTCGCTCGACGCCGTCGCGCTCCGCGCACTCGCGAAGGATCCGTTCCAGCGTTACCAGGATGCCGCGAGCTTCCGCGAAGCGCTCGACGCCACCGTCGACGGCCGCTCGCCGTCGAAGCGCCAGGTCGGCGCGCTCACCAGCGAGCTCTACGGGCCCAACCCGAAGCAGGCGGCCGAGACGGCTCGGTCGCTGCGTCAGCTGAGCACCGACACCACGATGAAGCGCACGCAGGCCGGCCCGCCGGTCGCGTGGATCTGGGCAGGTGTCGGCGTGCTCGCGGTGCTCCTCATCTCGGTGCTGTTCTGGGTGCTGTCGATCAATCCCGACGACAACGTGCCCTCGACCGCTCGCCTGGTCCCAGACGTGTCGGGCATGACGTACGACCGCGCCAATCAAGAGCTCCTGGACGCCGAGCTGCGCGCCATCCGCGTCGACGAGGAGAACCCCGACGTCGCTGAGGGCATCGTGATCCGCACCGACCCCGCATCCGGCGAGTCGGTCAATCCGAACCAGGAGATCCAGGTCTACGTCTCGCTCGGTCAAGAGATGGCGACCATCCCGCCGCTCGAGGGACTGGGACGGGATGCCGCAGCCGCGGCGATCGCGGACGCGGGCCTCGAGCTGGGAACGGTCACGCAGCGCAACGACGCCGCCCTCGCGGCGGGAACGGTGATCTCCGCCGATCAGCCCGAGGGATCGGACGTTCCGGCCGGCACGGTGGTCAACCTCGTCGTGGCGTCGGGGAAGGTGACGATCAACGACGTCCGCGGCTACACGGTCGAAGCCGCGCAGCGTGAGCTCGAGGAGCTCGAGCTCACGGTCTCCACGCAGGAGGACACGTCGTGCGCCGGGTCGGCGCCGCCCACGGTGGCCACGCAGTCCCTCGCACCCGGCGACGTGCCGATCCACTCCGAGATCGTCCTCGGTTACTGCTCCGGAAGCTGACGCCCGCGCGCCCTGCTCAGCGACGCGGACCGAGCCGCGCGCCGAGGGACGCGGCATCCGGGAATCCCGCCGACGCGAGCCAGTTCCCGAGGAGCCGGTGGCCGCCCTCGGTGAGGACGCTCTCGGGATGGAACTGCACGCCCGTGATCGGCAGCGAGCGGTGCGCAATCCCCATGATGACGCCCTCGGCGGTGCGGCTCGTGACGGCGAGCTCCGCCGGCAGCGTCCCGGGAACGATGGCGAGCGAGTGATAGCGGGTCGCGGTGAAGGGGTCGGGAAGGCCGTCGTAGAGGGCGTCGCCGTCATGGTGGACGAGCGAGGTCATGCCGTGCATGAGCTCGGGTGCGGTCGCGACCGACGCGCCGAAGGCCTCGCCGATGGCCTGGTGGCCGAGGCACACCCCGAGGAGCGGCATCCGCACCTCTGCCGCGGCGTGCACGACGGCGACGGATGCTCCGGCCTCCCCGGGTGCGCCGGGCCCGGGTGAGATGAGCACCGCGCGGTACGGCGCGATCAGTGCGGCCGGGTCGTCGACGGCGTCCGCCTCGACGAGATCGGTCGTGACGCCGAGCTCGTGCAGGTACCCCTCGAGCGTGTGGACGAAGCTGTCGTGGTTGTCGACGACGAGGACGGATGCTGCGGTCAACGCCGGGTCACTCGACGGTGCCGTCGAGCGGATTGATGATCTCGCTCGCCCACGGGAAGACGTAGAAGATGAGTCCGTACAGCACGGCGGCGGCGAGGACGAGCAGGATGAGCACGCGAACCCACCACGGACCGGGGAGCACGCGCCAGAGCGCGGCGTACATCAGGCGATCCCTTCGTCGAGGGATGCCGGCGGCCCCGCGGACCGGGGCGTGAACGACTCGAAGACGCCATAGGCGATGATGCGCTCCCACATCCAGTGGATGGGGCTGCAGCTGGTCAGGGTGATGTACCGGGTTCCCGCCGGCACGTCGGGAGCCTGCGGCACCGGCAGCAGCACGTCGCGCTGCGTGGGCTGGACGTACTGGAGCGTGCGGAAGCGGTAGGTGTACCACCCGTCTTCCGTCTCGACCACGATCGGGTCGCCGACCTGGAGGTCGGCGATCTTGCGGAAGGGCTCTCCCCACGAGGTGCGGTGCGCAGCGACGGCGAAGTTGCCGACATCGCCGGGCATCTGCGTTCCGGGGTAGTGGCCGATTCCGATGGGGTTGAGCGTGCGCTCCCGCGTCACCCCGCCCGCCATCGGCATCGCGTAGTCGGCGCCGAATCGCGGGACGTGCATGACGCCGAACCTCTCGCCGTCGGCGGGCTCCTCGCGGACGATCGGCTCGGCGGTGACGGGCGCCGCGCCCGGCTCGTTGGTGCTGGGGGACGCGCCCGCCCACTCTTGGGAGAGTTCCTGCCCCTGCCCGTTGCGCTCGGCGCCGTAGATCATGTCGCCGATGTAGAGCTGCCACACGACGTAGAGCAGGACGATGACGCCGGCCGTGATCAGGATCTCGCCGATGACGCCCAGAACGGACGTGCGGCGTCGAGTGGTCGCGGGCACTCGGGGTCCACCGTCGGGTCCGGCGAGCGCTTCTTCCACAGCGGGATTGTAGTCCCCGCACGCTGTGGGCCGCCTGGCAGTTAGACTTCTCTGCATGGCACGACCCGGCAGAGAAGACGACCCGCTCATCGAGCGCGCAGAAGGCGAGGCCGCACCCAACCCGGTGTGGTTCAAGCCCATCATGATCGGTCTGATGCTGATCGGACTCGTCTGGGTGCTCGTCTTCTACCTGAGCGGCATGCAGTACCCCATCCCCGGCATCGCCGGGTGGAACCTCGTGATCGGCTTCGGCATCGCCTTCCTCGGCTTCCTCATGACCACTCGCTGGCGCTAGCGCAGCATCCGACTCTCCGAAAGCCCCGGCATGACCGGGGCTTTCGTGTGTGCGGACTTCTTAACAGGGTTGTCAACAGGTGTGAGTTACACCGTTGTCATTCATCCCCATGTGTGGATGAACCTGTGGATAACTCAGCGCAGCACGAGCGCGGGGAACAGCGCGGGCACGAAAAGGAGAGCAACCAGGACGGCCGTGACCGCGACCAGCAGGGCGATCTGCAGCGCGCGCTGACGCGGTGCCCGGGTGCGCGTGAAGATGAACGCGACGAGCAGGCCGACGAGCAGTCCGCCGACGTGCGCCTGCCACGAGATGTTGAACCCCGGCAGGAACCCGATCACGAGGTTGATGCCCAGGACGATCGCGATCCCGCCGATGTTCGCTCCGATGTGGCGGCCGATCACCAGCAGCGCTCCGAAGAGACCGAAGATCGCGCCGGATGCGCCGACCACCGGCGTCGTGAACGACAGCAGTGCGACGGCGACCGACCCGCCCAGTGCGCTCAGCACGTAGAGCGTCAGGAATCGCCATCGCCCGAGCAGCGGCTCGAGGCTGCGGCCGATCATCCACAGCGCGAGCATGTTCAGCGCGAGGTGGACGAAGCCGCCGTGGACGAGCGCCGCGGTGAGGAGCCGCCACGGTTCGAAGTACCCGGTGAGCCCGGGATAGATCAGGGGAGCGTAGAAGGCGAATGCGTCCTCGATCGCCCCCCCGATGCCCGGGATCACGGTGAGGAGATAGACCAGGACGGTGATCCCGATGATCGCGTACGTCACGACCGGGCGGCTGTCGGCCACCGTCAGTGCCCGCGGCCGTGACCACCGACGCTCCGCCTTGCGCTGTGCGGGCGAGGCCGCCTTCTGCTGATCGCGCAGGCACTCGGGGCAGATCACGCCGACAGCGGCGGGCGTCTGGCACTCGGGGCAGATCGTGCGCAGGCACCGCTGGCAGAGCACGAAGCTCTGCCGGTCCGGATGCCGGTAGCAGAAGTTGTCGCGGTTGCGAGCGAGGTCGTCGGCGGTCACGGCGGGCGGAGCGCCTAGGCCGCGGCGATGTCGATCGACTGGAGCACGACCGGCTCGATCGGACGGTCGCCCGCAGCGGTCGGCACCTCGCTGATGGTGTCGACGACGACCTTCGAGGCGTCGTCGGCGACCTCGCCGAAGATGGTGTGCTTGCCCTGCAGCCACTCGGGTCCGCGACCGCCCTGACCGGGGACCGTGATGAAGAACTGCGAGCCGTTCGTGCCCTCGGCCTGGCCGGTGATGGCGTTGCGGCGGAGGCCGGCGTTGGCCATGGCGAGCTTGTAGGGCTCGGTGAAGGTGAGTTCGGGGCTGATCTCGTCGTTGAAGGTGTAGCCCGGTCCGCCCACACCCTGGCCGAGCGGGTCGCCGCCCTGGATCATGAAGCCCGAGATGATGCGGTGGAAGACGACGTCCTTGTAGAGGGGGCCTTCGCCGGGCTTGCCCGTGGCGGGGTGCGTCCACGAGCCGGTCCCGTCGGCGAGGCCGATGAAGTTCTGGACCGTGCGGGGCGCGTGGTCCCCGAAGAGGTTGACGACGATGTCGCCGTAGTTGGTGTGGAAAGTGGCGACAGCGGTGGGAATCGGCATTGCTACATTCTTCCAGAGTTCTGTGCAACCCCTCCCGCCTTCGCGCACGTCTGGCAAGATGGGTCGAACCAGGTCCCGGTTCGATCAGGAGGGCATCGTGAGCCTCAGCCGCAAGCGCAAGAAGGAACTCCGCAAGCTCCAGACGCAGGCGAACAGCCTGTGGGAGTCGCAGCAGATCCTCGTGGGTGAGGCTGCCAGCGTCGCTCGTGAAGCGGGTCGCCAGCTCGGCCACCTCCACCGCGAGCAGGTCAAGCCCCGGGTCGCCGCGGGCTACGAGACCTACGCCGCCCCCTACGTCGAGAAGGGCAAGAAGGTTGTCAACGGCACCGTCCTCCCGGCCGCCGGAGCCGTCGTCGGCTCGGCGATGTCGGTGTGGGATGCCGCGAACGACACGCGCTCGCGCCTGGCGTCCGGTCGCGGGTTCGATCTGCCGGCCAGCTGGCGCAAGGCCGCACCCGAGCCCGTGAAGAAAGGCATCGGCGCCGGCGGCGTCATCGCGATCATCCTCGGCGTCGCCGCCGCTCTCGGCGTGCTGTACGCCGCCTGGCAGACGCTGCGCGCCGACGACGAGCTCTGGGTCGCGGACGACCCGCTGCGCGCGCCGGACGCCTGACGGTGACGGGAGCCGTCCCGGGCCTCGAGCGGGTCAGGGAGGCGGCATCCGCTCGTTCACTCGCGATCGAGATCCGTGAGCGGCCCGCCGCGAAGAGCCTGCAGGAGGCCGCTGAGATCCTCGGGATCCCGCCGGCCGGCATCGTCAAGACGCTGGTCGTCAAGCGCAGCGACGACACGTATCTGTTCGCGCTGATTCCGGGCGATCGAGCGATCTCGTGGCCCAAGCTTCGTACGGTCGTCGGAGTGAACAAGCTGCAGCTGCCCGACCCGGAGCGGGCTTTCGACGCGACGGGCTACGAGCGGGGCACGATCGTGCCGATCGGCAGCACACGGGACTGGCCGATCTATGCGGACGAGGCCATCGTGGGGCACCGCGTGGCCATGGGATCCGGCGCTCACGGGTACAGCCTGTTCGTCGAGGCCGACGATCTCATCGCCGCCTACGGCGCCACGGTGGCCGACATCTCTCAGCCGGCCGGGTAGCGGCATCCGCTCTAGGTCTTCTGCGCCATCTCCAGGGCGATGTCGACGAGCTTCACGCGCTGGAGCGAGCGCACCTCCGAGAGCGGAAACCACTCGGCGCGGTCGGTGGATCCGTCCGTCTCGTTGCGCAGTCGCCCGCCGATCACGCGTGCCCGGTAGATGATGCGCAGCGTGTGCAGGGGCTCGGTGACTCCCTGCGTGAGGCGCCGTCCGGGCGGGATCACGCGGGAATGGATGCCGAGCAGCTCGTCGATCTCGACCTTGTAGCCGGTCTCCTCCCGCACCTCGCGGCGCGCGGCGCGCTCGGGGTCCTCGCCCGGCTCCAGACCGCCGCCGGGCATCGTCCATGCGGCGCGGCGGCCCTCGTTCCAGTGCGCGAGCAGCAGGCGGTCCTCGGCGTCGATGACGACGGCGTAGGCCGCGACGCGCAGATCCATGCTTCACCCTAACCGGGGCCGATGCGGCCGAGCGCGATCGTGCATGCCCGACCGGCGTCGAGGGCCCGTCCCTTGGGGGGACGGGCCGTCTACCGCAGCGAGATCAGCCGTGCAGCACCTCAGCCGCCACAGGTGTCTCCCGCCGGACCGCCCGGCGCTCGCGATAGCGCCCGATCGCGATCACTCCCGCGCCGATCGCGACGAACGCCGCGAAGATCCCGACGATGTACATCAGCACAGAGCCCCAGCCGCCGGCGCCGTGCGGGTCGAGGAACGGATACGGGTACCACCATGCCGCGGCGCCCGACGGGTCGACGACCAGTTCGCCCCGGACCATCGTGTACAGCAGCCACGACAGCGGGTACACCGTGAGCACCGGCAGGCTCCACCACGGCAGTCCCCGCCGCCGCGTCGCGAAGGCCAGGTCGGCCAGCAGGTACAGCGGCAGGATCACGTGCAGGACCTCGATCGCGTAGGTGTCGAGCATCGCGATCCCCGCGGAGTCCGCCGCCGCGACGTCCGACGGCACGCCTCGCAGGAGGACGTTGTAGACGACGCCGAGCAGGAGCACCGGTCCTGTGGTGACGGCCAGACCGAGTGCGATGCCGAGCGGCTCCCGCGTCCGCTCGGGGTGCATCCGGACCCAGACGGCCGCGGCCACCAGTGCGCCGGCGCTCAGCAGCGTCGACACGATCGTGAACATGCTGAAGTAGTTCGCGAGCACGAGCGCCAGGCTCTGCCCCTGCCGCGTAGCGCGGTCCACATTGACGATGTACCCCGCCGCAACCGCCGACACCCCCATGCCGGCCGCTGCGAGTCGCATCCATGACCAGTGCATGATGTCCCTCCCCAGTTCTCCCGACGCGGTGTGCGCCGGTGAGGAAGGTCTATCGCCGCGGAGCCACCGAAAGCCCAGATACTGTCAGCGTCGCGAGAGGTTTCAGGCCCGGCAAACGCGGTCCTTTGTGTGCACTCTACACACTGTCCCCCACTTGGGGGACGAATCCCACAAACGCTTGCATCAAGCCGTTCGCACGGCGATGTCAGGGACCGCCTGGGATCGGCGAGACACCGGAATCGCGTCGAATCACGGGGCGTCGCCCCCGGTCTCGCCACGGATCCCGTGTCTCGGCGGGAGACGCTGTTAACGCAGGAAGAGCCACCCCTGCGGGGCGGCTCTTCGTGCGTTGTGGAGCCTAGGAGATTCGAACTCCTGACATCCTGCTTGCAAAGCAGGCGCTCTACCAACTGAGCTAAGGCCCCGGGGCTGTGGAAATCTGTGGGGCTACCAGGACTTGAACCTGGGACCTCTTCATTATCAGTGAAGCGCTCTAACCGCCTGAGCTATAGCCCCGTCTCGCCGACGCTTCCGCGTCGATCAACCTCCAAGACTTTACCCGACGCTCGCAGTTTTCACGAATCCGGACCTGCCGGTGCCCGGCACAGCCGAGCGCCTCATGGCGGTGGTGTCGCGGGCACGATTGACTGGGGGCATGGCGGGAACTGCGCATCCGGGCGAACCCCACGGCACCGGTCTGGGCCAGCGACTGAACTGGCTGCGCGCCGGCGTGCTCGGTGCGAACGACGGCATCGTCTCGGTCGCCGCGCTCGTGGTGGGAGTCGCCGGAGCCACCACCGACACCCCGGCGCTCTTCCTCGCCGGCATCGCCGGGCTCGTGGGCGGTGCGATCTCGATGGCGCTCGGCGAGTACGTGTCGGTCAGCAGCCAGCGCGACAGCGAGCGAGCGCTCATCGCGAAGGAGACCCGCGAACTGCGGGACATGCCGGCCGAGGAGCTGGAGGAGCTCACCCAGCTCTACCGCGACCGCGGACTGTCCGATGAGACCGCACGACGCGTCGCCGAGGAGTTGACCGCGCACGACGCGCTGTCCGCGCACCTCGAGGTCGAGCTGCACATCGATCAGGACGACCTGGTCAATCCATGGCACGCCGCGATCTCGTCGGCCATCGCCTTCACCGCCGGCGCCCTGCTTCCGCTGCTGGCGATCCTGCTGCCGCCCGCCCAATGGCGCGTTCCCGTCACCTTCGCGGCCGTGCTCATCGCCCTTGCGATCACGGGCAGCATCTCGGCGCGGCTCGGCGGAGCGAAGCGCGGTCGCGCGATCGCGCGACTCGTCATCGGAGGGGCGCTCGCGCTGGGCGCAACCTGGCTCATCGGCACCCTGCTGGGCACCACCGTGGTGTGACGCTCCGGCCAGGGGCCGGCATCCGCGTCAGTTGGAGGTGAAGCCGACCAGCAGACCGCCGGTGACCTTGACCGCGAGGTTGTAGATCCCGGCCAGCACCGCGCCGAGCACGGTCACCACCACGAGGTTGAGGATCGCGACCACGGCGGAGAAGGCCAGCACCTGCGGCAGGCTCACGAACTGCGACAGCAGGATGCTGCCGTCGGTGAAGTTGCCGAAGAACTCATCGGCCCGGGCGATGAGGCCCGTCGTCTGGAC
>NZ_JAYRDE010000011.1:0-36393 GCF_041909575.1 Microbacterium sp. | reverse complement strand
CGATCGCGGCGAGGAACGACAGCTTCACGGCCGACCAGAAGTCGATGTAGACCAGGCGCAGGCGAACCTGCTTGGCGGACGTCTTGTGGCTGGATTTCTTTGCGAGCTTGTCGGCTACCGTGCTCATGCGTCAACACTCTCTTCGGGGGTCTCGGGAGAAGCCTGGGGGGTGGCCGATTCTTCATCGGCGGCTTCTGCATTCTCGGCGAGGCCACGCTCTCCATTGCGCGCGATCGCGATGATGCGATCTTCGTCTGCCGCGCGGGCGAACACGACACCCATGGTGTCGCGGCCCTTGGCTGGGACCTCGGCCACGGCAGAGCGTACCACCTTGCCGCTGGCAAGAACCACCAAGACCTCGTCGTCCTCGGACACGATGAGCCCACCCGCGAGATCGCCCCGATCCACGTTCAGTTTGGCCACCTTGATGCCCAGACCGCCGCGGTTCTGCACGCGGTACTGGTCCACCGCGGTGCGCTTGGCGTACCCGCCCTCCGTCACCACGAAGACGTATTCGTCGTCCTGCGCGACAGACGCGGACAGCAGGCTGTCGCCGGGCCGGAAGTCCATGCCCTTCACGCCCGAGGTCGACCGGCCCATCGGCCGAAGCGCTCCGTCGGTCGCCGAGAAGCGCAGCGACATGCCATGGCGGCTGATGAGGAGGATGTCGTCGCCCTCATCCACGAGCAGCGCGCTGACGAGCTCGTCGTCGGACTCGACGTCGTCCTCGTCGCCCTCCTCGGGCACCTGCCCGCGGAGCTTGATCGCGATGATGCCGCCCTGGCGGTTGGTGTCGTACTCGGTCAGGCGGGTCTTCTTGACCAGTCCGCTGCGGGTCGCGAGCACGAGGTAGGTCGCGACGCTGTAATCGCGGATGTCGAGGATCTGGGCGATCTCCTCCCCGGGCTGCAGCGCGAGCAGGTTCGCGACGTGCTGTCCCTTCGCGTCGCGGCCGGCCTCGGGAACCTCGTACGCCTTCGCCCGGTAGACGCGGCCCTTCGTCGTGAAGAAGAGGAGCCAGTGGTGCGTCGTCGTGACGAAGAAGTGCTCGACGACGTCGTCCGCGCGCAGCTGCGCGCCCTTCACGCCCTTGCCACCGCGGTGCTGCGAGCGGTAGTTGTCGCTGCGTGTGCGCTTGATGTAGCCGTCGCGCGTGACGGTGAGGACCATCTCCTCCTCGGGGATCAGGTCTTCGTTCGTCATGCCGCCCTCGTATCCATGGAGGATCTCGGTGCGGCGGTCGTCGCCGAACTTCTGCACGATCTCGGTCAGCTCGTCGCGGATGATCGTGCGCTGGCGCGCAGGCGTGGCGAGGATGTCGTTGTAGTCGGCGATCTGCGTCTCGATCTCGGCGGCCTCGTCGATGATCTTCTGGCGTTCGAGCGCGGCGAGGCGACGCAGCTGCATGTCGAGGATCGCCTGAGCCTGGTCGTCGTCGATCTCGAGCAGGGTCTTCAGGCCTTCGCGGGCCTCGTCCACGGTGGGCGACCGGCGGATGAGCGCGATCACCTCGTCGAGCGCGTCGAGCGCCTTCAGATAGCCCCGCAGGATGTGCATGCGGCGCTCGGCCTTGGCGAGACGGAATCGCGTGCGGCGGACGATCACTTCGATCTGGTGGTCGATCCAGTGCGATACGAAGCCGTCGAGCGGCAGGGTGCGCGGCACGCCGTCGACGATGGCGAGCATGTTCGCGCCGAAGTTCTCCTGCAGCTGCGTGTGCTTGTACAGGTTGTTCAGCACGACCTTGGCGACGGCATCGCGCTTGAGCACGATGACGAGGCGCTGGCCGGTGCGGCCCGACGACTCGTCGCGGATGTCGGCGATGCCCGTGATCTTGCCCTCGCGCGCGAGATCGCTGATCTTGACAGCGACGTTGTCGGGGTTGACCTGATACGGCAGTTCGGTGATCACGAGGCACGTGCGTCCCTGGATCTCCTCGACGTTGACGACGGCGCGCATCGTGATCGACCCGCGGCCGGTGCGATAGGCGTCCTTGATGCCCTTCGTGCCGAGGATCTGTGCGTGCGTCGGGAAGTCGGGGCCGGGGATGCGCTCCATGAGCGCCTCGAGGAGCTCCTCGCGCGAGGCATCCGGATTCTCCAGCGCCCACAGCGCGCCGTCGGCCACCTCGCGCAGGTTGTGCGGCGGGATGTTGGTCGCCATGCCGACCGCGATGCCGACGGAGCCGTTGACCAGCAGGTTCGGGAAGCGCGCCGGCAGAACGACGGGCTCCTGGGTCTGCCCGTCGTAGTTGTCCTGGAAGTCGACGGTGTCTTCCTCGATGTCGCGCACCATCTCGAGCGCGAGCTGAGCCATCTTGGTCTCGGTGTACCGAGGAGCGGCCGCTCCCTGGTTGCCCGGGGATCCGAAGTTGCCCTGGCCCTGGGCGAGCGGATAGCGCAGCGACCAGGGCTGCACGAGGCGGACGAGGGCGTCGTAGATCGGGGCATCGCCGTGCGGGTGGTAGTGGCCCATCACCTCGCCGACGACGCGGGCGCACTTCGAGAACGACTTGTCGGGACGGAAGCCGCCGTCGTACATGCCGTAGATCACGCGGCGGTGCACGGGCTTGAGGCCGTCCTCGACCCGCGGCAGCGCGCGACCGACGATGACACTCATCGCGTAGTCGAGATAGCTGCGCTGCATCTCCGACTGCAGGTCGACCTGGTCGATCTGCCCGTGGTTGTGCTCGGTGGCGGGACGTTCTTCGTCAGTCATGTGATTCCGTACTCTCGGTGCGCTTCGTCGATCAGATGTCGAGGAAGCGAACGTCCTTGGCGTTGCGCTGGATGAAGCTGCGGCGGGACTCGACGTCCTCGCCCATCAGGACGGTGAAGATCTCGTCGGCCGATGCGGCGTCGTCGATCGTCACCTGCTTGAGCGTGCGGGTCTCGGGATCCATGGTCGTCTCCCAGAGCTCCTTGTCGTTCATCTCGCCGAGGCCCTTGTAGCGCTGGATGCCGTTGTCCTTCGGGATCCGCTTGCCGCTCGCGACGCCGTCGCTGAGGAGCGCGTCGCGCTCACGGTCGCTGTAGACGTACTCGTGAGCCGAGTTCGACCACTTCAGCCGGTAGAGCGGCGGCTGCGCCAGATAGACGTAGCCCGCCTCGATGAGCCCGCGCATGTAGCGGAACAGCAGCGTCAGCAGCAGCGTCGTGATGTGCTGGCCGTCGACGTCGGCATCGGCCATGAGCACGATCTTGTGGTAGCGCGCCTTCGCGATGTCGAAGTCCTCGCCGATGCCCGTGCCGAAGGCCTGGATCATCGCCTGGACCTCTTTGTTGCCCAGGGCGCGGTCGAGGCGCGCGCGCTCGACGTTTAGGATCTTGCCGCGCAGCGCCAGGATCGCCTGCGTGTGCGGGTCACGGCCCTGCACGGCCGAGCCCCCGGCCGAGTCGCCCTCGACGAGGAAGATCTCGCTGATCGACGGGTCCTTGCTCGTGCAGTCCTTGAGCTTGTCGGGCATCGCCGCGGACTCGAACACGCTCTTGCGGCGCGCGGTCTCGCGCGCCTTGCGGGCGGCCAAGCGCGCCGTGGCGGCATCGATCGCCTTGCGGATGACGTTCTTGGCCTGCACCGGGTTGCGGTCGAACCAGTCGCCGAGCTGATCGCCGACGACCTTCTGCACGAATGCCTTCGCCTCGGTGTTGCCGAGCTTGGTCTTGGTCTGACCCTCGAACTGGGGCTCCGAGAGCTTGACCGAGATCACGGCCGTGAGTCCCTCGCGGATGTCCTCACCGGTCAGGTTGTCGTCCTTCTCCTTGAGGAGGTTCTGCGCGCGGGCGTAGCGGTTGACCAGCGTCGTGAGCGCCGCGCGGAAGCCTTCCTCGTGCGTGCCGCCCTCGTGGGTGTTGATCGTGTTCGCGTACGTGAAGACGTTCTCGGTGTAGCTCGTCGTCCACTGCATCGCGAGCTCGAGCGCGATCTTGCGGTCGGTGTCCTCGGACTCGAAGTCGATGATCTCGTCGTTGACGACATCCGCGTGCCGCACCTTGTTGAGGTGCTCGACGTAGTCGACGAGCCCGCGCTCGTAGAGGAAGCTGTCGTGGCGCGGCTTCAGTTCGTCCTCGCCCGGCTCGCCCTGCTCGACGAGGCCCTCCGGCCGGTCGTCGCGCAGGCTGATGCGGAGGCCTTTGTTCAGGAAGGCCATCTGCTGGAACCGGGTGCGGAGGGTGTCGTAGTCGAAGTCGACGGTGTCGAAGATCGAGGCATCCGGCCAGAACGTGATCGTGGTGCCGGTCTCGCTGCTCTCCTCGCCCATCGCGAGGGGGGCGAGCGGCGTGCCGCCGTCGCGGTACGACTGCCGCCAGACGTGACCCTGGCGCTTGACCTCGACCTCGAGGCGGGTGGAGAGCGCGTTCACGACCGACGAGCCCACGCCGTGGAGACCACCCGAGACGGCGTAGCCCCCGCCGCCGAACTTTCCGCCGGCGTGCAGCACCGTGAGCACGACCTCGACGGTGGACTTGCCCTCGGTCTTGTGCATGTCGACCGGGATGCCGCGGCCGTTGTCGACCACGCGGACAGCCCCGTCCTCGAGAATCGTCACATCGATCGTGTCGCAGTACCCGGCGAGGGCCTCGTCGACGGAGTTGTCGACGATCTCCTGCACCAGGTGGTGAAGGCCGCGGGCGCCGGTGGAGCCGATGTACATGCCGGGGCGCTTGCGCACCGCCTCGAGGCCTTCGAGCACCTGGATTTCGTCGGCCCCGTACTCGTTCTGAACCGGCTCGGCGGGTCGGGCTGCGGGTTCTTCGGGAACGCTGTCGGGGTTCACGGACGTCATAAGTCAGGGCGCTCCAGATCGTTCGGCGGGGTCACTGACAGTCTACCAAGTAAGCCCTCTCTTGCGGGCTTATACGCCTCTGTGGTGGACGGAAATCGCTCCGGACGATATCTGACGTGGCTCAGCCGTAGGTATCGCGCGGACCACGCCCTGGAATCGTTCTGGGACCCCATTTCCAAGAGGGGACGTCCGGCCCGATGAAACGGATCGCGTCCACCCCGGCGTCGGGGAAGCGTCGCACGATCTCCGAGAGGATGTGCGCGCGCATGAGCTGAAGCTGCTTCGCCCACGCCGTCGAGTCGGCCTGCACCGTCAGCGTGCCCTCCGAGAACGCGACCGGCCGGGTGTGCCGTGCCGTGTCGTCGCCGGCCACATCGGACCATGCCCGCACGACGTCCTCGCGCGCGAGCTCCTTGTCCCACCCGGACTCCCGGGTGAGCTGGGCGAGCACGTCGCCCATCCCCCGCGGGTCGCGTCCCGGGGTGAACGGGGCGTTCTCGTCGTCGACTGAGCGCCGGCGCTTCTTCCGATAGGACCGCGCAGAGGGCTCGAGGCCGCGGAGGCGCAGATAGGTCGCCACGGTCTCGGGCACCGGGGCGGGGAAATCGGATGCCGCGCCCTCGGCGGGTGCGCCGTGCTCAGGCATCCATCGCCTCCAGGATCGTGCCGGCCTCGACGCGCACGACGCGCGCCCGCAGAGCCGCGGGCACATCCTCCTCCACAGCCGCCGTCACCACCACCTGCTCGTAGTCGGCAGCCAGGACCGCGAGCCGTGCCCGGCGATCCGCATCGAGTTCGGCGAAGACGTCGTCGAGGATGAGCACGGGGTCGCCGAGCCGTGAATCCGCCCGCAGAAGCTCGGCCGACGCGAGGCGCAGCGCGAGCGCGACCGACCAGGATTCGCCGTGCGACGCGTATCCCTTGACGGGAAGTCCGCGCACACGGAGGAGCAGGTCGTCGCGGTGCGGGCCGACGAGCGTGAGTCCGCGATCGAGCTCGGCGGACCGGCGGGCTGCGAGGGCTTGACGGAAAAGATCCGCGATGCGGGAGCCGGATGCCTCGCCCGCGGGCGCCTCGGTCCCCTCCTCGGGGTCCGCGCCCGAGACCGACAGCACCCATGCCGCCTCGGGACGGTGGTCGGCGCCGGCGATCGCGGAGTAGGCGGCCGACAGCGGCGCGGCGAGGTCGGCCGCGAGGGCCAGGCGGGCCTCGATCACCTCGGTGCCAAGGGAGACGAGCTTGTCATCCCACACATCCAGGGTCGTGAGCGCTTCGCCGCGGATGCCGCGCGCCTTCGCGGACTTGAGCAGGGCGGTGCGCTGCTTGAGAACCCGGTCGTAGTCGGCGAGCACCCCGGCCATGCGGGGCGAGCGCTGCACGAGGAGCTGGTCCGCGAAACGCCGGCGGGCGGAGGGATCGCCGCGGACGATCTGCAGATCCTCGGGAGCGAAGAGCACGACCTGGGCGTATCGCGGCAGTTCGGACGGCTTCACCGGCGCCCCGTTCACCCGCGCCTTGTTGGAACCCTGGCGGTTGAGCTGCGCCTCGAGCAGCACGCGGCGATCGCCGTGGGCGAGACGTGCTCGGACGATCGCGGCATCCGCGCCATGTCGCACCATCGGCGCGTCGCTGGACACGCGATGCGAACCGAGCGTCGCGAAGTAGCCGATCGCCTCGGCGAGATTCGTCTTTCCTTGGCCGTTGCGGCCGACGAACACGTTGGGGCCCGGACCGAGCGAGACCTCGGCGACCGCGTAGTTGCGGAAGTCGACGAGACTCAGCTGCTCCACGATCACCGGACAAGCCTAATGATCGCGGGCGACGTCACCGCAGAAGCAGGTTCGGCTGCAGGAGGTAGCGGAACGAGTCGGCACCGGCCTTGTCGACCGAGGTCTGCGGGGTGATCAGCACCGGGCTGAGCTTGTTGGCGTTCTCGCTCGAAGTGAACGTGATGCGCACGAACTCGCTCTTGACCGCGCTCAGCGACTCCAGCAGGTACTGCGGGTTGAGGCCGAGCGTGACGTCCTCGCCGACGAGGTTGGCGTCTACCGACTCGGTCGCACGAGCCTGCTCCGTGCCCGAGGCATCCATCGACACGCTGTCGGTCGTGAACGTGAAGCGCAGCGGCGCCGAGCGGTCGAGCACGAGCGACACGCGCCGCACCGCCTCGACCAGTTCGGCGGTGTTGACGACGGCGTGGTGCTCGGTCGCCTCGGGGAAGAGCCGCCGCACGGGCGGGAAGTTGCCCTTGATGAGCAACGACGTCACGGTCTTGTTGCCGGCGGTGAACGCGATGATCTCGCGATCGCCCGAGCCCGAGAAGGCGATGGAGATGTCGCCGCCGTGCGCGAAGGTCTTGCCGACTTCAGTCAGCGTGCGCGCCGGGACGAGCGCGGTGGTGGACTCGTCGGAGGCGACGCCGCCGCCGTCCCACGGGATCTCGCGCAGCGCGACGCGGTAGCGGTCGGTCGCGACGAGGCTCAGGGCATTGCCCGTCACCTCGAGCTGCACGCCGGTGAGCACGGGGGTGACGTCGTCACGCGACGCGGCGAAGGCGACCTGCGCGATGGCGGTGGCGAAGTCCTCGGACGGGACGAGACCGGAATCGCCGGTGACCTCGGGGATGGCCGGGTATTCCTGCACCGGCATCGATGCCAGCGTGAACCGTGCGGAGCCGCAGGTGAGCAGGATGCCCCCGTCGTCGTCGACCTCGACCTGGATGGGGGCGTTGGGCAGGCGGCTGGCGATCTCGGACAGCAGACGGCCGTGAACCAGGATCGTGCCCGGGTCGTCGACTGTGGCCTCGATCGTGGTGCGCGCGGAGGCTTCGTAGTCGAACGCGGCGAGCGACAGGCCGGCATCGGATGCCTCGATCAGCACGCCCGCGAGGATCGGCTGCGGGTTGCGCTGCGGCAGGAGCTTGACGACGAACGACACGGCTTCGCTGAACACATCGCGGTTGACGTGGAACTTCACGAATGCTCCCTCGAGTGCTGGCTGGGGGTTCTCATGCTAGTGCCAGGCCGTTCCGATGCTAGTGCGCCGGGGCCGCGGCATCCGTCCACCGCTCTTTCCACCGTCAAGGTGATCGGACCGGTGTTCATCAAATACTTCTTGTCATGGTGTTAACCGCTGTGGAAACTGTGGACAACTCGGGCGATCCCAGTCGGGACACCGGAATCACAAGCGTGTGAGATGTGGACCGGCTGCGGAGTGAGATCCGAAAGGCGATCGCGTCGCGAATCGTGTCCTCGGATTCATCCACAGGCATCGGCCGGGCACTCACAGGGATTCCGCTAGTCCGTCGAGTTATCCACAGGTTTTCCACACTGTGAAGAACGCAAATGATGGCGTTCTCATCTTTCGATGTCAAGCACCAATCGCGGTATATCACCGCGGGTGACATCAGCGCCCGTTTCGGCCGAGCTGAGTGGTGATCTCGGAGACCTGGTTGTAGATCGAGCGGCGCTCTTTCATGAGGTCGCTGATCTTCTTGTACGCGTACATCACCGTCGTGTGGTCGCGGTTTCCGAACAGCTGCCCGATCTTCGGGAGGGACAGGCTCGTGCGCTCCCGGCACAGGTACATCGCGATCTGCCGGGCGGTGGCGACCGACTGCGAGCGGCTCGAGCCGTACAGATCGTCGACGGTGAGCTTGAAGTACTGCGCCGTGGCCGTGATGATGTCGGTCGGCGAGATGACGTTCGCATCGTCCTGATCGACGATGTCGCGCAGCACGGTCTGGGCGAGCGACATGTCGAGCGTCGAACGGTTGAGACTCGCGAAGGCGGAGACGCGGATGAGCGCGCCCTCCAGCTCGCGGATGTTGCTCGAGACCACCGTCGCGATGTACTCGAGCACCTCGTCGGGGATGTGGAGGCGCTCCGACTGCGCCTTCTTGCGCAGGATGGCGATGCGGGTCTCGAGGTCGGGTGCCTGGACATCGGTGATGAGGCCCCACTCGAACCGGCTGCGCATCCGGTCCTCGAAGCCGGTCAGATGCTTCGGCGGCACGTCGCTGGTGATCACGACCTGTTTGTCGTGGTCGTGCAGCGTGTTGAAGGTGTGGAAGAACGCCTCCTGCGTCTCGGCGCGCCCCTGCAGGAACTGGATGTCGTCGATCAGCAGGATGTCGACGTCGCGATAGCGAGCCTGGAAGGCCGATCCCCGGTTGTTGGCGATCGAGTTGATGAAGTCGTTCGTGAACTCCTCGCTCGACACGTACCGCACGCGGATGCCGGAGTAGAGGCTCATCGCGTAGTCGCCGATCGCGTGCAGGAGGTGGGTCTTCCCCAGCCCCGAGTCGCCGTAGATGAAGAGCGGGTTGTACGCCTTCGCCGGCGCTTCGGCCACCGCGACGGCCGCGGCATGGGCGAACCGGTTCGACTGGCCGATGACGAAGTTATCGAACGTGTACTTCGGGTTCAGACGGGTGTCGCTGCGGGAGACGGATGCCGCGGCATCCGGTGTCTCCTCCATCGGCGGGCGGACGACGGGAGCCGGCGCCGGTGCTCCTGCCCCGGAGGCGTCTGAGTGGACGGGGATCGGAGCCGTCAGGTGCGCGTCGGCGAGTTCGGGATTGACCACGACACGGAAGGTGTTCGCCCTGATCGCGTCGTCCTGTTCGACGTGGGCCAGTGCCTCCATGATCGGAGTGCGCATGCGCTTGGTGAACTGCGCGGCGGTGAGATCGTTGGGGACATCGAGGTACAGAGTCCCGCCCATCACTCCCTGCGGCACCGCCAGACTGATGAAGCCCTGCAGCTGTGGCGTGATGCGCTCGTCGCGGGTGAGCTCGTCGAGCACGGCTGACCAGACCGGGACATCTGGATTCTCGTGCGGTGACATGGCCCCCCCGGGTTGTTGATGGGTCCACCGGATGCCGCGGAAACGTCACGCCGGGGCCTGTGGATAACTTGCCGGAGCCACGCTAGTCAGCGGGGGTCTCCTGAGCAAACTCCACTGTAGGTCCGGCGGGTGTGTCGCTGCCAGGACGGATGCCGCGGCCAGGGGATAATTCCCGTCCGTCGAGGTCTCGGTTTGAGTTCTCAGGCGGCTCGGCGTACCCTAAATCGGTTGACTTATGCCCACGCGGCAGTCCCCTTGTACGCAACGTCCCCGGTCTCAGATTCCCGGTGACACCCGATCCGGAAGTGATCCAATGACCAAGCGCACCTTCCAGCCCAACAACCGCCGTCGCGCCAAGAAGCACGGCTTCCGCGCCCGCATGCGCACCCGCGCCGGCCGCGCCATCCTCTCGGCTCGTCGCGGCAAGGGCCGCACCGAGCTGTCGGCCTGACCCCGAGCGGTGCTCGCGAGGCCGAACCGACTCACCCGCGGAGCGGAGTACAAGGCCGTCGTCCGTAGGGGTCGTCGGTGCGCCGGTGCGCACACCGTGACCTATGTGAAACCCGCCGAGGCCGATGGCCCGGCGCGTTTCGGTTTCATCGTCAGCCGTCAGGTCGGAGGCGCCGTCGTGCGCAACACCGTGCGTCGCAGGCTGAAGGCGCTCTGCGCCGAGGCGCTTCCTTCGCTCGGCGCGGGCAACGACATCGTGATCCGCGCTCTTCCGAGCGCCGCCGCGGTTCCTTTCGGAGAGCTCCGCGACGACGTCGTGCGGTGCCTGGCACGGAGGGCGGCATGAGCGTTCTTCCCGCTTACGCGATCGGGGATGCCGGGTTCGAGGCATCCGATCTCGCCCGCAGCGTTCCGCTGCTCCCACGCAACGCGGTCCTCGCGCTTCTCCACGGCTACCGCGCGACGATCTCCCACACCTACGGCGACGTCTGCAAGTACTACCCGTCGTGCTCCGCGTACGCCGTCGGCGCGGTCCAGCAGCACGGTGCAGTGAAGGGTGCGGCTCTGACCGCCGCACGCCTGGCACGCTGCCACCCCTGGGCCGTCGGCGGAGTCGATGACGTCCCGCCGCACTCGCACTTCCGGCACGCGCTCACCCCTCACGGGTTCGTCGTGCCCGCCCCCACCGGAAAGGACTGATCCTCCGCATGGATCTTCTGCTGGCCTCCACTCCCGCACCCGACGCATCGACGGGTGGGGGCTTCGACCTGATCGGGATCATCCTGTGGCCCCTCAAGTGGGCGGTCGAGGCCGTCCTGGTCGCGTGGCACTGGTTCTTCACCGCCATCGGGCTTCCGCCGGCGGACGGCATCACCTGGGTGCTGTCGATCGTCGGCCTGGTGATCGTCGTCCGCTCGGCGCTGATCCCCCTCTTCGTGCGGCAGATCAAGAGCCAGCGCAAGATGATGGAAATTGCTCCTGAACTGCGAAAAGTTCAGGAGAAGTACAAGGGCAAGCGCGATCAGCTATCCCGCGAGGCCATGAGCCGCGAGACGATGGCGCTGTACAAGAAGCACGGCACGACACCGGTCTCGAGCTGTCTCCCGCTGCTTGTGCAGATGCCGATCTTCTTCGCGCTCTTCAGTGTGCTCAACGACGTCACGAGGCACTACAACGCCGGCATCGGCGGCGTCGGCCTGCTGAACGCCGAGCTCACGGCCGAGTTCTACAACGCCAAGCTGTTCGGCGTCGCGTCGCTGCACGAGACGTTGATCGACGCAGTGAACACCGGCAACACCGCCGCCATCGCCATCCTGGCGACGCTCGTCGTGCTCATGATCGCCTCGCAGTTCTTCACGCAGCTGCAGATCATCTCGAAGAACCTCTCCCCCGAGGCCAAGACCGGCCAGGCCTACCAGATGCAGAAGATCATGCTCTGGGTGCTGCCCTTCGCCTTCGTCTTCTCGGGTGTCTTCTTCCCCCTCGGTGTCGTCATCTACTGGTTCGTGTCGAACCTGTGGACCATGGGTCAGCAGTTCCTCGTGATCCGCGAGATGCCTACGCCGGGCTCCGAGGCCGCCAAGGAACGCGAAGAGCGGCTCGCGCGCAAGGGCAAGGCCCTCGACGCGTCCGGCAAGGTCGTGCCGATGGAGAAGTACCTCGCCGAGCAGCAGCGCCTGTACGAAGAGGCTGAGAAGGCTCGCGCGGCGGCTCCCAAGCGTCAGCAGCCGGTGAACAAGCAGCGCGCCAAGAAGCAGGCGCAGAAGCAGAACCCCAAGCCGAACGGTGCCGGACAGCCCGGTGCCGGCGACGGCGCGGCATCCTGACCCCTCTCGTCCGATCCACCCGAGGACATCATGACCAGCACTCCTGAGTACGCCCCCGTCGACGTGCGAGACCGCGAGCCCGCGACCGTCGAGCAGCTCGAGCAGGAAGGCGACGTCGCCGCCGACTTCCTCGAGGGTCTGCTCGACATCGCCGACATCGACGGTGACCTCGATCTCGATGTGCGCGGCGGCCGCGCCTACGTCTCCGTCGAGGCTCCGGAAGGCGGGTCGGTCGCACTCATTGCCGAACCCGACACGGTGCAGGCTCTGCAGGAGCTGACCCGCATCGCGGTGCAGAACCGCACCGGGCGCTTCTCTCGACTGATCCTCGACGTCGGCGGTTCCCGCGACACCCGTCAGCAGCAGCTCGCCGCCCTGGTCGACCGCGCGATCGAGCGGCTGGATGACGGTGCATCTCAGGCGTCACTGCCGGCAATGTCGAGCTACGAGCGCAAGCTCGTGCACGACATCGTTTCGGAGCGCGGTTTCGTTTCGGAGTCGTACGGCGAGGGCGCCGACCGTCACACGGTGATCCGCCGCGCCTGACGCGCGTTTCACGTGAAACATCGATGAGCGAGATCGAGATCGAACCGGCCGTCGCGGCCGACCTCTTCGGTGAGCGCATCGAACTCGCGCGCCGCTTCACGGCCGCCCTGGGTGAGCACGGCGAAGAACGGGGCCTCATCGGACCGCTCGAGCCCCCACGCTTGTGGTCGCGGCACATCCTGAACAGTGCGATCATCGCCCCCCTGTTCCCGGTGGGGCGCGTCGGCGACGTCGGTTCGGGCGCGGGATTGCCCGGTCTGGTGCTGGCGATCGCTCGTCCCGATGTGCAGTGGGTGCTGGTCGAGCCGATGGAGCGCCGTGTGGTGTGGCTGAACGAGCAGGCGGCCGAGCTGGAGCTGGACAACGTCGAGGTTGTGCGCGCCCGCGCGGAGGACTGGAAGGGCGGCGCCAGCCTCGACGCCGTCACAGCACGGGCGGTGAGCGCACTGCGTACCCTCGTTCCGTTGACTGCTCCCCTTGTGCGGGACGGCGGCGAGCTGATTCTTCTCAAGGGTGCGAGCGCCGCGAACGAGATCGCCGCCGCCGAGAAGCAGCTGCGCAAGTTCCGGGTCACGAACGCGCGCGTCGAGATCGTCGGTGACGGCGTGCTCGACGAGCCCTCACGGGTGATCCGCGCCACCGTCCGCTGACGCAGGTCCACCCGCGGCTCTTTCGCTGGACTGCGGATGGTCCCGACCTGCGGCTGCGCGGAACCTGGCGATCCGCCGGGCCGCGGATCGCGTAGCCCGCGGAGTGGGCGTATCGAGATCCCGTGTGGAGATGTTTCACGTGAAACGTCGGCCCTGTCCGGCGTCGGCTCGGTGCTGCGGCGGTGGTCTCGATACGGCGGCTGCGCCGCCTCCTCGACCGCCGGAGGTGCCGGCCGCGCGGACCCGCCGATCGAGTAGCCCGCGGAGCGGGCGTATCGAGATCCCGTGTGGAGATGTTTCACATGAAACGTCGGCCCTGTCCGGCGTCGGCTCGGTGCTGCGGCGGTGGTCTCGATACGTGGGCTGCGCCGCCTCCTCGACCGCGAGAGGTGCCAGTCCGCGGACCCGCCGATCGAGTAGCCCGCGGAGCGGGCGTATCGAGATCCCGCAGGCTGGCCGCTCCACCACGATTCCGTCGTAGCCGGGAGCTGAGATTCGATGCCGGCCCCCTCGTCCTCCCCCACCCGCTGGCTCTCGCGGTTTTCACCAGATCTGACGCCTATGGCCGCGCCACCGCCGCCCACGGCAATCATCGAGCGATGGCGTACATGTACATCCTCGAATGCTCGGACCGGTCCCTCTATGTGGGCAGCACCCGTGATCTCGAGCATCGTCTCGCGCAGCACGGAGATGGGGAGGGCTCGCTCTACACGATGAATCGATTGCCCGTTCGGCTGATCTACTTCGAAGAGTTCGACCGGGTGGACGATGCGTACCGGCGCGAGAAGCAGGTGCAGGGGTGGAGCCGCGCGAAGAGATTGGCGCTGGTCAAGGAACAGTTGGAGAAGCTGCCACAACTCAGTCGCAAGGACTTCGGCGCACGGGATGTTTCACGTGAAACATAGGAGACGAGCCGGGTAGGCATGGTCTCGATACGGCGGCTTCGCCGCCTACTCGACCGGCGGGAGCAGGCGCGGACCGGTGGGGCCGGGGTCTCGATACGGTGCCTTCGTCGCCTACGACCGGCGGGAAGGGGCCGGCGATCGAGTAGCCCGCGGAGCGGGCGTATCGAGATCCTGTAGCGGTGTGGGGTCTCGATACGGCGGCTTCGCCGCCTACTCGACCGGCGGGGGGCGGTGCCGCCTACCCGACCGCGGGATGGGGGCCGGCGATCGAGTGCCCGCGGAGCGGGCGTATCGAGATCTGCGCGGTCGGTGGTCTCGACGGCGGCTTCGCCGCCTACTCGACCGGCGGGGAGTGCGTGCAGACGGGCGGGGCCGACGGGAACGGGGGTGGTCCCGGGTAGAGTGGGAGGCGTTGTTGATCGGCTCGCGAAAGGGAGAGTGTTTCACGTGAAACAGCCCGACGAGACCGGAGCCGAGGCATCCTTCTCGTTCGACGACACCCCTCTCGCCCGCGAACTCGCCGATCTTTCCGCGCGACGACGCGCGCTGGAGAGCACCGAGGTCGAACTGTCCGGCCGCACACGCGTGCTGACCGTCTCGAATCAGAAGGGCGGCGTCGGAAAGACCACGACCACGGTGAACATCGCCGCGGCCCTCGCGGCTCTCGGTGCCCGCGTGCTCGTGATCGATCTCGACCCGCAAGGCAACGCCTCGACGGCTCTCGGAGTACCTCACACCGCCGATACGCCCAGTGTCTACGATGTGCTGATCGACGAGTTCCCCCTCGCGGACATCGTCCAGACGAGCCCGGAGTCGCCCAACCTGTTCTGCGCTCCGAGCACGATCCATCTCGCCGGCGCCGAGATCGAGCTCGTCTCGCAGGTGGCACGGGAACACCGTCTTCGCACGGCTCTCGACGACTACCTCGCCGATCCTGAGCACGCCCTCGACTTCGTCCTCATCGACTGCCCGCCCTCGCTCGGCCTCCTCACGATCAACGCCTTCACCGCGGCCACCGAGCTGCTCATCCCCATCCAGTGCGAGTACTACGCCCTCGAGGGCCTGAGCCAGCTGCTCGGCACGGTCCGCATGATCCAGAAGCACCTCAATCCGCGGCTGACGCTCTCGACGATCCTGCTCACCATGTTCGACGGGCGCACCCGCCTCGCGCAGCAGGTCGCCGAAGAGGTGCGCGAGCACTTCGCCCGTGAGGTGCTCGACACCGTCATCCCGCGCTCGGTCCGCGTCTCCGAGGCGCCGAGCTTCGGGCAGACCGTGATCGCATACGACGGACAGTCGGCCGGAGCCATCGCCTACCGCGAAGCCGCGGTCGAACTCGTCCGCCGCGACGGCGATCTCGCCGCCGCCCACGCTGACTCGAACATCGAAGGGAGCGCCTGATGGCCAAGCGCACAGGCCTCGGCCGCGGAATCGGGGCACTCATCCCGACGACGGAGGTCGCCGAGGACCGGCCCTCCGACGTCTTCTTCCCGCGCGCCGCCACCACTGAGGACAACGGCAACGGCAGTGGCGAGGCCGTCTCCGCGAACGGCGGAGACGGGGCTGAAGCGCTCCTGGCGGTGCCCGGGGCACGGCTCGCCCACATCGACCCGCACTCCATCGTTCCCAACCCGCGACAGCCGCGCACGCACTTCAACCCGGAGGACCTCGCCGAGCTCGTCCACAGCGTGCGGGAGTTCGGCGTCCTGCAGCCCGTCGTCGTCCGTGCCAATGAGAACGGCGAGTACGAGCTGATCATGGGGGAGCGCCGCACGCGCGCCGCCCGCGAGGCTGGACTCACCTCGATCCCCGCGGTCATCCGCGAGACAGCCGACGAGCATCTTCTCCGCGACGCGCTGCTCGAGAACCTCCACCGGTCCGAGCTGAACCCGCTCGAAGAAGCGTCGGCATACCAGCAGCTGCTCGAGGACTTCGGCATCACGCAAGAGGAGCTCGCGAGCCGCATCGGCCGCTCGCGCCCGCAGATCAGCAACACGATCCGCCTGCTCAAGCTGCCGGTCCCGGTGCAGCAGCGGGTGGCGGCCGGCGTGCTCACCGCCGGTCACGCCCGGGCGATCCTGTCACTCGACACCCCTGAGGCCATGCAGCGACTGGCCGACAAGATCGTCAACGAGGATCTGTCGGTCCGCGCCGCCGAGGCGGCCGCGAAGGGCCCGGATGCCGCGTCCAGCCGCGGTCCGAAGCCCCAGGCCGGGGCGCGCCGCGCTCACCTCGATGAGGTCGCAGAGCGCCTCGGTGATCGCCTGAACACCCGCGTGCGCATCTCGCTGACCGCGAGAAAAGGCCAGGTCATGATCGATTTCGCGAGCATCCAGGACCTGAACCGGATCCTCGAGGAGATCGGCGAGACCGGCTACGGCTCAGCCTGATCGAGGGCGTCTGCCCGCCGCCGCAGCACGGCCGCCTCGGCGTCGTTGCCCGGAAGGCCGGCAGCGATGCGAAACGCGGATGCCGCGGCATCCATGCTCCCGAGGCGTTCGAGCAGCTCCGCGCGGACGGCGTGGAACGGGCGGAAGTCGCCGAGTTCGGATTCCAGACCATCCACAATGTCGAGCGCCTGGGCAGGTCCCTCCGCCATCGACACGGCGACCGCGCGGTTGAGCCGCACGACCGGCGACGGTGCGAGCCGATCGAGGCCGTCGTAGAGGCGCACGATGCGCCCCCAGTCGGTCTCATCGAAGGTCGGGGCCACGGCGTGACATTCCGCGATCGCCGCCTGCAGCCCGTAGTACCCGAGCCCGCGGGGCGCGGCATCCGCTCTCTCCAGCGCCTCGCGGCCGCGCGCGATCGCCGACCGGTCCCAGCGGCGGCGATCCTGCTCTGCGAGGGTCAGGGGCAGCCCGGCGCCGTCGGTTCGCGTGGCGAAGCGTGACGACTGGAACTCCATGAGGGCGATGAGCGCATCGATCTCGGTCTCGCGGGGCATCAGCGCGCGGAGCTGGCGCGCGAGCCGCACGGCCTCGCGTGCGACGTCCGGCCGGATGGTTTCGTCGCCTGCCGCCGGCGCGTAGCCCTCCGTGAAGAGCAGGTAGATCACCTGCAGGACGCTCGCCAGGCGCGCGGGGCGCTCGGCCCGCCCGGGAACGTCGAAGGGCACCTCGGCCTCGGCGAGCGTCCGCTTGGCGCGCACGATGCGCTGCTGCACCGTGGGGACCGTCATCAGCAGGGCGCGCCCGATCTGCTCGGTCGTGAGCCCGGCGACGGTGCGCAGAGTGAGCGCCAGACGTGCCTGGGGCGTCAGGACCGGGTGGCACGCGATGAACACGAGCCGCAGCACGTCGTCGTCGATGCGGTCGGGATCGCCCAGCTCTGGCACGTCGTCCGCCCGCTCAGCCTCCAGGGCGTCCGCGCCCAGCAGCGGCTGCCGTACGGCGAGGCGCTCCCGCCGCCGCCAGCCGTCGATCGCGCGACGCTTCGCCACGGCGAGGAGCCACGCGCCGGGATTGTCCGGGATGCCGCTCCCCGGCCATTTCGCGAGAGCCTCGAGGAGCGCGTCCTGCGCGAGGTCCTCAGCCCAGCCGAAGTCGCCCGTGTGGCGGGTGAGTGCCGCCACGATGCGCGCGGACTCCTCACGCCACACGGCCTCCACGGCCCGTCGGGCGTGGGCGTCGACGGAGCTCATGAGGCCAGCGTAGAGGCCGGAATCGCGTGCGATCGCGGCCCGGAGTCGGCGAGGCGTCGTACCCTGGATGGGTGCCGCACGAAGACACGAACCCGCGCCGCCGGGCCAGTCTCGAGCTCCTGCGTGCCGAGGCATCCGATGAGCTCGCCGTGATCATCGCCGAGCGACTGCGCGCGGGCGAGGATCCGTGGGACTTCATGGAGGACCTCCCGACGGTCGACGAGCTGGTCGTCTTCACCCTCCGCGCCGAGAACATCGCCGCGAACGGGGGCTCGCGACCGAACGCGGCGCGGCACTACCGGGTGCTCCGTCAGATCGCGCTGGACTATCCTCAGCTCACCCGCGCTGTGTGGCGCCTTCTCGGCGACGCCAACACGCACCGTCGCTGGGATGCGACGGTGCGTGCGGACGCGTCCTGATCTCACGCGTGCCCTAGGAGTTGGCGGCTCGCCACTCCTGCTCCTTCGCGATCCACTCGTTGTCGGGCATCTCGAAGTCCGAGAGCTCATTGACCCGGCGCACCTCGAGCGCGGTTCCCGGTCCGAGGGGGCACTTGCGGGCCCAGTGCTCGGCCTCCTCGCGGCTGGCGACCTCGAGGATCCAGTAGCCGGTGAACACCTCGCGCGCCTCGGCATACGGACCGTCGGACACGACCGGCGGCGCTGACGAGAAGTCCACGCGGAATCCCTCACTCGCATCGGAGAGCCCCTCGGCGGACAGGAAGACACCCGCCTTCTGCAGCTCGTCGTTGTACGCGCCCATGGCGGCGATGACCTCGACCATGTCGAGCTCTTCAGCGGCCCGCGCCGCGGCCTCCGGCTCCACCTGCATGATGAGCATGTAACGCATGTCGTTCTCCTCTCGTCCGAGCCTGCGGCCCGCGGGGCCGCTCCGGCCACCTCACTCCGTGCGTCGAACGGAGACGGCCGAGATCGACATCCTCTCGCGAAATTCTTCGAGGATCGACTGCATGCCGCCGGACGCATGGAACAGAAAAGCCCCCTGATCAGGCGCGGAGCCGGATCAGGGGGCTGGAAGAAGGTGAGACTCAGCCGATGTACGCGGCGAGATCCTTCTCGAGCGCGAACTTCGGCTTGGCGCCGATGATCGTGGTCTCGACCTCGCCCTTGTTGAAGACCTTCATCGCCGGGATCGACGTGATCTGGTACTTCATCGCGAGGTCGGGGTTCTCGTCGACGTTGAGCTTGAGGACCGTGATCTTGTCGGGGTGCTCCGACTGGATCTCGTCGAGGACGGGCGCGACCATGCGACACGGTCCGCACCATGCGGCCCAGAAGTCCACGAGCACGGGGCCCTCGGCCTGGAGCACGTCCTGCTCCCAGGTGGCGGAAGTCGTCGCCTTGGCGGTCATCATTTCTCCTTCGCTGAAGCTGTCGTGTACTCGAACGCCGGGCGCGGCGGGATCATTCCGCCGTCCCAGCGCATGCTCAGGCTGCGCTGACCTCGGGGAGCCCCTCGATCTGGTCGCCGACGACGTCGGGCGCGCCCGCTTCGCCGAGCGATGCGAGGTAGTGCTCCACGTCGAGTGCCGCGACGGTGCCGCTGCCCGCGGCGGTGACGGCCTGGCGGTACGTCGGGTCGATCACATCGCCGGCGGCGAAGACCCCGGTGACCGAGGTGCGCGAGGAGCGCCCGTCGACCCAGATGGTGCCTTCGGGGGTGAGGTCGAGCTTGCCGTGCACGAGGTGGGTGCGCGGGTCGTTGCCGATCGCGACGAAGAGGCCGTCGATCGCGAGCTCGCTGCGGGTGCCGTCGACGGTGTTCTCGAGCACGAGCCCGTTCACCGCGTCGTCGCCGAGCACGTCCACGACCTCGCTGTTCCACACGAACTCGATCTTCTCGTTCGCGAAGGCGCGCTCCTGCATGATCTTCGAGGCGCGAAGCTCGTCGCGACGGTGGATGACGTAGACCTTCGACGCGAACTTCGTGAGGAACGTGGCCTCTTCCATCGCCGAGTCCCCGCCGCCGACGACGGCGATGACGCGATCGCGGAAGAAGAATCCGTCGCACGTCGCACAGTACGAGACACCGCGCCCCGAGAGGCGCTCCTCACCCTCGATGCCGATCTTGCGGTGCGCCGAGCCGGTCGCGTAGACGATCGAGCGGGCCTCGTACTCCTTGCCGCTGCCGAGCGTGATCTTCTTGACGTCGCCGTCGAGGTCGAGCGAGACGACGTCGTCGTAGAGCACCTCGGTGCCGAAGCGCTCGGCCTGCTCCTGCATCTTCGTCATGAGGTCGGGGCCCTGGATGCCCTCCGGGAAGCCGGGGAAGTTCTCGACGTCGGTGGTGGTCATCAGGTCGCCGCCGGCCTCGACAGAGCTCGCGACCACGAGCGGCTCGAGGTTGGCGCGCGCCGCGTAGATGGCCGCCGTGTAGCCCGCAGGACCCGAACCGATGATGATGACGTGACGCACCTGCGCCCCCTTCTGTTTCGGGGTGATCAGACCCCGGATGCTTCAACACATGGTAACCGCGCGGCATTCCGTCCCGCGGCTCGGTGTCGGCCTGCCGTCGGCTCGTTCCGGTTCAGCCGCGCCCCGGCAGGAACCGCCGCACCAGCGTCTTCGCCGTGGACAGCTCGGGTGCGCGCAGCAGCGCGAGGAACGCGGCGTAGACGACCAGCACGACGATCCCGATGATGGCCGCCCCGAGGGCGCCGAGGAACTTGTCGGAGACGGTCCAGCCGTCGATTCCGCCGAGCAGCTGGAACGTCAGCCAGCCGGCGCCGGCGGCCGGGAGCGCGGCCAGCAGGAACCGTCCGATCGCGAGAGACCAGGATGCGATCCGGAGGTCGCCCAGGCGGCGCTGCAGCAGCCAGGCGGCCACGACGAGCTGGATGATGCCCGCAACCGACTGACCCAGCGCGACCGCCGCCGCGAGCGACGACACCGGGAGCACGTCGGCACCCACCAGCCAGCTGGCCAGCAGGGCCGTCACGACGACGAGCCCGCACTGGACCATCGTGAAGACGAACGGCGTGCGTGTGTCGTGGTACGCGTAGAACGTCCGCTGGATCACGAAGAGCACGGCGAGGGGGATCAAGCCGACGATGAAGCAGAGCAGCAGCTCGGCGGCGGCCACCGCCTGCGTCTCGTTGTCGGTGAAGATGCGGGATGCCGGAACCGCGGCGGCGGTGAGGGCGGCGGTCGCCGCCACGATGAAGACGGCGATGGTGCGGATGCTGGTGCCGATGTCGGCGCGGACGTCATCGTCGCGGTCCGCCTGCGCATGTTCGCTGAGGCGTGTGAAGTAGGGCGTCCCGATCGAGAGCACGATGATCGAGTACGGCAGCATGAACAGCAGCCAGGCATTCTGCGACGCGAGGATGCTGGGGTCCCCCTCGGGGATCTGCGAGAGCACCCGTGACTGGACGAGGCCCGCGAGCTGGCTCGCGACGACCATGAAGAACGTCCAGCCCGCCAGCCGGCCGATCTGTCCGAGCCCGACGCCCCGCCAGGCGAAGTCGGGACGCACGTGGAGTCCGGTCCTGCGCCAGAAGACGAACAGGATTCCCGTCTGCACGACGATTCCGAGGGTTGCTGTGCCCGCCAGCAGCGCGACCATCTCGGATGTCCACGCCGCCGGCGGAGACCCCTGGCCGAAGAGCCAGATGAACAGCAGGAACCCGGCGATCGAGATGGCGTTGTTGGCGATCGGCGCCCAGGTGTACGGGCCGTAGACGCGACGCGCGTTCAGAGACTCGCCCACGAGCGCGAACAGGCCGTAGAAGAGGATCTGCGGCAGGCACCAGTACGCGAACGCGGTCGCCAGAGCTTTCGCGTCCGGACCGAACTCGGGAGCGTAGAGCTGGACGAGCAGCGGCGCGGCGACGGTCGCGACGGCCGCCGTGACGATCAGGGCGACGGTCCCGAGGGTGAAGAGCTTCGAGACGAATGCCCGACCGCCGTCGTCGTGCGCCGCCGCCTTGATGATCTGCGGCACGACGACCGCACTGATCAGGCCGGTCGAGATGATGGCGTAGATGTTGTTCGGAAGCTGATTCGCGACCGCGAAGGCGTTGCCGGCCTCGGCGAAGGCGCCGACCGCCGATACGAGCACGACGGCGCGCAGGAACCCGGTCAATCGCGAGACGATCGTCCCCGCGCCGATGAGGACGCTCGCACGGCCGATGCTCACTTTCGATCCTCCGCGGCATCCGTCCGCTTCCGGCGCGCGCGGATCTTCAGCACCGTCCGCACGACGCCGAGCAGCAGGAGGCCGCCCACCAGGACGGCGAGGGCGGTGAGGCCGACGGTCTCCCATTCGGCGCGCACACTCACCTCGACGGACTCCGGTTCGCCGATCGCGACGCTCGCGCGACTGCGCAGCTGCAGCTCGAGCGTCACGTCGCCGTTGCCCACGCGGGCCTGCACCGGGACCTCGACACGGGTGTTGCTGCTGGGCTGCGCGATGAGCGGATTGGCCCGCTGCACGTCGAGCCGCAGATCATCGGGGGTCACGTACAGCACGAGGTTGACGGGGTAGGGGAGGTCGTTGCGCACCCAGAACCGCAGGCCGACGTTCGAGCCGAACAGGTTGATCGGCGCGGTCGGCACGAGGCCGACCGAGTCGAGCGTCGTCCGGGTCTCGTCGCGGTGCGCCGCGACGGCGGCCGTCCAGGCGTCCTCGTCGGCGAGCCACGCGTTGCCCAGGAGCTGCAGGATCTCCGCCCGCTCGGGGCCCGTGAGCAGGCTGGTGTCGTCGAGGATCGTCGCGAAGCGAGCCAGCTCCGCCTCCTGGGTGAGGAGAGCGGATGCCACGGCCGCCCTCGCCGACTGCTCGGGGGCATCCGCGATCTCGATCGGGGCGGTCGCCGAGTTCGCCAGCCCGCCGATCGTGAACGGTGTCACGCCGGGAGCGCTGAGCGCCGCGCCGATCGTGGCTCCGATGCCCACGCGGGACCGGTCGGAGCTGCGCCCGAGGGAGACCAGCAGCGGCGCTCCGCCCGTCTCGGCAGAGGCGAACGACAGGTAGGCCGTGGCCTGGGCCAGTGCGGCGGCACGCAGGGACGTCTCGTCCAGAGTCGATGCCTTCTCGAGAGCGGCCGAGATGTCGGAGTCGGCGACGAGCGCCGACGCCTCGCCGGCGACCCCGTGAGCGCGAACCGTGCCACCCTGCGCTCCGGTGGTCGTCGAGGCGGACGGGACGACGGTGAGCGGGTCCTGACCGTCGGCGTCGAGCGAGCCGAGCTGGTCGACCACGTCGGGTCCGGCGCTTCCGGCGGTCGGCCAGTAGACGCCGCCGCGCGCGTTCGGCCCGATGTCGAGCAGCTCTTCGAGCGTCGGCAGCGCCGGCGCGTCGGGGTCGGCGTTCTCGGTCGGCGTCGGCTCCGGCGTCGGTTCGGGCGTCGGCTCGGCAGCGGATTCGGGAGCGAAGTCGGCCGGGTCCATGTACGCCGTGAGCGAGGTCGGCGCGAGCGGCGCGGTGCGTCCCGACTCGAGCTGAGCCGCGAGGTCCGCATCGCCGAACTGCAGGGCGAACCGGGAGTTGGGCAGAGCCTCGAGCCTTCCCAGCCATTCCGTGGCCGTCTCGGGAGCCGAGCTCCCGAGCACGCGGATCGCGGCCGGGATCGCCGGGTCCACGGCGAGGATCGCCGGAGTGCCCTCGACACCGTCGAGCTGCGCGGTGAGGGCGCCGTCGGCCGCGGTGAGCGCGGTGAGCTCGTCGGCGGTGAGCAGCCCGGTCGCGAGCTGCGGGGCCGTGATCGGCACGAGCACGCCCAGGCCGATCTCACTCGCGTCCGTGCGCGGCACGATCACGACGCTCGTCGAGTCGACGGCGCCCATGGGCGAGTCGTACGAGGCGACCAGGGGATAGACCCCGGGATCGAGCCCGCGCAGGGCGGGGTCGTCGGCCTCGATGCGGGCGGCGGTGACGCCCAGCGATCCCGCCGCCACGGGCTCCAGCAGCGCGGTGGCGACGGTGTCGGTGCTCACACCCGCGGTGTCACCCGCGAGCCATGCCGTGAGGGCGGTCCGGCTGGGCAGCGGGGTGCGTCCCAGCGCCACCGTGGCCGTGGCGGCCGGGGTCGCGGCATCCGTCTCGTTCTGCAGCGTCAGCGACACCGCGAGCGCCTCGCCGGGTGCGACGATCCCGTTGGAGATCGGCGCGAGCGTGAAGGCCGTCGTGCCCGCGGGGATCGGCGGTGCGGGCACGGGCGTCGGGGTGGGCGTCGGGGTGTCCGCGAGAGCCGGGACGCCGGGAGTCGCGATCGCCGTCAGGATCGCCAGCGCCACCGCGACGGCGCGCGAGGCGCGGCGACGGGCGGGCTTTCCCGAGGGGGTCACGGTCATGCTGTGTGGTTCGCTCCTGTGCGATGGACGGACCGCACGATCGAGTGCGATTCTACGGTTCGACCCTCGGAGCTTCCGGTACGGGACGCCGCGCGGCGGCGCACGGTTGAATGGACGCGTGCTGCCCGACCCCGATCCCACCCTGTGCCGCCACCTCGCCGATGACCTGCGCGCCGCCGGATTCACCGCCGAGGCCCTGCGGACCGCGTTCGGCGACGCTGCCGACGACGCCATCGCGCGCGGGCTCCGCGCTCCGGCCGACCGTTCGCTGGGCGCGAGGGACGACGCGCTCGCCGTGCTGGCCCGGCTTCTCGTGCTCGGGATGCCGCAGGACGAGGCATTCGTGTCGTCCGCACTCCCGCGCACCGGCGCGGCCGGCCTCGCGGCGCTGGGACTCGTCTCGGTCGGCGACGGCGTGCGGCCGCTCGCGGTGGTGCGCCCGCAGTCGTACGCCGACGCGGACGGTGCGGGCCAGTGGTGGATCGCGAGCGACCTCGACGAAGCGGCGCTCGGGGGCCCGCTCCCGGAGGACCACGTGCTCGGGGTGGGGGGTGCCTCGCTGACGCTCGCGTCGCTGCAGCTTCCCACTGCAGCCCGCCGCGGACTCGACATCGGCGCAGGGTGCGGCATCCAGGCCCTGCGCGCCCGCCGGAGCGTCGCGCGGGTGACCGCGACCGACATCTCGCCGCGGGCCCTGGCGTTCACGCGCCTCAATGCCCTGCTCAACGGCGTCGACGCGATCGACACCCGGCTCGGCAGCCTGTTCGAGCCCGTCGCCGGCGAAGAGTTCGACCGCATCGTGTCGAACCCGCCGTTCGTCATCACGCCCCGGGTCGAGGACGTGCCCGCCTACGAGTACCGCGACGGCGGCATGGAGGGCGACGACGTCGTGGCGGCGTTCGTGCGCGGCGTCGGCGGCCACCTCGCGCCGGGCGGGGTCGCGCAGCTGCTGGGCAACTGGGAGACGCGGGCCGGCGTCGACGGGCTCGACCGCGTGCGGGCGTGGGTGGCGCAGTCGCCCATCGCGCTCGACGCGTGGGTGGTCGAGCGTGAGAGCCTCGATCCGCTGTCGTACGCCGAGCTGTGGGTGCGCGACGGCGGCACCCTGCCCGGGACGCCGGAGTTCGCCCGCCTGGCCGACGCCTGGCTGGACGACTTCGCGGCCCGCGAGGTGACCGAGGTCGGCTTCGGGTACCTGCTGCTGCGCCGTCCGCGCTCAGGCGAACCCACCCTGTCGCGGTTCGAGCGCCTGCATCAGTCGCTCACCGGCGACTCGCTGGGCGCGCACCTCGCCGACGCGCTCGCCGACCACGACAGGCTCGAGCCTCTCGACGACGCCGGGGTGGCGGCATCCGCCTTCGTCGTCGCACCCGACGTGACCGAGGCCCGCCACCACGTGCCCGGTCAGGAGGATCCGACGGTGATCGAGCTGCGGCAGGGCGGCGGGTTCGGACGCGCACTGAGCGTGGATCCCGCCCTCGCCGCCCTCGTCGGCGCGTGCGACGGCGACCTCCCCGCCGGGGTGCTGATCGACGCCATCGCCGAACTGCTGGGCGCGGATGCCGCGCGTCTCCGCGCCGACCTGCTGCCCCGCGTGCGCGAACTCGCCTTCACCGGGTTCCTCCGCTTCGCGTGAAACCCCGGGGAGATTCGGGGGCTACGCGCGCTCAAGAGCCGCCGAGACCGACGTTTCTCCCGCCCCTTTCACCGGGCGGCCGCTGAGTCGCGCCGCGACCGCTCGGTAGGCTCGAAGCATGCTCAACATGGCCGAGGGCATCGCGCGCCTCGGCGCGCTCGCCGAGTCCCCCGTCGTCGCGACGCTCGCGGACGCCTTCGCCGCCGCGGGCCACGATCTCGCGATCGTGGGCGGTCCGGTGCGCGACGCACTGCTCGGCCGCCCGACGAACGACCTCGACTTCACGACGGACGCGCGGCCCGACGACATCCTGCGGATCGTCAAGCCGATCAGCACCGCGCAGTGGGACATCGGCCGGGCGTTCGGCACGATCGGCGCGAAGGTCGCCGGCGAGCAGGTCGAGGTGACGACGTACCGGGCGGACAGCTACGACGGCGTCACCCGCAAGCCCACCGTGGAGTTCGGCGACACCCTCGAGGACGACCTGGTCCGCCGCGACTTCACCGTCAACGCCATGGCACTGCGCGTGCCGGGCCGCACGCTCATCGACCCCACCGGCGGCGTCGAGGACCTCGTCGCCCGCCGCCTGCGCACGCCGGCCGATCCCGCGGTGAGCTTCGGGGACGATCCGCTGCGGATGCTGCGCGCCGCGCGGTTCTCGTCCCAGCTCGGGTTCGAGGTGGATCCGGCGACGGTGCAGGCCGTCGCCGACCTGCGCGAGACGCTCGCGATCGTGAGCCCGGAGCGGATCCAGGGCGAGCTCGTGCGCCTGCTGCAGACCGACGACCCCGTGCGCGGCATCCGCCTCCTGGTCGAGACCGGGCTCATCGGCGAGTTCCTGCCGGAGGTGCCGGCGCTGCGGCTCGAGGTCGACGAGCACCACCACCACAAGGACGTGTACGAGCACTCGCTGACGGTGCTCCGGCAGGCGATCGATCTCGAGCATGCGAGGCATCCGGATGCCGCCCCCGACGTGCCGCTGCGGCTGGCCGCGCTCCTGCACGACATCGGGAAGCCGGCGACGCGCCGCCTCGAGCCGAACGGCGGCGTGACCTTCTACCACCACGACATCAAGGGCGCCCGGCTGGCCCGCAAGCGCCTCCAGGCGCTGAGGTTCGACTCCGACACGACGGCGGTCGTGACGCGCCTGATCGAGCTGCACCTTCGGTTCTTCGGGTACGCCGAGGGGACGTGGACGGACTCCGCCGTCCGCCGCTACGTGCGCGACGCGGGCGACGAGCTCGAGCGGCTGCACATCCTCACGCGCGCCGACGTGACGACGCGCAATGCCCGGAAGGCCGGCCGGCTCGCGCGCGCCTACGACGACATCGAACGCCGCATCGCGGAGCTCTCGGCCCGTGAGGAGCTCGACGCCATGCGGCCCGAGCTCGACGGCAACCGCATCCAGGCCGTGCTCGGCATCGGGCCGGGGCGCGAGGTGGGCGAGGCCTACCGGTTCCTGCTGGACCTGCGCCTCGACGAGGGCATCGTGGGCCAGGACGAGGCCGAGCGCCGGTTGCGCGAATGGTGGGCCGCCCGCGGCTGACCGCCCGCGCCTACACTGGTGCCACGCTCCCCGCCGTCGATCGGAGCTGCATGTCATCGCCGTGGTCGTCACGCCGCGAGGTGTCACCCGAGACCTCGCGACTGCTGATCGAGCGCGCCCACGAGGAGCTCCTCGCCGGGAACGCCGCCGACGAGCGCCTCGGCGACGTCCGCGCGCTGGTGCGGGAGTCGTGGCGGCGGTCGCTGGAGAGCCTGGTCGGCGCCGAGTCGCTGCCGCCGCTCGACCTCGACGCGCAGTCGCTGGCCGAGTATCGCCGCACCCACCCGTTGGTCGGCGTGATCGACATGGTGCGCGGCCTCCTGCTCCCGGGCGGCGCCGACGAGTCCGGGGTGATCGTCGCCGTCGGCGACGAGGCCGGGCGCCTGCTCTGGGTCGACGGCGACCGGCGCGTGCGCACGCTCACCGGCGACATGGGCTTCGTCGAGGGCGCGAACTGGTCGGAGCGGGCGGTCGGCACCTCGGCACCCGGCACGGCGATCGAACTCGACCGGTCGGTGCAGATCCACGGCGCCGAGCACTTCAACCGGCTGGTGCAGCCGTGGTCCTGCACGGCCGCGCCGGTGCACGACCCCGAGACGCGCCGGCTCCTCGGAGTGATCGACGTCACCGGCGGGGCCGAGGCGGCGACGCCGCAGGCGCAGCTCCTGGTGGATGCCACGGCCCGGGCGATCGAGGGCGAGCTGCTCGTTGCCCGGCTGCGGGCCCGTGCGACGTCCTCCCCACCGCCTCGCCGGGCACCGCGTCGCGTCGAGCCGCAGCGGACCACCCTCCGGGTGCTCGGCCGCGATCGCGCGCTGCTCGAGGTCGCCGGCGACGGCGCCGAGGCGGTCTCGGAGCTCGGCGCCCGCCACGCCGAGCTGGTGCTGATGCTCGCGGTCCACCGCCAGGGGCTGTCGGCCGAGCGCCTCGCCGAGCTCGTGTACGGCGACCCCGAGGCGACGGTGACGCTCCGCGCCGAGATGGTCCGGCTGCGCAAGGTGCTCGAGAGAGTCGCGCCCGCGCTCGTTCCCGAGTCGCGGCCCTATCGCTTCGGCGTCGAGGTCGAGACGGACGCGCACCAGATGCTGTCGCTCCTCGACCGGGGCGCGCACCGCGTCGCGCTCGCCGCCTATCGCGGCGACGTGCTCCCCGACTCGGTCGCCCCGGGGATCGAGGACTTCCGCGCAGCCGTGCGCGCGGCGCTGCGCGAGGCCCTGATGGCCGAGGCATCCGTCGACGTCCTCCTGGCGTTCGCCGAGACGGATGCCGCGGCCGACGACGCCGAGCTGCTGAGGCTCTGCCTCTCGATGCTCCCGGCGCGCTCGCCCAAGCGCGCCGGCCTGGTCGCCCGCATCGAGCGGCTCGAAGCGGACTCCTGACCCTGCCGGCCGTTCCGCCGGCCGGGGAACCGGTCCCCGCCCCGGCGTGCGCCCCGCCATAACTCCTCAGATCCGGTCTGCCCGAGGCCGGTACGACCGGATTTCTGCCGATGCCGTCGCAGATCTGAGGAGTTGCGGCGCAGCACGGGCCGAGACGAGCCCGCAACTCGATGCAACGTCGCCCGGCCTAGCTTCGACGCAACGCGACGACGACCGTCGCGACAGCGTCGAAGGAGACCAGCATGACCATCGTCGAAGAGGGTGTCTCGAGCGTCTACGCCGCCCCCGGGCAGCGCGGCTCGATCGCCGACTACCGTCCCCGCTACGGCCACTACGTCGGCGGGGAGTGGGTCGAGCCGATCAAGGGCCAGTACTTCGAGAACATCTCACCCGTCAACGGCAAGCCCTTCACCGAGGTCGGCCGCGGCACCGCCGAGGACATCGACCGAGCGGTGGATGTCGCGTGGCGCGCGTTCGAATCGTGGAAGCGCACGACCCCGGCCGAGCGCGCTGTCATCCTCAACAAGATCGCTGACCGCATCGAGCAGAACCTCGAGAAGATCGCCGTCGCCGAGACGTGGGAGAACGGCAAGCCGGTCCGCGAGACGCTGGCCGCCGACATCCCGCTCGCGGTCGATCACTTCCGCTACTTCGCCGGGGTGCTGCGCGCGCAGGAGGGCTCGCTGAGCCAGCTCGACGAGGACACCGTGGCCTACCACTTCAACGAGCCGCTGGGCGTCGTCGGCCAGATCATCCCGTGGAACTTCCCCATCCTCATGGCCACGTGGAAGCTCGCGCCGGCGCTCGCGGCCGGCAACTGCGTGGTGCTGAAGCCCGCCGAGCAGACACCGGCGTCGATCCTCTTCCTCTTCGACATCATCGGCGACCTGCTCCCTGCCGGCGTGGTCAACATCGTCAACGGCTTCGGCATCGAGGCGGGCGCTCCGCTCGCGCAGCACAAGCGCATCCGCAAGGTCGCGTTCACGGGCGAGACCACGACCGGCCGCCTGATCATGCAGTACGCCTCGCAGAACCTCATCCCGGTGACCCTCGAGCTCGGCGGCAAGAGCGCGAACGTCTTCTTCGAGGATGTCGCGCGCTCCACCGACGACGCGTACTACGACAAGGCGCTCGAGGGCTTCACCTTCTTCGCACTCAACCAGGGCGAGGTGTGCACGTGCCCGTCGCGCGCGCTCATCCAGCGCTCGATCTACGACCGCTTCCTCGGCGACGGCCTGGACCGCGTCGCGAAGATCGTGCAGGGCAATCCCCTCGACCCGGCCACGATGATCGGCGCGCAGGCGTCGAACGACCAGCTCGAGAAGATCCTCAGCTACATCGACATCGGCACGCAGGGCGGAGCGAAGCTGCTGGCCGGCGGCGAGCGCGTCGACCTGGGCGGCGATCTCAGCGAAGGCTTCTACGTCGCGCCGACGGTGTTCGAGGGCACGAACGACATGCGCATCTTCCAGGAGGAGATCTTCGGTCCGGTCGTGTCGGTGACCTCGTTCGATGACTTCGACGACGCGATCTCGATCGCCAACGACACGCTCTACGGCCTGGGCGCCGGCGTGTGGAGCCGCTCCGGAGACACCGCCTATCGCGCCGGACGCGCGATCGAGGCGGGTCGCGTCTGGACGAACACCTATCACCAGTACCCCGCGCACGCGGCATTCGGCGGATACAAGCAGTCCGGCATCGGTCGCGAGAACCACCTCAAGATGCTGGACCACTACCAGCAGACGAAGAACCTCCTGGTGTCGTACGCCGAGGGCGCGATGGGCTTCTTCTAGGCCGACATGACGCAGACCGAGACCTACAGCAGGGTGGCCGTGACGGATGCCGCGGCCGCCCTGCTGCGGCAGCTCACCGCACAGCACGGGCCGCTCATGTTCCACCAATCCGGTGGCTGCTGCGACGGCAGCGCGCCCATGTGCTTCCCGGTGGGGATGTTCCTCGTCGGCCCGAGCGACGTGCACCTGGGCGATCTCGCCGTCGGCCTGGACGATCCGATCGACGTCTACATCTCGGAGGCGCAGTTCGAGTACTGGAAGTACACGCACCTCACCATCGACGTCGTGCCCGGCCGGGGTGCGGGGTTCAGCGTGGAGGGGCCGACCGGCAGCCGGTTCATCATCCGTTCGCGCATGCTCGACGAGGCCGAGCTCGCGGCCTTCGGCCTGCGGTAGCGCGGGTCAGCGCCAGAGGAGTCCGAAGAAGCCGGTGTTGACGAGGGTCCAGATCAGCACGACGGCGCCGGCGAGCACGAACGACGTCCACGGGACGCCCTTCTGCAGTCTGCGGCCGGGCGCGGCCACGCCGGGCGGCGGGCGGAGGTCGTCCAGCGGAGCGGCGAACGGGACGCTCATCGCTCCTCCCGGCTCGGTCGCCGTCGCGGGGGCCCGAGTGTCGGGGCGGAGGGCGGCTGCGACATCCGTCGTCGGATCCGCCGTCAGGCGCTCGTCTCGCCAGCGCGCCCACTGCGCGAACTTGTCGAGCAGAGCGCCCACGACCGAGAACAGCCACGCCCAGGTGGCGGGATCGAGCGTCGAGAAGTCCCGCTTGGCGTAGAGGAACAGCCAATCGTCCACGATCTCGACATCGAGGGCGGCGGCGTTGTCGATGAAGCGGGCCATGATGTCGGGGGTGAAGAGATAGAGCGCGTCACGCTCGTAGCCCTCCGGGCAGTACAGCGCGAAGTGACGGTCGAAGTCGCCCTCGAGGCTGAGGCGCTGGTCCTTCTCGAAAGCGTGCGGCAGGTTCGAGCCGAGCAGCCCATTGTTGCCGGTGGCATCGAGGACGATGTGGGGCAGCGGCACGTCCAGCTTGATGGCGACGTATCCCCAGGGGTGCGCGGTCTTGTTCTTGCCCGATCCGGTCGTGTACCGGTAGTTCGCGAACTCCACGAACCGGGGCTGCTCACCGCGGACGAGGTCCGAGGCCATGCGCGCGTCCCCGACCGAGAAGATCATGCCCGGCAGCGCGGGGGCGCCCAGACGCGGCAGGTAGCTCATGCCGTTGGCGCGCGCGAAACGGTCTAGGCGCAGCATCCGCTCGGCCGTGGAGCGCCGGGCGGCCAGCACCACGACGAGGCCGACGGCGACCATCACCGCGAAGATCACGAACGGGATGATGCGGATCCAGACGTTGCCGAGGCGAGCATTGCCGGGCGACGTGAGCGCGGCGATGGCCGTCAGCAGCAGCGCCACGGACATCACGGTCACGCCGATGACGAACGCGGAGACGACCGTCGACCCGCCCAGCGTCGAGCTGAGGCCCCCGCTCCGGCGCCACTGCTTCACGAAGGCGCGAGCCTCCGCGGGGTCGACCGGATCGACGAGCGCCCGGTCATCGAACGAAAGCGAGGGGGCTACCATCACCCCACGCTACCCGGGGGTGCCCTGAACGCCGGGAGCGCACCGCGTCCGCGATCCGGCGCGGTGGCGGGCACAATGGCAGAGACGACCCAGAGGAGGCGGCGATGGAGCCGAGGAACCCCGACGATCTCGAGGCGCTGCGCGCGGCATCCGATGTCCTCGGACTCGATGCGCTGCTCAGCCCGGAGGAGCGGGCCGGCCGAGACCGGGTGCGGGCCTTCGTCGATGCCGAGATCCGTCCGCACATCGCCGACTGGTTCGACCGCGCGCACTTCCCGGCCGAGCTCGCGACGGCGTTCGGCGAGCTGGGGGTGCTCGGCATGACGCTGACGGGATACGGATGCCCCGGCCGCAGCGCCGTCGAGTACGGCCTGGCTGCGCTCGAGCTCGAGGCCGGAGATTCCGGCATCCGCACCTTCGTGTCGGTGCAAGGCTCGCTCGCGATGGGCTCGATCCACCGGTGGGGATCCGAGGAGCAGAAGCAGGAGTGGCTGCCGCGCATGGCGGCGGGCGAGGTGGTCGGCGCCTTCGGGCTCACCGAGCCGACCGCCGGATCGGACCCGGCGAGCATGAAGACGTTCGCGCGGCGCGACGGCGGGGACTGGGTGCTCTCGGGAGCCAAGCGCTGGATCGGCCTCGCGTCGATCGCGCAGCTCGTCGTGGTGTGGGCGCAGACGGAGGAGGGGGTGCGCGGATTCCTCGTGCCCACCGGCACCGCCGGATTCGGTGTGCGGGTGCTCGAGCCCAAGGGGTCGATGCGAGCCTCGATCCAGACCGAGCTCACGTTCGACGACGTGCGCCTGCCGGCCGACGCGATGCTCGAGGGCGCGCGGGGACTGCGCGGGCCGTTCTCGGCGCTGAACGAGGCGCGGTACGGCATCGTGTGGGGAGCGCTCGGCGCCGGACGCGACAGCTACGAGGCGGCACTGCGGCACGCGCTGCGCCGTGAGCAGTTCGGACGCCCGATCGCCGGCTTCCAGCTCACGCAGCAGAAGCTCGTCGACATGGTCGTCGAGCTGCAGAAGGGCGCCCTGCTCGCGCTGCAGATCGGGCGCGCGAAGGATGCCGGGACCCTGCGTCCCGAGCAGGTCTCGCTCGGCAAGCTCAACAACGTCCGCGAGGCGATCGCGATCGCCCGCGAGGCCCGCACGATCCTCGGAGGGGACGGCGTGCTGCTCGAGAACTCCCCGATCCGTCACGCCGCCAACCTCGAATCCGTGCGCACCTACGAGGGAACCGACGAGGTGCACACCCTGATCCTGGGCCAGCACCTCACGGGCATCGGAGCGTTCCGGTGACGGACCCCGCCGCCGCCGCACCCGGCCCGCTCGCCGGGCTCGTGGTCGCCGACTTCTCGCGGGTGCTGGCCGGCCCGTACTGCACGATGCTGCTCGCCGATCTCGGAGCCACCGTCATCAAGGTCGAGGGGCCGGCCGGGGACGAGACCCGCCACTGGATGCCCCCGGCCCACGAGGGCGAGGCGACGTACTACCTCTCGGTGAACCGCGGCAAGCGGGCGATCACGCTCGACTTCGCCGATGCCGACGACCTCGCGGCGGCGCGCGCGCTCGCCGCCCGCGCAGACGTGGTCGTCGAGAACTTCAAGCCGGGAGGGCTCGACCGCTTCGGGCTCGGCTACGACACCGTGCGCGCCGCCAATCCCGGCGTCGTCTACGTCTCGATCACGGGATTCGGGCCGGACTCGTCCCTCCCCGGGTACGACGTCCTCGCGCAGGCGGTGTCGGGCCTCATGAGCGTCACCGGCTCGGCGGACGGCCCGCCGTCGAAGGCCGGGGTCGCGATCGTCGACGTCGTGACCGGACTCCACGCCGGGCTCGGCGCGCTCGCCGCCCTCCGCCACCGCGATGCGACCGGCGAAGGCCAGCGGGTGGAGGTGAACCTGCTCTCCTCGGCGCTGTCGGCCCTGGCGAATCAGTCCGGCGCCTTCGCCGTCGCCGGCGTCGTCCCCGGGCGGCTCGGCAACGACCACCCGAGCATCTACCCCTACGGCCCCTTCCCCACCGCGGAAGGCGATCTCGTGCTCGCCATCGGCAACGATGCCCAGTTCGCCCGCCTGTGCGGAGTGCTCGGTATCCCGGATGCCGCGGCCGACGCCCGATTCGCCCGCGCGGCCGGTCGCAGCGCGGCCCGCGGGGAGCTGCGGCCCGTGCTCGAGTCGGCCCTCGCCGCGAGGCCCGCTGCCGAGTGGGAGCGGCTGCTCGGCGACGCCGGAGTCCCGTGCGCGCCGATCCTCGACATCGGCGGCGCCTTCGACCGTGCCGCGACGCTGGGCCTGGAGCCCGTGGTCACGTCGGGCCCTCCCCACGGCTCACCCGGCGGAATGCCCGGGGTGCGGCATCCGATCGCCCTCTCGGCCACCCCCGCGTCCTACCCGCTCGCCCCGCCGGCACCGGACGCCGACCGCGCCTGGGTGCTCGGCTTCCTCGGGTGACGTCGGCTCAGCCGTCGAGCCGAGATCGCCCAGCTGACCCGACGAGGTCGTCACAGGCCTGATTCGGCGGGGGCCGGGGCATCCGGTACCATAGGAGGGTTGTCCGCACGCGCTCGATGCGCGAGAAGCCGGATGACGTGCACACACCCTCCTGCTGCCGGGAAATGCCCGGCAGCCGTTCAAGTCCGAAGGAGGTGGGTTAGTGACGCACCAGTACGAACTCATGGTCATCCTGAGCCCGGAGATCGATGAGCGCCAGGTCGCCCCGAACCTCGACAAGTTCCTGAAGGTCATCACCGCAGATGGTGGCTCGATCGACAACGTCGACATCTGGGGTCGCCGCCGTCTCGCCTACGAGATCCAGAAGAAGACCGAAGGCGTCTACGCCGTCGTCAACTTCACCGCCACGAGCGCTGCCACCCAGGAGCTCGACCGCCAGCTGAACCTCAGCGAGCTGGTCATGCGCACCAAGGTGCTCCGCGCCGAGGAGGCCATCGCCCAGGTCGCCGCCGAGGCGAAGCGCTCCGAGGAGAAGGCCGCCCGCAAGGCTGCCCGCCCCGCGAAGCCCGCCAAGCAGGACGCGTAACGACGATGGCCGGCGAGACGATCATCACCGTCGTGGGCAACCTCACGGCTGATCCCGAACTGCGCTACACGCAGAACGGTCTCCCTGTCGCGAACTTCACGATCGCTTCGACACCGCGCAACTTCGACCGCCAGGCCAACGAGTGGAAGGACGGCGAAGCGCTGTTCCTCCGCGCGAGCGTGTGGCGCGAGTTCGCCGAGCACGTCGCGGGCTCGCTGACGAAGGGCTCCCGCGTCATCGCGACCGGTCGCCTGAAGCAGCGCAGCTACGAGACGAAGGAAGGCGAGAAGCGCACTTCCATGGAGCTCGAGGTCGACGAGATCGGTCCTTCGCTGCGCTACGCGACCGCTCAGGTCACGCGTGCCGCATCGAGCGGCGGACAGGGCGGCGGGCAGTCCCGCGGCCAGGTCGCCGACCAGCCGTGGTCGACCCCCGGCTCTTCGAACGCGGGCGGAAACGCCGGCGGCGGAGACGCCTGGGCAGCCCCCGGCGCCTACGGCGACGACACCCCCTTCTAAGGGCGGATCTCAGCAGCAGATTCCGGATGCCTCGAGCCGAGGCATCCCACTCACTTCACGTAAAGGAACCACCATGGCTGGAAAGGCAACCGGCGACCGCCGGAAGCCGCGGAAGGGCGCGAAGAACGCCGCCCCCGCGAAGGCGATCCGTGTCGGCGTCATCGACTACAAGGACGTCGCCACTCTTCGCAAGTTCATCTCGGAGCGCGGGAAGATCCGCGCCCGTCGTATCACCGGAGTCTCGGTGCAGGAGCAGCGCCTGATCGCCAAGGCGATCAAGAACGCGCGCGAGATGGCTCTCCTGCCCTACGCCGGCGCTGGCCGCTAAGGAGCACCGCAATGGCAAAGCTGATTCTCACGAATGAGGTCGCCGGGCTCGGTAGCGCCGGTGACGTGGTCGAGGTCAAGAACGGGTACGCCCGCAACTACCTCATCCCCCAGGGCTTCGCGGTCGCGTGGACCCGTGGCGGCGAGAAGCAGGTGGCGTCGATCCGCGCCGCCCGCGAGTCTCGCGCGATCCACGACCACGAGGAGGCCGTGGCGCTCAAGGACGCCCTCGAGTCCAACAAGGTGCGCCTGCCCGTCAAGGCCGGCGCCGAGGGCCGCCTGTTCGGCTCGGTGAAGACCGAGGCCGTCGCCGACGCCGTCAAGGCCGCCGGTCTGGGCGACCTCGACAAGCGCAAGATCCACATCACCTCGCCGATCAAGTCGGTGGGCGAGCACGAGGCGACCGTTCGCCTGCGCGACGACCTCACCGCCGTGATCACCCTTCAGGTGGTCGCCGCGAAGTAGTCGCAGCGCGGATGTCGCGCACGCACGACAGGAGCCCCGGGCCGTATGGTCCGGGGCTCCTTCGTGTTCGCGGGGCGACCGATCCAGGCATGTCGGCCGCCCCGCGCACGATGGGGGTGGGGATGGAGCGGGAGGGCCG
>NZ_JAYRDE010000010.1:412-45561 GCF_041909575.1 Microbacterium sp. | reverse complement strand
CACGGTGACCGCGTCCGTCCGCAAGACCGGGCGCGTCGTGGTGACCCACGAGGCGGCGCGCGAGGCCGGCGTCGGTGCGGAGCTCATCGCGAGCGTGACCGAGCGGTGCTTCAACTACCTCGAGGCCGCGCCGCAGCGGGTGACGGGCCACGACATCCCCTACCCGCCGGCCAAGCTCGAGAAGCACCACATCCCCGATCTCGACCGGATCCTCGACGCGGTGGACCGCGTGATGGACCGGCCGAACAGCCTGACAGGCGTCGAGCTGTGATCCAGGACTTCCGCCTTCCGGATCTCGGCGAGGGACTGCCCGAGGCCGAGATCGTCGCGTGGCTCGTCGCCGAGGGCGACACCGTGGCCCTCAATCAGACGATCGCCGAGGTCGAGACCGCGAAAGCCGTCGTGGAGCTTCCTTCGCCCCACGCCGGCACCATCACGAAGCTGCACGCCGCGGCGGGCGACGTCGTCGCGGTCGGCTCCGTGCTCGTCTCGTACGATCTGGGCGGAGACGCCGCCCCGAGGCCGGCACCGGCGACCGCGGCGCCCGCCGAGGAGACGGCCCAGGCCGAGGAGACGGCCCAGGCCGAGGAGACGGCCCAGGCTGAGCCGAACCTCGTCGGCTACGGCGCGGCTCCCCGTGGCAGCGCCCGCCCGCAGCGGCGTGCCCGCGCCGCTGCCGGCCCGGCCGCGGCATCCGACACCGCCGTCCTCGAGGCAGCGCCCCACGACGCCATCCAGCCGGCGGAGGTCGAACGGCCGGTCGAGCGACCCCGGTCGACGCCGCCCGTGCGCCTCTTCGCGAAGCAGCTCGGCGTCGACCTGACCCTCGTCGAGGCCACCGGGGCGAACGGCGTCATCACGCGCGCGGACGTCGAGGCCTACGCCGAGCGCGTCGGCGCGACGCCCGTCGGCACGATGCCGGCCCCCGAGCCCGCCCTCATGCCCGAACTGAGCGCGACGCCGGCCGAGCGTACGACCCGCACCCCGATCCGCGGTGTGCGCAAGCACACGGCCGAGGCGATGGTGCGCAGCGCCTTCACCGCGCCGCATGTGACGACATTCCTCACCGTGGACGTGACGGCGACGACCGAGCTGATCGCGTCGCTGAAGGCCGACCGGGCGCTGCAGGAGCACAAGATCGGCGTCATGGCTGTTGCAGCGAAGGCCGTCTGCCTGGCCCTCGCACACCACCCCGGGCTGAACTCGAAGTGGGATGACGCGGCCGGCGAGATCGTCGAGCACCACTACGTGAACCTCGGCATCGCCGCAGCGACGGGCCGCGGACTCGTCGTGCCGAACATCCGCGACGCCCAGGAGCTCTCGCTCGTCGAGCTCGCCGACGCGATCCGCACGCTGGCGGAGACGGCGCGCTCGGGCAAGACCCCGCCCGCCGACATGATGGGCGGGACCTTCTCCATCACCAACGTCGGCGTGTTCGGCGTCGACGCGGGAACGCCGATCCTGAACCCGGGAGAGGCGGGCATCCTCGCGCTCGGGGCGGTGCGCCGTCAGCCGTGGGAGCACCGGGGCGAGATCGCCCTGCGGGACGTCATGACGCTCGCCCTCTCGTTCGACCACCGTCTGGTGGACGGCGAGCAGGGTTCGCGGTTCCTCGTCGACGTCGCGAACGTGCTGCGTGAGCCCGGCCGGGCGATGCTGCTGCGCTGAGTCCGGCAAGAGCGGGCGTCGCCCCTAGTCGGGCTTGGGGTAGAACCGCCCGCGCCCGGGCGTGGGGATCGCCTCGTACGCCTCCGCGTACGAGGCGGGTTCGCTGGCGCCCGCCGGGCCGTACCTCGCCAGGAGAAGGCCGACGAGGCCGCGTCCAGGCGGACTGAGCGGCTTGTGCCGGTGCTCGCCGCTCGCGAGGTCGATCGCGTCGTCCTCCTCGGGGTTCGGCGGGGCGTACATCGGGTGGACCACAGGCCAGTCGGAGGGCTGGCGCGGCGTCGTGAGGTTCACGATCGAGAACAGGTCGTTCGCCCCGGCATCGCGCCGGGTGAGCGGCCTGAGACCGTGCAGCCGCGTGAGGGTGGCGATGACCGCCCCATGGTGCATCTCGTCGTGGATGATCGTGTGACGCCGCGTGTAGGCCGAGACGGCGATCGCGGGCACGCGTGGACCCAGGCGGTCGAAGGCGAAGCCCATCTCGCCCCGACCGGCACCGGCCACCGGAGGGGTGGCGGCCGGCGGCGGGACATGGTCGTACGTGCCGCCGTGCTCGTCGAAGGTGATCAGCAGCAGGGTGTTCATCGCGTTTGAGCCGCCGGGAGCCGCCGAGTCCTTGATCGCGTTGTAGACGCTCGCTACCAGCTTCTCGCCGGCGCGCACGTCCGAGACGGCGGAGTCGATGATCATCGCTCCGTCCACGACGCTCGAGCGGTACACGCCGAACGGCGGATGGAAGTCGTTGTGGTTGTAGACCATGCGGGGCTCGATGAAGGCGTAGGCGGGGAGCGTCCCGGCGCGGGCGTCCTCGTAGAACTCCGTCATGTGCCCGAACCGCCCGGTGCGCCAGTACTCCTCGAGCGCCGGGGCGTGCATCATCCCCGTCAGCGAGACGAACTGGATTTCGTCGAAGTACACCTTCCACGAGACGCCGGCCTCCTCGAGCCGGTTGAAGATCGTCGGCGTGCGCGGCGCGTCGAGCCACTTGTCGTAGCCCCCGCCGTCCTTGTTCGTGACGTAGCCGTGCGAGGTGGAGGCGTGGAAGAAGGAGCGATTGCAGTAGGTCTGCGACGGAACCGCCGCGAACCACGCGTCGAACACCGCGAACTCCCTCGCCAGGGTCGACAGCACCGGCAGCTGTTCGGGGGAGAAGCCCCCCATGATGTGCCGCGCTTCCTCCACCGACGGCGCTCGTCCTTCGCGCAGGCGCTCGTAGTTGTTCCAGTAGTCCTGCACGAATCCCGACATCGTGGCGGGCGTCCCTGCGGGCGGTGCGTTGTAGGGCGGCTGCATCTGCCCGATCTGGCTCGTCGCGTTGGCCGGGGGGTCGACGGTGCCGAACAGCTGCGTGTTGACGTGGGGGAACTCCTCCCCGGGGTCGGGATTCGGCCTGCCCATCACCTCGTCGGTCGGCCCGCTGTAGGCGTGCGCGGGGATCCGCGCTCCCGTCGGTGCGACGTTCGCGTAGTCGCCGAAGGCCAGGCCGTCGAACGTCTCGCCGTCGGGAAGGTCGTCGGGCGTGTACAGCCAGCCGAGGAGGTTGTCGAACGAGCGGTTCTCACCCATCAGCACCACGACATGGTCGAAGCCGGGCTCGTGGCGCGGCGGGACGGCGACGAAGTCGATCGATCCCTCCTGGTACCCCGCCGCATGGCCGATCGCCGCGCCGGCTGCCGCGCCGACGCCGCCGCCGACCACGAGGCCGGCTGCGGCGATGCCCCCGAGCTTCAGGAAATCCCGTCGGGTGCCGGCGTCGAGGGTTCCGTCGGCGGGCGCGTGCGGGGGCGCGGGCGCGTCGACGCCGTCAGCGGCAGCCGCCCCGTCTGCATCGCTGTCCCGGCCATGCCCCGGCATGGTGTCAACAGACTAGAGCACGCCGGGTACCGCGAGGGTCAGACGGTGAGGGCCGCCAGCGCCATGGTCTCCAGCACACCGCGCACCTGACCGTCGCGGGGCTCCTCCCGAAGCGCGCGGACGCTGTGCGGCGTGGAGTTGATGAGGCCGAAGCACGCGTGGGCTCGTACGCGCAGGTCCTCGCGGCCGCGATCGGGGTGAAGGGCCGACAGGATGCCGATCCACACCTCGACGTACTCGCGCTGGAGGCGCCGCACGCTGTGACGGTCGTCGTCGGACAGGCTGGCCAGGTCGCGGTCCTGCACGCGGATGACGTCGGCGTCGCTGAGCGCGAAATCGACATGGAAGCCGATGAGCGCTCGCAGCTGATCCGCGGGCGATCCGCCGCCCGCGACCACGCCGCGACCGCCGGCGAGCAGGCGCTCGCTCACGCCGACGAGGATGGCTCCGAGGAGCGCCTGCTTGTTGGCGAAATGGCGGTAGAGGGCGGGTCCGCTGACGCCGACGGCCGCACCCAGCTCCTCGAGGCTCACCCCACTGAAGCCGCGCTCGGCGAAGAGTCTCGCCGCCTCGTGCAGGATCGCCGCCTGGCGGTCCGCCTTCGCACGATCCCGCTCGGTGACGCCGCTTGTCATCTCAGTTAATCCTCGCTAACCTGGACTCCAGTTAGTGAACACTAACCAATGCGATCGCGTCTGGACAACGAACGTGATCCGATCGTGACGTCGACGGAGATGACATGACTGCCCTCACGACCGCGGCCGTCCGCGACGACGCTTTCGCACGGACCCGCGAGGCGCAGGCCGAGCAGGCGCAGCGGTTGCGCGAGCGCCTCGCGACGGTGGCGCTCGGCGGGCCCGAGGCATCCCGCGCCCGTCATGTCGCCCGCGGCAAGCTCCTGCCTCGCGACCGCGTCGCGCGGCTCCTCGACGAGGGGAGCCCGTTCGTCGAGATCGCTCCGCTCGCCGCCGAAGGGCTCTACGGCGGCGATGCGCCGGCGGCGGGAGTCATCGCGGGCATCGGGCTCGTCCACGGGCGTCACGTGATGGTGGTCTGCAACGATGCGACCGTCAAGGGCGGCACCTACTACCCGATGACGGTGAAGAAGCATCTCCGCGCGCAGGAGATCGCGTTCGAGAACCGCCTCCCCTGCGTCTACCTCGTCGACTCGGGCGGCGCGTTCCTGCCGATGCAGGACGAGGTCTTCCCCGACCGCGACCACTTCGGCCGCATCTTCTTCAACCAGGCGCGGCTGTCGGCGGCCGGCATCCCGCAGATCGCCGCGGTCCTCGGCTCCTGCACCGCCGGCGGCGCCTACGTGCCCGCGATGAGCGACGAGACCGTCATCGTGCGGGGCCAGGGCACGATCTTCCTCGGCGGCCCGCCGCTCGTGAAGGCGGCGATCGGCGAGGTCGTCACGGCCGAGGAGCTCGGCGGGGGAGAGCTGCACGCCCGACGCTCGGGCGTCGTGGACCACCTCGCCGAAGACGACGAGCACGCCCTCGAGATCGTGCGCGACATCGTCGCGACGCTTCCGCCGCCGGCGGCGCCCGCGTGGGACGTCGCGCCCGCGGTGGCCCCGACGGTCGACCCGGACGACCTCTACGGCGTCGTCCCCGTCGACGTCAACCAGCCCTACGACGTACGCGAGGTCATCGCGCGCCTGGTCGACGCCAGCGAGTTCCACGAGTTCAAGCGCAAGTACGGCGACACCCTCGTGACGGGCTTCGCGCGCATCCACGGCCACCCGGTCGGGATCGTGGCGAACAACGGCGTGCTGTTCAGCGAGTCGGCGCAGAAGGGCGCGCACTTCATCGAGCTCTGCGACCAGCGGGGCATCCCGCTGCTGTTCCTGCAGAACATCTCCGGCTTCATGGTGGGGAGGGATGCCGAGGCCGGCGGGATCGCGAAGGACGGCGCCAAGATGGTCACGGCCGTCGCGACGACGCGAGTGCCCAAGCTGACCGTCGTCATCGGCGGTTCGTTCGGTGCGGGGAACTACTCGATGTGCGGGCGCGCGTACTCGCCGCGCTTCCTGTGGACCTGGCCCGCGAGCCGCATCTCGGTGATGGGCGGACCGCAGGCGGCATCGGTCCTCGCGACGGTCAAGCGCGATCAGCTCGAGGCGCGGGGCGAGGAGTGGTCCGCCGACGACCAGGCCGCCTTCGAGGCGCCGATCCGCGCGCAGTACGAGGAACAGGGCAATCCCTTCTACGCCACCGCCCGCCTGTGGGACGACGGGATCATCGACCCCGCAGACACCCGCGACCTGCTCGGCCTCGCGCTCGACGTCGTCGCGCGCACGCCGCTGCCCGAACCGCGCTTCGGCGTCTTCCGGATGTGAGATCGATGACTCCTCCTGCCACTCCTCCCTTCTCCACCGTGCTCGTCGCCAACCGCGGCGAGATCGCCCGCAGGGTCATCCGCACCCTCCGGCGCCTCGGCATCCGCTCCGTCGCCGTCTACAGCGACGCCGATGCCGACGCCCCGCATGTGCGCGAAGCCGACGTCGCGGTGCGGATCGGCCCGGCTGCGGCATCCGCCTCGTATCTCGATATCGACGCCGTGATCTCCGCCGCCCGCGATACCGGCGCCGAGGCGGTGCATCCGGGATACGGCTTCCTGTCCGAGAACGCGGCCTTCGCCCGGGCGTGCGCCGACGCGGGTGTCGTGTTCATCGGGCCGGGTGTGCGTGCGCTCGATGTGATGGGTGACAAGATCCGCTCCAAGGAGCACGTGTCGGCCCACGGCGTCCCGACCGTCCCCGGGTTCAGCGCGGCCGGCATGACCGACGACGAGATCGCGCGCGCGGCGTCCGACGCCGGTTTCCCCCTGCTCGTGAAGCCGTCGGCCGGCGGCGGCGGCAAGGGCATGCAGATCGTGCGCGAGCCGGGCGACCTCGCCGACGCCCTCGCGACCGCGCGCCGCGTGGCCTCGTCGGCCTTCGGCGACGACACGCTGCTGCTCGAACGCCTCATCGAGCGTCCGCGGCACATCGAGGTGCAGGTCCTCGCCGACGCGCACGGCACCGTCGTGCACCTCGGCGAGCGCGAGTGCACCCTGCAGCGCCGCCACCAGAAGGTCATCGAGGAGGCGCCGTCGCCCGTCGTCGATGCCGTCACCCGCGCGCGCATCGGGGCGGCGGCGTGCGCTGCCGCGGCGAGCGTCGACTACCGCGGCGCCGGAACCGTCGAGTTCCTCGTCGCGGGCGATCGACCCGACGAGTTCTTCTTCATCGAGATGAACACACGGCTGCAGGTCGAGCATCCGGTCACCGAACTCGTCACCGGGATCGACCTCGTCGAGCAGCAGCTGCGCATCGCGGCGGGCGACCCCCTCGCCTTCTCCCAGGAGGAGGTGCGGCTCGAAGGTCACGCGATCGAGGCGCGGGTGTATGCGGAGAGCCCCGAGCGCGGCTTCCTGCCCGCCACCGGCGCGGTGCTGCTGTGGCAGCCGGCCGAGGGCGTGAGGACGGATGCCGCGGTCGAGACCGGTTCGGTCGTCACGTCCGACTACGACCCGATGATCGCGAAGGTCATCGCCCACGGCGCCGACCGCGCCGAAGCGCTCGCCCGTCTCGATGCGGCGCTCGCGGACACGGTCCTGCTGGGCGTCGAGACGAACATCGGATTCCTCCGCGAGCTGCTGGCCGACGACGGCGTGCAGGACGGCCGGATGGATACCGGGCTGATCGATCGGATGCCGCCGTTCACGGCTCCCCAGCCGACGTCTCTCGCGCTGGGCGCGGCGGCGGCCGACGGCGCCGCTTCCGACGCGCGGGAGAGGGTGGATGCTTCATCCCCGCTGTGGCGCGAGCGGTCGGGCTGGCGGGCCGGTGGACCTCCGCCGGCGCCGACGGTGGCGATCGAGACCGCGGATGGAATCGTGGTCGTCCCGATGCCGGCTCCGAGGGTGTTCGCGGGCGCGACCCCCGAGGACGCGTGGCGGATCGACCGCCCCGACGACGACGGCGTGACGCTCGCGGTCGACGCCGACGGCTGGACGTGGGTGCATGCCGACGGCGCGACGCACCGGCTGCGTCCCCTCAGTCGCCGCCAGGCGATGGAGAGCAGGCTCGCCGCGCGCGAGCGCTCCGCCGCAGAAACCGATCCCGAGCTCCGGGCGCCGATGCCGGGCGCGGTCGTCGCCGTCCACGCCGCCGACGGCGCCGCGGTCGCGTCGGGGGACCGCCTCGTCACGATCGAGGCGATGAAGATGGAGCATCCCGTCCTCGCCCCGCACGCCGGCGTCGTCCGGCTCGACGTCGCCGTCGGGGACCAGGTGCGCCGCGACCAGATCCTCGCGCACGTCACCCTGACCCCGGCGGTTCACGAGACCGCCGATTCCCCCTCCTGAGACCCGAGGAGCCTTCATGGACCACCACAACCTCACCGAGGACGAGCGCGAGCTCGCCCGCATGGTGCGCGACTTCGCCGACCAGGTCGTCGCACCGCAGGCCTATGAGGCCGACCGCACCAAGACGCTGCCGATGGACGTCGTCGCGCAGATGGGCGAGCTCGGCCTGTTCGGGCTGCCCTTCCCGGAGGAGTACGGCGGGCAGGGCGGCGACTACTTCGCGCTGTGCCTCGCGATCGAGGCGCTGGGCCGTGTGGACCAGTCCATCGCGATCACGCTCGAGGCCGGCGTCAGCCTGGGCGCGATGCCCGTGTTCCGCTTCGGCACCGAGGAGCAGAAGCAGGAGCTCCTGCCCGACCTGCTCTCCGGCCGCGCCCTCGCGGGCTTCGGCCTCACCGAGCCCGAGGCCGGCTCCGACGCCGGGGCGACGCGCACGACCGCGAGGCTCGACGGCGGCGAATGGGTGATCAACGGCTCGAAGCAGTTCATCACCAACTCCGGCACCGACATCACGCGCTTCGTCACGGTGACGGCGGTCACCGGAGAGCGCGAGGGGCGCAAGGAGATCTCGACGATCGTCGTCCCTTCAGGCACTCCGGGATTCACCGTCGAGCCCGGCTACGACAAGGTCGGGTGGCACGCGTCCGACACCCACCCGCTCACGTTCCAGGACGTCCGCGTGCCCGAGGGCAACCTCCTCGGCGAACGGGGCCGGGGCTTCGCCAACTTCCTCCACATCCTCGACGAGGGTCGCATCGCGATCGCCGCGCTCTCGACGGGCGCCGCGGAGGGATGCCTCGAAGCGGCGGTCGACTATGCGAAGAAGCGAACGGTGTTCGGCGACGCCCTCTCGACGCGCCAGGGCATCCAGTTCCTCCTCGCGCGGATGCAGCTGCGCGTCCACAACGCACGTCTCGCGTGGCACCACGCGGCACGCCTGCGGGATGCGGGCAAGCCGTTCAAGACCGAGGCCGCCATCGCGAAGCTGACCGCGAGCGACGCGGCGATGGACAATGCCCGGGACGCGACCCAGGTCTTCGGCGGTAACGGCTTCATGAACGAGTACCCCGTCGCGCGGCACTACCGCGACTCGAAGATCCTCGAGATCGGCGAGGGCACCAACGAGGTGCAGCTGCTCGTCATCGCGCGCTCCCTCGGGGTAGCGTGACGGACGTGGACGGCACGGGCGAGGCGAAGACCGTCGTGCAGCGCGGGCTGTACTACGACGAGCTCGAGGTCGGATCCTGCTACCGGCACCGCCCGGGACGCACGGCCACCGAGGCCGACAACGTGCTGTTCTCCTCGCTCACCATGAACACGCAGGCCCTCCATCTCGACGCCGCGTTCTCGGAGAGCCAGCCGTTCGGTCAGCGCCTGATGAACTCGATGTGGACGCTCGCCACGATGGTCGGGGCATCCGTCTCGCAGATCACGCAGGGCACGCTCGTCGCGCAGCTGGGACTCACGGACATCTCGTTCCCGGCGCCGCTGTTCCACGGCGACACGCTCTACACCGAGACCGAGATCCTCGACAAGCGCCTGTCGGCGTCCCGCCCAGGCCAGGGGATCGTGACGATGCGCCACACCGGTCGCAATCAGAACGGCGACGTCGTCGCGTCGGCGACCCGGACGGCCCTCATGTGGCGCGTTCCCGGGGAGGAATCGTGAGCACCTTCGGCATGGGACCCGCGATCCTGTTCTGCCCGGCCGATCGTCCGGAGCGCTTCGGGAAGGCCCTGGACCGCGCCGACGCCGTGATCCTCGACCTCGAGGACGCCGTCGCGCCCGCCGCGAAGCCGGCCGCGCGGGGCGCCGTGATCGAGTCCGAGCTCGACCCCGACCGCGTGATCGTGCGGGTGAACCCGCTCGATTCCGACGACTTCGTCTCCGACCTCGCGACGCTCTCGCAGACCGACTACCGGCGGATCATGATCGCCAAGGCGGAGTCGCCCAAACGCCTCGCTCGACTCGACCAGCGGTTCGAGGCGATCGCGCTGTGCGAGACGGCCAAGGGCGTCGCGCAGGCGGACCGCATCGCGGCGCTGCCGAATGTGATCGCCCTCATGTGGGGCGCGGAGGACCTCGTCGCCAGCATCGGCGGCACGTCGAGCCGCAAGCCCAACGGCCGCTACCGCGACATCGCCCGCTATGCCCGGGCGCGGGTGCTGCTCGCAGCCGGTGCGCGCGGGAAGGCCGCGATCGACGCGGTGCATCTCGACATCGACGACACCAAGCGCCTCCGGATCGAGGCGACGGATGCCGCGGCGTCCGGCTTCGCCGCCACGGCATGCATCCATCCCGGGCAGGTCGCGATCATCCGCGACGCCTATCGTCCCGACGAGAAGGCGGTGGCATGGGCGCGAGGCGTGCTCGCGGCTGCCGAGAGCGAGCGCGGCGTCTTCACCTACGACGGGCGCATGGTCGACGAGCCGGTGCTGCGACACGCGCGCGCCACGCTGCGACGCGCGGGGGACTGAGCGGTCAGTCGTTCGCGGCGACGCGCTGGGCGGCGATCTCGCGCGCGATGCGGTCGATGAGGTCGTACGGGATGTCGGCGCTGTGCGGGAAGACCAGGGAGTCCTTCTCGGCGCGGTGCGGCGCGACCTCGCTCTCGAGCGGATCGGCGAAGACCGGCACCGGGTACAGGCCGATGTGCTTCTTCCAACCCGCGTAGTGGAGCGCGTAGCGGCCTCCGAGCATGACCGCGGCGATTCCGTAGCGGATCTTCTCCTCGGGCTGCTCGCCCGATGTCTCGCGGACCGCCCGCACGATGATCTCGCGGATGCGGCGCAGGCGATCGGCGATCTCGGGAGCGAACCCGGCGATGTACTCGTCGACGCTGGCGGGACTCGGCATGCGCCCGAGCCTAGGCGACGGCCCCGGCGTAGGACAGCAGGCGCAGGCGGTCGCGCTCGAACAGCAGATCGTGAGCGGACCCGTTCGCGAGCTTCTCGCCCGCGGGAGGGAGTTCGCCGCCGGAGGCGTGGCGGATCACCTCGCGGATGAGTGCACCGTGAGTGACGACGACGAGGGATGCCGCTCCCGGCGCCGTGTCGGCTCGGTGATCGCGCACGGCGCGGCCGAGCGCGGACAGCGCCCGCCGGCGCAGGGCGGGGGACGGCTCGGCGCCGGGGACCTCGGCCGTGTGCCAGTCGCCCCATCGCCGGAAGAATTCGTCGGCGTCGATGCCCTCGGCCTCGCCGTAGGACCGCTCGCGCAGTCCGGAGTAGGTGCGAGGAGCCGCGAGACCGAGCTCGGATGCGATGATCTCGGCGGTCTCCCCTGCGCGCGCCTGGTCTCTGGCGACCACGGCCGCCGGGTGGGCGCAGCGGCGCGCCGCCGGCGCCGCGGCCGCGGCGCGCGCCTGCGCGCGGCCCGTGTCGTTGAGGGGGATGTCGGTCGACCCCTGGATGCGCCGGGCGCGGTTCCATTCGGTCTCGCCGTGGCGGATGAGGGTCAGCGCGGTCACGGCTCGAGCCTACGGCGAGCGTCCTGTCAGAGCGCTGAGGGCAGGGTCTCGGCGAGCGCGCGCAGGACCTCGCTCGTTCCGGCGTCGACCTTGACGGTCGCGCGGGCGTCGGCGCGCGTCGCGCCGCGGTTCACGATGACGACGGGCAGCCGTCGCCGCCGGGCGCGCTCCAGGAGCCGGATGCCGGAGTTCACGACGAGCGACGACCCGGCGATCAGGAGCCCTTCGCTCGCGTGGACGAGCTGCTCGGCTTCACGGAACTTCTCAGCCGGGATGAACTCGCCGAAGAAGACCACGTCGGGCTTGAGCATCCCGCTGCACACCGTGCATTCGGGCACGAGGAATCCGTCGCTGCTCTCGGGCAGCACGTCGCCGTCGGGGCCGAGCGCGACACTGTCGGGGACGGTGATCCACGGGTTGTCGGTCTCGACGCGCGCTGCGAGGTCGCGCCGGTCGAACACCTGGCCGCAGTGCGTGCAGAACACGCGGCGCATCGTGCCGTGGAGCTCGACCACCCGACGGCTCCCTGCGCGCACGTGCAAGCCGTCCACGTTCTGCGTCACGACGCCGGTCGCGACGCCGCTCTGCTCGAGCTGCGCGATCGCGCGGTGGCCGGGGTTGGGCTCCGCGGCGGCGAACGCCCGCCAGCCCAGATGGCTGCCGACCCAGTAGCGGCGCCGGGCGGCCTCGCTCGAGAGGAACTGCTCGGCGGTCATGGGCGTCCGCACGGGGGCGCCCTTGCCGCGGTAGTCGGGGATGCCGGAGTCGGTCGACACGCCCGCACCGGTGAGGACCGCGATGCGGCGCCCGGCGAGGACGTCGGTCGCGCGCGCGACGGCGTGGGCCGCTGCCGCGTCGAGCTCGGTCGCGATCGACACGCGATCACCCCCTTCGGGTCCGAGTGTAGGCGGCGCGGTTTACCGGGATGTTACGCCGCGTGCGAGAGTGGAGGCGTGGGCATCGAGCGGATCGCGACGGCGGACGACCCGCGCCTGGCCGACTACCGCGACCTCACCGATGTCGCCCTGCGCCGGGTGCTGGAGCCCGCCGGCGGGCTCTACATCGCGGAGTCGGCGAAGGTGATCGCGCGCGCTCTCGCCGCCGGCCACCGGCCGCGGTCGGTGCTGGTGCAGGAGAAGTGGCTCCCCGACGTCGAGGCCCTGGTGACGGATGCCGCGGTCCCGGTGTTCGTCGTGACGGCCGAGGTCGCCGAATCGCTCACGGGCTACGCGGTGCACCGCGGCGCGCTCGCGGCGATGCACCGGCCGGCGCTCCCTTCCGCGGCGGATGTCGTCCGGGACGCACGGCTCGTCGTCGTGCTCGAGGACATCGTGGACCACACGAACGTCGGGGCCATCTTCCGAGCAGCGGCGGGCCTCGGCGCGGACGCGGTGCTGGTGAGCGCTCGCTGCGCGGATCCGCTGTACCGCCGGAGCGTGCGGGTCAGCATGGGAACGGTCTTCCAGGTGCCGTGGACACGGCTCCCGGAGTGGAGCGAGGCGCGCGGCATCCTGCACGGCGCTTCCTTCCACCTCGCCGCGCTCGCGCTGTCGGACGGGGCAGTGGCACTGGACGCCTTCCGTGCGGCCGAGCACCCGCGCGTCGCGCTCCTGCTCGGCGCCGAGGGCGACGGACTCAGCCGCGCGGCGCTCGCCGCCGCCGACAGCGTCGTGACCATCCCGATGGCGGGCGGCGTCGACTCGCTCAATGTCGCCGCGGCGAGCGCGGTCGCGCTGTGGGAGCTGCGCGCCCGCTGACGACCGTGCGGCGAGGGTGCCTCGGTCAGCCCCGCGGTCGCACAGTGAGCTCGGTGAGCTCCGCGTCGCGGGGAAGGTCGAGTGCGGCGACCACCGCGGTCGCGACCGACGCGGGATCGATCCACCGCGAGGGGTCGTAGTCGGCGCCCTCCTGCCGGTGGACCTTCTCCTGCATGGGAGTGGCGGTGCGGCCGGGGTAGACGGTCGTGACGCGCAGGCCGTTCGCCCGCTCCTCTTCGCGCAGGCCGTCGGCGATCGCGCGCACGGCGAACTTGCTGGCCGCGTACGAGGTCCACTCCGCGCTCACGCGCAGGCCGGCGCCGGAGTTCACGAAGACGACGTGGCCCCGCGCGGCCCGCAGGGCCGGGAGCATCAGCCGGGTGAGCTCGGCGGGTGCCACCGCGTTGACGGCGAGCTGGTGCTGCCACGTCGCAACGGACGTCTCGGCGACGGACCCCAGTTCGACGACTCCGGCGACGTGCAGGAGGGAATCGAGGCGCGACGGCACGGCCTGGTGGTCCAGCGCCCACGACAGGCGCGAGGGTTCCGCGAGGTCCCCGACGAGGGTCGTGGCGTCGGGGAAGCGCTCGCGCAGGTGCGCCGCCCGGCCGGCGTCGCGCGCGAGGAGCCACAGGTCGTCGCCGCGGTCGGTCAGCTGCGCGGCGAGGGCGGCGCCGATCCCCGAGCCCGCGCCCGTCAGCAGGTGCGTGGGCACGTCAGGCATCCTCGCCGAGGGAGGCGCCGGCGTCTCGGGCCGGAGCGAGCGTCGTCACCGGCAGGGCGTCCGGTCGCTTGGCGGAGACGGTGTCGCCGGAGGACTGATGGCGCAGCCGGCGCAGCACCCACGGCACCAGGTACTCGCGAGCCCAGACGAAGTCGACCGCTCGCGCCTCGCGCCACGTCCGCGTGGGGAACGGGTCGGGCTGCATCGGCTGGAGGTCGTTGGGCACGTTGAGCGCGCGCAGCACCATGCGCGCGACCTCGTGGTGGCCCAAGGCGTTGTAGTGCAGGCGGTCGTCGTCGAAGAAGCGCATGTCCTGCACCTCTTTGAGCGCCCACTGGTCGGCGACGATGCAGTCGTACCGATCGGCGATGGCCCGGATATTCTCGTTGTAGATGGCCACGCGGCCGCGGATGCCGCGGAACACGGGGGTGAAGTTCGTGTCGATGCCGGTGAACACGACCACCGTGGCGCCGTCGCTCGACAGCCGCACCACGGCATCCTCGAAGAGCTGGGCGACCGCGTCGGGATCGGCACCCGGGCGGATGACGTCGTTGCCGCCCGCCGAGAAGGTCACCAGATCGGGCTTGAGTGCGAGCGCCGGCTCGACCTGCTCGTCGACGATCTGGCCGATGAGTCGGCCTCGGATGGCGAGGTTCGCGTACGCGAAGTCGTCGACCTGCTGCGAGAGCACCTCGGCGACCCGGTCGGCCCAGCCGCGCCATCCGTTCGCAGCGGTGGGGTCGGGGTCGCCGACGCCCTCGGTGAACGAATCGCCGATCGCGACCCAGCGCCGCCACGGGTGGGGCTGCGGATTGGGGACGTAGGGAGTGCGGGGATCGTCTGTCGTGGGCATCGTCTTCCTCGGTTCGTGACCGGTGCCAGGCTACCCCCCGCATGCGACGCGCTTCATCGGGCCCGGCGCGGCTCGGCACTGCGGTGTCGCCGCGGTCGTTTAGGGTGGTGACTCGTTGTTCCGGCAGGGCGGGAGGTGCGATGGACGACGAGACGGTTCTCGAAGCACCGCATCCCGCGCCCGCGAACCCCGACTCCCACGACCCCGATTCCTCGTTCGGCGAAGCCCACATCGGCAGCTTCAAAGCGGAGCATCTGTCGCCGTCCTACCCGCAGCGCGCGCCGTGGGGCACGGCGCAGCGGCTGCGCGCCTGGCAGGCGGAGGCCCTCGACCTCTACTTCGGTCTCGACGGACCCGACGGGGTCGGCGGCGGGCCGCGCGACTTCCTCGCCGCGGCCACCCCCGGCGCCGGCAAGACGACGTTCGCCCTGCGTCTGGCCAGCGAGCTGCTGCGCCGGCGCATCGTCGACCGCATCGTCGTCGTGGCTCCCACCGAGCACCTCAAGTCGCAGTGGGCGGATGCCGCAGCCCGCGTCTCGATCCGGCTCGACCCCGCCTTCAGCAACCGGCACGCGGCGCCCGCACGGCACTATCACGGCGTGGCGGTGACCTACGCGCAGGTCGCGGTGAAGGCATCCGTCCACCAGCGCCTCACGATGGACGCGCGCACCCTGGTGATCCTCGACGAGGTGCATCACGGGGGCGACGCCCTGAGCTGGGGCGATGCACTGCGCGAAGCCTACGCGCGCGCCACCCGGCGCCTGCTCCTGTCGGGCACGCCGTTCCGCAGCGACACCGCTCCGATCCCGTTCGTCGAGTACCACCCCGATCAGCACGGCATCCGCATCTCCCGCACCGACTACGCCTACGGCTACCGCCGCGCGCTCGAGGACGGCGTGGTGCGGCCGGTCATCTTCATGGTCTACGCCGGGCAGATGCGCTGGCGCACGAAGACCGGCGACGAGATGGAGGCTCAGCTCGGGCAGGACAACACGAAGGACATCACCTCGCAGGCGTGGCGCACCGCGCTCGATCCTGCGGGTGAGTGGATCCCCGCCGTGCTCCGCTCGGCCGACCGGCGCCTCAGCGAGGTGCGCGAACAGGTTCCGGATGCCGGGGGCCTCGTGATCGCGACCGATCAGACCGCCGCACGCGCCTACGCCGACATCCTGCGTGACGTCACGGGGGAGTCTCCGACGGTCGTGCTGTCCGACGAGGCGGAGCCCTCGTCGCGTATCGAGAGCTTCTCCCAGGGGACGAGCCGCTGGATGGTGGCGGTGCGCATGGTGTCGGAGGGCGTGGACGTTCCGCGCCTGGCCGTCGGGGTGTACGCGACGTCGGCATCGACGCCGCTCTTCTTCGCCCAGGCCATCGGCCGCTTCGTGCGTGCCCGCCGCCGCGGCGAGACAGCGAGCGTGTTCCTGCCCAACGTGCCACAGCTGCTTGCGCTGGCGAACGAGCTCGAGCGCCAGCGCGACCACGCCCTCGATCGCGAGAGCGACGGCGACGAATGGAACGCCGAGGAAGACCTCATGGCGGCCGCCGAGCGCGAGGACTCCGCATCCGACGCGCTGACCGAGGAGTTCTCCTATCAGGCTCTGGGCTCGCTCGCCCACTTCGACCGCGTGCTCTTCGACGGCAAGGAGTTCGGGCAGCTCGCCGTGCCCGGTACGCCCGAGGAGGAGGAGTTCCTGGGCCTTCCCGGGCTCCTCGAGCCCGAGCATGTCCACGAGCTCCTCATGCAGCGGCAGGCGCGTCAGGGCCGCCACCGCCGCGTGCGCGAGGACCGCGAGGCGCAGGCGCCCGACCACGAGCCGGCGCTCCCGCAGGCGCTGCACCGCTCGCTCAAGGAGCAGCGGCAGCTGCTGAACAGCCTGGTGGGGCTGTACGCGCGGCAGTCCGGCGAGGCCCACGGGCTCGTGCACGCCGAGCTGCGACGCATCTGCGGCGGGCCGGCCGTCTCGCACGCCACGGTCGCCCAGCTGCAGGCGCGCATCGACGTGCTCCGCAAGCGCGTGCACTCCTGAGCCCACCGCGGTGCGGGGGGCCGTTCGGAGCCCCGAAATGCTGGCAATCCGCGCGCACGGCGGCGGCGGCATCCGCTCGCGAACTAGCGTGGAGACGTCCCCACCCGGCCAGGAGGCCTGTATGAGCGCGCCCGCCGCACCGACGGTCCGAGATCGACGCCGCTGGGCCCGCTACCTCGTCAACGAGCGGGCAGAGGCCCGCGTGTACCGCGAGCTCGCCGCCCGGCGCGACGGCGAGGAGCGCGAGATCCTGCAGGCGCTGGCCGAGGCGGAGGGTCGCCACGAGGCCCACTGGCTCGCGCTGCTCGGCGGCGAACCGGCGCGCCTGCCGCGCCCCGACGCGCGGACGGTGCTGCTGGGCACGATGGCCAAGCGGTTCGGCTCGATCTTCGTGCTCGCGCTCGCGCAGAACGCCGAGGCCCGCTCGCCGTACGACGACGAGCCGTTCGCGGCGCCGGCGATGGCGGCCGACGAGAAGATCCATCACGAGGTCGTCCGCGGGCTCGCGGCGCGCGGCCGCCGCCGGCTGTCGGGAACGTTCCGCGCAGCCGTCTTCGGTGCCAACGACGGACTCGTGTCGAACCTGGCCCTGGTGCTCGGCATCGGCGCGACCGGCGTGGCCCCGCAGTTCGTCCTCTTCAGCGGCATCGCCGGGCTGCTCGCCGGCGCGCTGTCCATGGGCGCGGGGGAGTTCGTCTCGGTGCGCTCGCAGCGGGAGCTGCTGGCCGCGACCGAGCCGAGCGACTTCGCCGACGGTGCGATCCCGCACCTCGACATCGATGCGAACGAGCTGGCGCTGGTCTATCGCACGCGCGGCATGCCCGAGAACGAGGCGACGCTTCGCGCCCGCCGCGCCGTCGAATCGGCACGAGCCATCGGCGAGGGGCGCACCCACACGTCGCCCCTCGACGTGATCGACCACGGCGAGGTCGTCGGGAGCGCGTGGGGAGCCGCCCTGTCGAGCTTCCTGTTCTTCGCCTCCGGGGCGATCGTTCCCGTGCTGCCTTGGATCTTCGGGCTGTCGGGCACCCCCGCGGTCGTCCTCGCGCTCGTTCTCGTGGGGCTCGCCCTGCTGTGCACCGGCGCCGCCGTGGGCCTGCTCTCCGGGGCGCCGCCCCTGCGCCGTGCCCTGCGTCAGCTCGCCATCGGGTTCGGCGCGGCAGCGGTCACGTACGCCCTCGGACTGCTGTTCGGGGTGTCCGTCGGGTGACGCGCGCGAGGGTGCGGTCGATTCGTTCCCGCCCTGGCGACGTGGTAATGTCGTTCCTCGGTTGCGAAACCGGAAACCACCTGCGCGGGTGGCGGAATAGGTAGACGCGCTAGCTTGAGGTGCTAGTGCCCGTATAGGGCGTGGGGGTTCAAGTCCCCCCTCGCGCACAGAATGAGCAAGGCCCCCGGAAGCGGGGGTCTTGTTCTTTTTTGAAGGTGACCCGGGGGACTCCGCGCCGAACAATGCCGCCCCGAAAGGGGGCCTTCTTCGTCGAGCAGATAGGTTTGTCGGCATGCCCGCTTCCGCTCCCGAGCTTCCCGAGGTCGCCGCCGTCGCGCGGGATCTCATCCGCTTCGACACCACCAATCACGGCGGTGGCCGCGCGGCCGGCGAGCGCGAGGCGGCGGAGTACGTCGGCGAGTATCTGTCGGGTCTGGGCCTCGTTCCCGAGTTCTACGAGCCGATTCCGCGCCGCACGAACGTCGCCGCGCGGGTGCCCGGCCGCAATCGCGACAAGCCGGCCCTCGTCCTCCACGGCCACCTCGACGTCGTCCCGGCGATCGCCGCCGACTGGAGCGTCGATCCCTTCGAGGGCGTCGTGCGGGACGGGATGCTGTGGGGCCGGGGCGCGGTGGACATGAAGGACATGGACGCCATGATCCTCACCGCGGTCGGCGACATCCTCCGTGCGGGCGACCAGCCGGAGCGCGACCTCGTCCTGGCGTTCTTCGCCGATGAGGAGAACGGCGGCGTCGAGGGTTCCGCCCTGGTCGTGCAGGACCGACCCGAGTGGTTCGACGGCGCGACGGAGGCCATCAGCGAGGTGGGCGGATACTCCATCTCGGTGGGCGACCGCCGGGCGTATCTGCTGCAGGTGGGGGAGAAGGCGCTCGTGTGGATCCGCCTCGTCGCGCGCGGCCGCGCCGCCCACGGCTCGAGCTTCCACGGCGACAACGCCGTCACGCGGCTCGCCGCCGCCGTCGCCGCACTCGGCCGCACCGAGTGGCCGGTCGAGCTGACCGACACGACGCGAGAGATGAGCGCGCGACTGGGAGAGCTCACCGGCGCCGGCTCAGACGACCCCGACGCCGTCGCGGCCGCAGTGGGCGCGGCATCCGGATTCCTGCGCTCGACGCTGCGGACGACGACGAACCCGACCGGCCTCACCGCCGGATACAAGCACAACGTGATCCCGGATCGCGCCGAGGCGCTCATCGACGTGCGGGTTCTGCCGGGCACCGAGGAGGCCGCCCTCGCCGACATCCGCCGCATCGTCGGCGACGAGGTCGAGGTGGAGGTCGTCCACCAGGACATCGGCCTCGAGGTGCCGTTCTCGGGCGACCTCGTCGACGCGATGGTGTCGGCGCTGGACCGCCACGACCCCGGCGTCCCGGTCATCCCGTACCTCATGGGCGGCGGCACCGACAACAAGGCGCTGGCCGCACTCGGGATCGCCGGCTACGGCTTCGCGCCGCTGCGCCTGCCGGCCGACCTCGACTTCACCGGCATGTTCCACGGCGTCGACGAGCGCGTCCCGATCGATTCCCTCGTCTTCGGCCAGCGCGTGCTCGCCGACCTCCTCCGCACCTACTGAACGACCCGCGGGACCCAGCCCCGGCTCCCGCACCGAAAGGCGCCCATGCTCCTCGAGGCCATCATCCTCGGCTTCGTGCAGGGACTCACCGAGTTCCTGCCGGTCTCCTCCAGCGCCCACCTGCGCATCCTCGGAGAGTTCCTGCCCTCGGCGCAGGACCCCGGGGCCGCCTTCACCGCCATCACTCAGATCGGCACCGAGGCCGCCGTCGTGCTCTTCTTCTGGCGCGACATCGTCCGGATCATCGGCCATTGGTTCCGCTCGCTCGCCGGCCGCATCCCCCGCAACGACCCCGACGCGCGCATGGGCTGGCTGATCATCGTCGGCAGCATCCCGATCGTGGTGCTCGGGCTGCTCTTCCAGGACCAGATCGAGACCGTCTTCCGCTCGCTGTGGCTCATCGCGGCGATGCTCATCCTCTTCGGCGTGCTGCTCGGCATCGCCGACCACGTCGGGGCGAAGAAGCGCAAACTGCAGGACATCACCATCGGGCACGGCGTGATCTACGGCTTCGCCCAGTCGCTCGCGCTGATCCCCGGCGTCTCACGCTCGGGAGGCACGATCACGGCGGGCCTGTTCATGGGCTACGAGCGGGCGGCTGCGGCGCGGTACGCGTTCCTGCTGGCCATCCCCGCCGTGTTCGGCAGCGGCTTCTACCAGCTCGCGAAGAGCTGGAACGAGCCCGGTGTGTTCACCCTCGGCGAGACCGCCGTGGCGACCGTCGTGGCTTTCTTCGTGGCGCTCGGTGTGATCGCGTTCTTCATGAACTGGATCTCCAAGCACAGCTTCCTGCCGTTCGTGGTCTACCGGGTGGCGGTCGGCTCCACGCTGCTGGTGCTGCTCAGCCTGGGCGTCATCGACGCCTACTGAGGGGCTAGAAGAGGTTGCCGAGCACGTCCAGCCGCGCCTGCGCGATCACGGCGATGATCGCGTAGCTCACGACCGCGAGCAGCGGCACCCAGCCCATGAGCGTCTCGGCGCCCCGCCGCACGCGTGTGCCGACGGGCACGATCCCGGCACGGAGGACGTGCAGCGTCACGACGTAGAACGTCGGGATCGTGACCACCCACGTGACCATGCACCACGGGCAGAGGGTGCCCAGCACGAAGATGCTCTGCGCGATCAGCCAGATCACGAAGCAGAACGCGAACAGCATCCCGATCTCGAACAGCCACCAGAACCAGCGTGCGAACCGAGCGCCGGCCAGGATCGCCACGCCCACCACGATGGGCGCCACCCAGCCGGTGAGCCCGAGGATCGGGTTGGGGAAGCCGAACACGCTGCCCTGCCACGACTCGAGGTTCGCCGTGCACTGCACCAGCAGGCTGAAGTCGCACGACGCGATGGCGTCGGGATCGGCGAGCAGGTGGAAGCGCTCCATCGTGAGCGAGAAGGCCGCCCACCAGCCGACCGCTCCGGCGAGGATGAGCCACACCGCCATCGCAGTGGGGCGGGTGTGCGACTGGGGTGCGGGCATGCTCCGGATTATGGCATCGGGGACTGAGCGGATGCCGCGCGCGGGGCCGTGGGAAATCACCGGCGCGCCGCCGACGAGCAATCGGCGGGCGAAAGTGCGATAATGGCTCCGATGTGCCGCGGCCGCGCCGTGACGTGCATCACCAGAAGACTTCAGGGCGACGAATGCCCTTGGCAGCGAGAGCTCCCGCCGCATCAGCCGGGATCCCGTTGCAGACCGAGTGAGTTCGCGGCACCGCAGGTGCGGCACCGCAAGAGATTTCGCCGGGCGGCGCGCGGTGCCGACCCGCAGGGAGTAAGCCAGTGATGGCCGATGGCACAGATGAAGACCTCACCCCGCAGACCGGATCGGATGCCCCGCTAGCGCTCGACGCAGCGGGCGGCGATGCCGCGGCGGCCGAGACCGAAGCGGTGATCGAGGCGGTCGAGGTGTACGAGGAGGGCGCTCCGGCGCCCGAGAGCGCGGACGCGCCGACGCCCCCGGATGCCGAGCCCGACGCGGCTCCGCAGCCCGAGGCGGGCGCGCCCGAGGCGTCGAGCGAACCCGAGCCCGAGAGCTCCGGCGAACCCGAGAGCTCCGGCGAACCCGAGCCCGAGCCCGCGACCCCGAGTGAACCCGAGCCCGAGAGCCCGGGCGAGCCCGAGCCCGAGACGCCCCTGACGGCGGCAGCCCTCGGCCTGCTTCCCGAGGTGTTCGTCTCGGCCGTGTCGACCCAGCTCCACTTCTACGCGCCCGAGGTCATCGCGCTGCCCCCGGTCCCGGACGACGAGCCCGCGGCGGAACAGGCGTCCTCCGCTTCCTCGTCGCGTCGCCGCAGCCGCCGACGCGGGGGAGAGGGGCGGGACGAGGCATCCGGTCCCGTCGAGCCGCCGCAGCCCCGCCAGCGCGCCGTCGAGCTCATCACCGAACCGCAGCGCATCAAGGGCTCCACGCGCCTCGAGGCCAAGAAGCAGCGCCGCCGCGACGGACGCGAGGCCGGCCGCCGCCGCGCCGTCGTCACCGAGGCGGAGTTCCTCGCGCGTCGCGAGGCCGTCGACCGCGTGATGATCGTGCGCTCCAAGAACGGGCGCATCCAGATCGCCGTCCTCGAGGACAACGTCCTCGTCGAGCACTACGTCGCGCGCAATCAGGACGCCTCGCTCATCGGCAACGTCTACCTCGGTCGCGTGCAGAACGTGCTGCCGAGCATGGAGGCGGCGTTCGTCGACATCGGCCGCGGCCGCAACGCCGTGCTGTACTCGGGCGAGGTCGACTGGGATGCCGTCGAGACGGGCAACCAGCCGCGCCGCATCGAGCTCGCGCTCAAGTCGGGCGACAAGGTCCTCGTGCAGGTCACGAAGGACCCGGTCGGCCACAAGGGCGCCCGCCTGACGAGTCAGATCTCGCTCCCCGGCCGCTACCTGGTCTACGTGCCCGGCGGCGCCATGAACGGCATCTCGCGCAAGCTCCCCGACACCGAGCGCGCGCGCCTCAAGAAAATCCTCAAGGAGGTGCTCCCCGAGTCGTCGGGCGTCATCGTGCGCACCGCCGCCGAAGGCGCCACCGAGGACCAGCTGACCCGCGACGTGCAGCGTCTCACCACCCAGTGGGAGCACATCAGCACGCAGATCCAGTCGATCCAGGCTCCCGCGCTGCTGCACTCCGAGCCCGACCTGCTGGTCAAGATCGTCCGCGACGTCTTCAACGAGGATTTCTCGAAGATGCTCATCCAGGGCGAGGACGCGCACCACACGATCACCAAGTACGTCGAGAGCGTCGCCCCCGACCTGCTCGAGCGCATCGAGGCCTACGAGGGCGACGTCGACCCGTTCGACCAGTTCCGCGTGACCGAGCAGATCGAGAAGGCGCTCGACCGCAAGGTGTGGCTGCCCTCCGGCGGTTCGCTCGTCATCGACCGCACCGAGGCGATGACCGTCGTCGACGTCAACACCGGCAAGTTCGTCGGGTCCGGCGGCAACCTCGAGGAGACGGTCACCAAGAACAACCTCGAGGCGGCCGAGGAGATCGTGCGCCAGCTGCGCCTGCGCGACATCGGCGGCATCATCGTGGTCGACTTCATCGACATGGTGCTCGAGTCCAACCGCGACCTCGTGCTCCGCCGCCTGGTGGAGTGCCTCAGCCGCGACCGCACGAAGCACCAGGTCGCCGAGGTGACATCGCTGGGCCTCGTCCAGATGACGCGCAAGAAGCTCGGGCTCGGCCTGCTCGAGACCTTCAGCGAGGCGTGCGAGGTGTGCGCCGGGCGCGGCGTCATCGTCCACCACGACCCCGTCGTGAAGCATCGCGGCGCCCAGGCGTCCGCGGGCTCGTCCTCGTCCGGTCGACGCCAGCGCGGCGGCTCGCAGCAGCCGAGCGCCGGCGGCGGGTCCAACGGCACCCACGTCATCACCGAGGGCGTGAAGTCCGCCCTCGCGCAGATCGCGGCGTCCACCATCCACCACCACGACGACGCGCCCGCCGACGAGCCCGTGGTCGCCGAGACGCCGGCCGAGCGGCCGAAGAAGCCGCGCAAGAAGCGCGAACCCGCCAAGGCCAAGGCTCCCAAGACCGAGAAGGACATGCTCCTGGACTCGGTGCTGAGCGCTCTCCCCGAGCCCAAGGCGCCCGGTCAGGGCCGCTCCCGCCGTCGCGTCACCACCGCGGCCCTCACGGGCACGCCCGTGGCGCACAAGCCCGTCGAGGACTGACGCACGCCGCCGGGCGCGTCAGCGCCCGGCGCGTCGTTCGCGTGCGGTGATCCGCAGCCCCGAGGCGATCAGCCGGCGCACCAGCTCGTGGCCGTCGACGTGCTCGGCGCCGGCGGCGACGAGGCGGGCGTGGGCCTCGTCGGGCACGTCGTAGTGGTCGCGGTCGAACCCGCGACGGGGGATCCCGTTGGCCGCGGCGAAGGCGTGGAGCTCCTCGAGATCCGAGTCGCTCACCAGGTGCGCCCACAGTCGGCCGTGGGCGGGCCACCGCGGGTCGTCGATGAGGATCGCCACTCCGCGATCCTACAAACCCGGATGCCGCGGCACGGCCGTCCCGGCGCTTTTGCGGCTGGTCGCAGCATCCGGTAAAGTAGTCCTTTGGTGCGTCCCGTTTCGCAGGCTGATGGCGATGCCCGACAGGCTCAGCAGCCGGCTGGAGCCGTCGCTGCCGCACCAAGGACTTCCTCTTCTCGCAAGGGCAGAGTCTCGCAAAGACAACCGGAGCCGTGCGCTCCAATCCAGTAGAAACAGGTGTGAAGTGGTTTACGCAGTTGTGCGCGCCGGTGGCCGGCAGGAAAAGGTCGAGGTCGGCACGATCGTCGTTCTCGACCGCCAGGCCGCGAAGATCGGCGACAAGATCGAGCTGCCCGCGGTCCTGCTCGTGGACGGCGACGCCGTCACGACCGATGCCGCCAAGCTCGCCAAGGTGACCGTCACCGCCGAGGTCCTCGGTGAGGAGCGCGGCCCGAAGATCGTGATCCAGAAGTTCAAGAACAAGACCGGCTACAAGAAGCGCCAGGGGCACCGACAGGACCTCACGCGCGTCAAGGTCACCGGCATCAAGTAAGTCCAGGAAGAGACGCAGAGATGGCACACAAAAAGGGCGCAAGCTCCACCCGCAACGGTCGTGACTCCAACGCTCAGCGACTGGGCGTGAAGCGCTTCGGCGGACAGAAGGTCCTCGCCGGCGAGATCATCGTCCGTCAGCGCGGCACCCACTTCCACCCCGGCGCCAACGTCGGCCGCGGTGGCGACGACACGCTGTTCGCTCTCGCAGCGGGCGCGGTCGAGTTCGGTCAGAAGGGCGGCCGCAAGGTCGTCAACATCGTGGCGGCCGCGGAGTAATCCACGCGCTGCGCATTTTTTCGAGGAAGGGGCGGGCTTCGGCTCGCCCCTTCCCCTTTACTCTGGGCCTGACCCAGACCGCTTCGTGAGGGGGAACACATGGTCACGTTCGTCGATCGTGTGACGCTGCATCTGCGTGCAGGCAAGGGCGGCAACGGCTGCGTGTCGGTCAAGCGCGAGAAGTTCAAGCCGCTCGCCGGCCCCGACGGCGGCAACGGCGGGCACGGCGGCGACATCGTGCTCGTCGCCGACCCGCAGGTGACGACTCTTCTGTCGTACCACCACTCGCCGCACCGCTCCGGCGGCAACGGCGGCTTCGGCATGGGCGACCACCGCTCCGGCGCCGCGGGGGAGTCGCTCGAACTTCCCGTCCCGGTCGGGACGGTCGTGAAGGATGTCTCGGGCGAGACCCTGGTCGACATGATCGAGCCGGGGATGCGGTTCGTGGTCGCGCCCGGCGGCATCGGCGGGCTGGGCAACGCGACCCTCGCCAACCCGAAGCGCAAGGCGCCCGGCTTCGCGCTGCTGGGAACGCCGGGCTGGGAGGGCGACGTCCTCCTCGAGCTCAAGACCGTGGCCGACGTCGCGCTGGTGGGCTTCCCGTCCGCCGGCAAGTCCAGCCTCATCGCGGCGATCTCGGCCGCGCGGCCGAAGATCGCCGACTACCCGTTCACGACCCTCCACCCGAACCTCGGCGTCGTCCAGGCCGGTGACACCCGGTTCACCGTCGCCGACGTACCCGGACTCATCGAGGGCGCGAGCGAGGGGAAGGGCCTCGGCCTGGAGTTCCTGCGCCACGTCGAGCGCTGCACCGCGCTGGTGCACGTCCTCGACTGCGCGACGCTCGACCCCGGCCGCGACCCGCTCACGGACCTCGACGTGATCCTCGCCGAACTCGGCGCGTATCCCGTGCCCGAGGGGCAGGTGCCGCTGCTCGAGCGCCCGCAGTTCATCGCGCTCAACAAGGTGGACGTCCCCGAGGCGAAGGATCTCGCCGACCTCGTGCGCCCGGAGCTCGAGGCTCGCGGCTTCCGCGTGTTCGAGATCTCGACGGTGAGCCACGCCGGCCTGCGGCAGCTCACCTTCGCTCTCGGCGACATCATCGCCCAGCACCGCGCGGACGCCGCGAACGCGCCCGCCCCCGAGCGCATCGTCATCCGGCCGAAGGGGTCGCAGCGCGACTTCTGGATCCGGGTCGACGGCGGCACCTACGGCAACGTCTACCGGATCCTGGGCGAGAAGCCCGTCCGCTGGGTGCAGCAGACCGACTTCCAGAACGAGGAGGCCGTGGGCTACCTCGCCGACCGCCTCGAGAAGCTGGGCGTGGAGGACGAGCTGTTCCGGTCGGGCGCGACCCCGGGTGCGACCGTCGTCATCGGAGAGGGCGACGGCATCGTCTTCGACTGGGAGCCGTCGGTGAAGTCCACCGCGGAGCTCGCCACGGCTCCGCGCGGCACCGATCCCCGTCTGCTCCAGAGCTCGCGTCGCACCACGTCGGAGCGCCGCGAGCGGTACCACGACATGATGGACGCGAAGGCGGAGGCGCGCGCCGAGCTCGAGGCCGAGCGTCTCGCCAGCCGGAGTCGGGACGGCGAGGGGGCCGAGTGAGCTTCTCCGCGCGCCAGGGCATCCGCACCGCGCGCCGCGTGGTCGTGAAGGTCGGAACGTCGTCGAACAGCGGCGAGACCGCCGAGAAGATCGGCCCGATCGTCGACGCCCTCGCGGCGGCGCACGGCCGGGGCACCGAAGTGGTGCTGGTCTCCTCCGGTGCGATCGCGACCGGCATGCCGTTCCTGCAGCTCGATGAGCGCCCCAGCGACCTGGCGACGCAGCAGGCGGCCGCTGCGGTGGGGCAGAACGTGCTCATCTACCGCTACCAGGCAGCGCTGCGCGAGTACCGTATCGTCGCCGGCCAGGTGCTGCTGACCGCCGGCGACCTGGAGAACCCGACTCACCGCTCGAACGCGCGTCGTGCCATGGAACGGCTCCTCGGCCTGCGCATCCTGCCGATCGTCAACGAGAACGACACGGTCGCCACCCACGAGATCCGCTTCGGCGACAACGACCGCCTCGCGGCGATGGTGGCCCAGCTCGTCGGGGCGGACGCCCTCGTGCTGCTCAGCGACATCGAGTGCCTCTACACGCGTCCCCCGGGCGAGCCCGGCGCGACGCCGATCCGGCGCGTCGCCTACGGCGACGACCTCCACGGCTTCGAGTTCGGCTCGGTCGTGGTCAACAGCGTCGGCACCGGCGGCGCGGCGACGAAGGTCTCCGCGGCGCGGCTGGCCGCGGCATCCGGGATCGGAGTGCTCGTGACCAGCGCGGACCTCGTCGACGATGCGCTGAGCGGTGCCGACATCGGCACGTGGTTCCAGCCGAATCCCGAGCCCGCGGCGCCCGCCGCGACGGGACCGGTGCGCACCGCCCATCGATAAACTGGGCGGATGACCACCACGGCCACGACCGCTCGCGAGCGGATGCTGCTCGCCAAGGAGGCCTCGCGCAGCGTGGGCCTGCTGTCCGACGCCCGCAAGAGCGAGGCGCTGCGCGCGATCGCGGCCGCCATCGAGCAGGCGGCGCCCGCGATCGTCGCGGCCAACGCCGAGGACCTCGAGCGCGGCCGTGCCACCGGCCTCTCCGAGGCGCTCCAGGACCGGCTGCGACTGGACGATCCGCGCGTGTCGGCCCTCGCCGCCGCGGTCCGCGACATCGCCGCGCTGCCGGATCCCGTCGGCCGCGTCCTCGACGAGCGCACGCTCGACAACGGGGTGGCCCTGACGAAGGTCGCCGTGCCGTTCGGCGTGGTGGGCTCGATCTACGCGGCCCGCCCCACCGTCACGGTCGACATCGCGGCCCGGGCGCTGCGCTCCGGGACCGCCTTCGTGCTGCGCGGCGGATCCGCCGCCGAGCGCACCAACGCCGCGCTGGTCCGCGCGATGCGCGGGGCCCTCGCCGACCAGGGGATCGATCCGGAGGCGATCCAGACGGTCGACGACTTCGGGCGCGAGGGCGCCCGCGAGCTCATGCAGGCGCGTGGCGTGGTCGACGTGCTCGTGCCACGGGGGAGCGCCCAGCTCATCGAGACGGTGGTCACCGAGTCGTCCGTGCCCGTCATCGAGACCGGCGCCGGCGTGGTCCACATCGTGCTGGACGAGTCCGCCCCGCTCGAGTGGGCGCGCGAGATCGTCGTGAATGCGAAGGTTCAGCGGCCGAGCGTGTGCAACTCCGTCGAGACCGTACTGGTGGTGGCCGATGCCGCGCCCCGCCTCGTACCTCCGGTCGTCGAGGCGCTCCGCGCGCGCGGTGTGACGGTGCACGGGGACGCCACGGTGGAGTCCCTGGCCGACGGCGTCGTGCCGGCCACCGAGGAGGACTGGGCGACGGAGTACCTGAGCCTCGACATCGCGATGCGGGTCGTGGACGACCTGGATGACGCGCTCGACCACATCCGGCGCTACTCGACCCATCACACCGAGTCGATCATCACGCAGGATCAGGCTCACGCCGAGCGCTTCCTGGCGGAGGTCGACTCGGCCGTCGTGATGGCGAACGCGTCGACGCGGTTCACTGACGGCGGTGAATTCGGGTTCGGCGCCGAGGTGGGGATCTCCACCCAGAAGCTGCACGCGCGGGGGCCGATGGGGCTCACCGAGCTGACCAGCACCAAGTGGCTCGCGCGGGGCGTCGGGCAAGTCCGCGCCTGAGCGCCTAAACTGGAAGCCAGCCGCCTGCAGGCGAACCCCCGGAACGGAGCACGTATGACCATCGCCACGATCGTCGCCCTCGCCGCCGAAGAGTCCGAGCACCACGGCAACGTCGCACTCGAGACCGTCGGCTACGGCATCGTCGCGGTCGCAATCTTCGCTGCTCTCGCGCTCGTCACCCTGTCGTACCGCAACGTCGCCAACCGCCACGCGCACAAGGCCGAGGCCTATGCCGCAGCGCACGCCGACGACGTGCACCACCGAGCGGGGCACGGCCACTAGGCCGCACTGCATGTCGGTGACGGCACCCCCGAGAGTCGGGGTGATGGGCGGGACATTCGATCCCATCCATCACGGTCACCTCGTCGCCGCGAGCGAAGTGGCTCAGTGGTTCGATCTCGATGAGGTCGTCTTCGTGCCCACGGGCGAGCCCTGGCAGAAGGCCGGCGTCTCACCGAGCGAGCACCGATATCTGATGACCGTCATCGCGACGGCATCCAACCCGCGCTTCACCGTCAGCCGGGTCGACATCGACCGGTCCGGGCCGACCTACACGATCGACACCCTCCGCGATCTGAAGGCGCGGCGACCGGACGCCGAGCTGTACTTCATCACCGGTGCCGACGCAATAGCGCAAATTCTCAGTTGGAGGGACCATGATGAACTGTGGGACCTGGCGCACTTCGTCGCGGTCTCGCGTCCCGGTCACGTGCTCAGCACCGACGGGCTGCCCAGTGAGGACGTGAGTCAGCTCGAGATCCCTGCGCTCGCCATCTCGTCCACGGACTGCCGTGACCGCGTACGACAAGGACACCCGGTGTGGTACCTCGTCCCCGACGGGGTCGTCCAATACATTGCGAAGCATCATCTCTACCGGAGCGAGGAATGAGTACACCCGAGCAGCCGGCGAATCCACCGCTGACACGAAAGCAGATGCGGGAGATCCGCAACACGGGATCCACGCCCGTGATCACCGCCGACGATTCCGTCGACGAATCCGCCGACGACGTCGCTGACACCGTCGCCGAGGCCGAGGCCGAGGCCGAGGCCGAGGCCGAGGCCGAGGCGCCCGCGGACGAGGCCACGCCCGTCTCGGACGCCGAGACGGCGCCCGACGGCCCGCCGCCGGCGGAGGAGCCGGCCCCCGTTCCGCCCGCGGCCGTCACGCCGATCGCGGTCGCGCCGCTGGCCCGCCCCGCGGAGCCGGTCTCGGTCGCGCCGGCACCCGTCGCGGATGCCTCCGTCGACCTGGGTGCATCGCCCCTCACCCGTCGCCAGGCACGCCAGCAGGAGCGGATCCGCACGGCGTCCGTGCCCGTCATCACGCCCGAGCTCGCCGCCGCGCATACCGCCGCCATGGCGGCCGTGGCCACCGCGGCCCCGGCTCCCGCGCTCACGCGCGACGAACCGGTCAGCGTCCACAGCGGCATGCACGACCTGTTCGGGCTGGCCGCCACCCCCGCACCGGCGCGCCCCGCCGTCGCGGAGGCGGTGGAGGAGCCGACGGCCGACGAGGTGGATGTGGAGGCCGAGGACGAGTCGCCCTGGTCGCCCCTCTCGCCCGAGGACGAGTCGGAGGACGAGCGCAGGGAGCGTGTCGTCAACCCGAATCTCGGCGCAGGGCTGCTCGAGGCGGAGCCCGAGCCGGTGGAGCTTCCCGCGTCGTTCGATCAGCTGCTCTCCCGCTCGACCGGCAGCATCTCCATGCCCAACGCACTGATCCTGTCGCAGGCTCCCGAGGTCGCGCCGATCTCGGCTCCGCTGAGTGCGACCGGCGAGGTCCTCATCACCGGCACGCTCAACCTGCCCGAGGGCCTCGGATCCACGGGGCACGCACTCGGAACCGCCGACGGCAAAGAGGTGGATGCGACGCTCGTCGACGGCGAGCTGCCCGCTCACTCCTCACCCACGCCGATCGCCGCGAGCGCCGCGATCAGCACGGTCAAGAGCGCGGGCGAGGTCATCCGGCCGCCCGTTCCCGAGAAGGGCAGCAAGCTCATGCTCGCGCTCGCGATCACCGCCGGTGCGCTCGCGCTGGCGCTGGTCGGCGTGCTGATCCTCGCCTTCGTGACAGGAGCCCTGTGATGGCGGCATCCGCCCAGTCCCACGACATGCTGCAGATCGCCGCGGTCGCCGCCGACGCGAAGGGCGGGGAGGATCTCGTCGCGCTCGATGTGTCGGGACCCTTGCCGCTGGTCGACGTCTTCCTCCTCGTGACGGGTCGCAGCGAGCGCAACGTCGCCGCGATCGCGGACGAGATCGAAGACAGGCTGCTCGAGGCCGGCCACAAGCGCCTGCGACGCGAAGGACGCCAGGAATCCCGGTGGGTGCTGCTCGATTTCGGAGACCTCGTCGTGCACGTGTTCCACGAGCAGGAGCGCGTCTACTACGGTCTCGAGCGCCTCTGGAAGGACTGCCCGGTCATCCCGATCGAGCTCCCCGCGGCGGCTGCGACCGAGTGACCAGGCTGGTTCGGAGCACGCGTTGACGTGTTGTAAGCTGGTCTAGTTGCCCCGCGAGGGGCGGCGAAATCCGGGCCTGTGGCGCAGCTGGTAGCGCACCTGCATGGCATGCAGGGGGTCAGGGGTTCGAGTCCCCTCAGGTCCACCACACACGAAGCCCCCGAGAGATCGGGGGCTTTCGCATTTCGTCCAGCCGTTGACCGGACCGCGCCGGCGGGAGAGGCTGAGGGTGACCCCGGAGGCCGCCATGTCCGACGTGACACCGTTCCTGTGGTTCGACGACGATGCCGAGGCAGCGATCTCGTTCTACACCGAGCTGATCCCCGACTCGTCCATCGTCTCGATGGGGAAGTACCCCGACGAGGTGCCGGGAATGGGCGGCAAGGTGATGCACGCCCACTTCCGGCTGGCGGGCCGCGACTACTACGCCATGGACGCCGGCCCGCAGTTCCCCTTCACCGAAGCGGTGTCGCTCTACGTCTCGTGCGAGGACCAGGAAGAGGTCGACCGGTACTGGAACGCGCTGACCGCCGACGGCGGGCAGGAGCAGCCGTGCGGGTGGCTCAAGGACCGGTGGGGGCTGTCGTGGCAGATCATCCCCGATCGCCTGATCGAGCTCATCCGGCATCCCGATCCCGAGACCGCGCACCGCGCGGTGCAGGCCATGCTCGCCATGCACCGGATCGACATCGCCGCGCTCGAGGCGGCCGCCGAGGGCGCGTGAGACTCACGTCGGCGCTGGCTGCGACCGGATGCCTCGTCCTGGCGCTGGTCGCGGCATCCGCCTGCTCTCCCTCGCCGGGGAGCGAGGCCGTCCCATCCGTGGTCCCGCCGACCGCGTCGACGCCGGCGCCGACGGCCGCCCCGACCGGCGCGTGGCGGCTCGACGGTGATCCGGAGGCACTCGCGACGGGGCTCGCCGCGCCGTGGTCGGTCGTTCCGCTGGACGGCGGCGGCGCGCTGGTGTCGCAGCGCGACGACGGCGCGATCGTCGAGCTCACGCCCGATGGGCGGCTCCGCGAGGTCGGGACGGTGCCCGGCGTGGTGTCCGGCGGCGAGTCCGGGCTCCACGGGCTCGCGCTGCTCGTGGACGACGACACGACGTGGCTCTACGCGTACCACGGAGCCGCCGATGACAACCGCGTGGTGCGGATGCCCCTCCTCGGCGCGCCCGGTGACCTGAGCCTCGGCGAGACCGACGTGGTGCTCGAGGGCATCCCGCGCGCGAGCACCCACGACGGCGGGCGCATCGCCTTCGGACCCGACGGCAGGCTGTACGTCGCCACCGGCGATGCGCAGAACCCCGAGGCGCCGCAGGATCCCGACTCGCTCGGGGGCAAGATCCTTCGCCTCGAACCTGACGGAGCGTCGGCCGACGGCAACCCGTGGGGCACCGCGGTGTGGTCGATGGGGCACCGCAACGTGCAGGGCATGGCATGGACGCAGGACGGAACGATGTGGGCGAGCGAGTTCGGCCAGAACACGTGGGACGAGCTCAACCGCATCGAGCCGGGCGGGAACTACGGCTGGCCGCTCGTCGAGGGCGAGGCAGGTCGGGACGGGCTGATCGATCCGGTCGTGAGCTGGGCCACCTCCGACGCCAGTCCGAGCGGGATCGCCGCCGTCGGCGACACGGTGTTCGTCGCGGGGCTGCGGGGTGAGCGGCTCTGGCTCGTCGACACCGCGGACGGCGAGCTCTCCGGCCAGCCGACGGCTGCCCTGGCGGGCGAGCAGGGGCGGCTGCGGGATGCCGTCCTGGCGCCGGACGGGACGCTGTGGGTGCTCACGGGCAACACCGACGGGCGGGGGTCCCCGCGCGCCGGGGACGACCTGCTTCTGCGCCTGCGACTGGTGCCGGCGTCGTGACGCGCCGCCGCTCCCGACAGGCGCATCGCGGCGCTACGGTGAGAGCGTGAGCTCTCAGCCGCGGTGTCCGCACTGCCGTCATTTCGTCTACCTCGACACCCTGACCTGCCCCAACTGCGAGGCGGAGCTCGGGTACCACATCGTGACGCGCGAGTTCCACGGCCTGCGCCACGGGCGCGTCCAGATCGACGACAAGACCTGGTACACCTGCTCGAACCGCGAATGGGCGTGCAACTGGCTCGTACGCGAGGACGCCCCCGCGGGCCGGTGCTTCTCGTGCCGGCTCACGCGACGTCGTCCCGCGGCCGACGACACGGTCGCGCTCGAGAAGCTCGCGAAGACCGAGGAGGCCAAGCGGCGGCTCCTGCTGCAGCTCGGCGACCTCGGCCTGCCCATCGTGCCCTGGGACGTCAAGGAGGGCGGACTGGGGTTCGACCTGATCTCGAGCCTGACCGACGGCAAGCCCGTGATGATCGGGCACTCCAACGGCATCATCTCGATCGATCTCGCCGAGAGCCTCGACGACCGGCGCGAGGCGCTGCGCGTGCGCCTGGGGGAGCCCTACCGCACGATCCTCGGCCACCTGCGCCACGAGGTCGGCCACTACTACCAGAACGTCCTGCTGACCGACGACGAGCTGTGGGCGCAATGCCGCGCGCTGTTCGGCGACGAGCGGGCGAGCTACAAGGACGCCCTCTCGCGCCACTACAAGCTCGGGGCCCCCGCCGACTGGCACGAGAGCTTCATCTCGGAGTACGCCACGATGCACCCGTGGGAGGACTTCGCCGAGACCTTCGCGCACTACCTCCACATCACCGGGACGCTCCAGACGGCGGCGGTGCTCGGCATCCATCTCGACTCCGCGGTGACCAACCTGCGCGACACCGATGTCGTGCCGCTGGAGTCGTACCGGGACGAGCCGATCCAGCGGCTGCTGTCGGACTGGGAGTGGATGTCGCAGGGATTCAACCGCATCAACCGGGCGATGGGGTTCGGCGACCTGTATCCCTTCACGATCGTCGGGCCGGTGCGGCACAAGCTCGAGTTCGTGCACGACATCATCACCCGGGCGCCGCTGACGTTCGAGGAGCAGTTCGCGCTCGCGTTCGCGCCCGACAGGGAGCGCGCATGACGTCGTTCGCGCGCGGGCAGCGCGTGATCGGAGCGTTCACCCACTTCGTGGAGAACCAGCCGCCGTGGCGGGTCGGCATCGACGAGTACTCGTCCAACGAGCCGCTCGTGGCCGCGGTCGACGCGTTCGGCGCGGGCTGGGCCGATGCCGGGCTGCGTGCGGCAGGCACCCTCGTCGGGTCCCTCGACTTCCAGCGCGACGCGGAGCTCGCCAACGTCCACACCCCGCAGCTGCACACTCACGACCGCTGGGGCTTCCGTCTCGACGAGGTCGAGTACGACCCGTCGTACCACCGGGTGATCTCCGCGGCGCTCGAGCACGGTGCGCACACGTCGGCCTGGGCGGATCCCCGACCCGGCGCGCACGTCGCGCGAGCGGCGACGTTCATGCTGTTCGCGCAGGTCGAGCCGGGCCACGCCTGCCCGGTGTCGATGACGCACGCCGCTGTCGCGTCGATCGAGGGCTCGCCGTGGGTCGCCGACGAGTGGATGCCCCGCCTGCTCTCGCGGTCGTACGACCCGCGGCTGCTCCCGGCCGAGGAGAAGCCCAGCGCGCTCATCGGGATGGCGATGACCGAGAAGCAGGGCGGCTCGGACGTGCGCGCGGGCACCACCGTGGGCGTGTCGATGGGCGGCCACGCCTACCAGCTCACGGGCCACAAGTGGTTCTGCTCCGCTCCGATGTCCGACGGCTTCCTCGTCCTCGCGCAGACGCGCCGAGGCTCGACGGATGAGGGACTGTCGTGCCTGTTCGTGCCGCGACTGCTGCCGCACGGCATGCGCAACGTGTTCCGCCTGCAGCGGCTGAAGGACAAGCTCGGGAACCGCTCGAACGCGTCGGGCGAGGTCGAGTTCGACGGCACCGTCGGCTTCGTGCTGGGCGAGCCGGGGCGAGGCGTGCGGACGATTATCGAGATGGTGCAGCGCACGCGCCTGGACTGCGTCCTCGGCACCGCCGCGGGCATGCGCCAGTCGGTCGCCGAGGCGGTGTGGCATGCCCACGGCCGGCAGGCCTTCGGCGCCGCCCTCGTCGACCAGCCCGCGATGACGTCCGTGCTCGCCGACCTCGCGCTCGAGGCGGAGGCTGCCATGCTCACCGGCCTGCGCCTCGCGCAGCTGTTCGAGGCCGAGGCATCCGACGACGACGTCGCTCTTCGGCGCCTGGCCGCACCCGTGTCGAAGTACTGGGTGTGCAAGCGCGGTCCGCACCACGCCTACGAGGCGCTCGAGTGCCTCGGCGGCAACGGCTACACCGAGGCGTTCCCGCTCGCCCGGCGCTACCGCGAGCAGCCCGTGATGGCGATCTGGGAGGGCTCGGGCAACGTGATCGCGCTGGACGTGCTGCGCGCGCTGACCCGGGATCCCGAGTCCGCCGAGGCGTTCGCCGCCGAGCTCGCGACGACCGCCGGGGCGTCCGCCGTGCTCGATGCCCACGCCGATCGCGCACTCGCCCTGATGCGGAGCCTGCAGGGAGCCGACGCGGCGGTCGCTCAGGCGCAGGCCCGACGGCTCACCGAGGCCCTCGCCCTGGCCTTCCAGGCGTCGCTCATGGTGCGCCACGCCCCGTCCCGCGACGCGGAGGCGTTCATCGCCGCGCGTCTCGGCGACGATCGAGGGTCGCAGTACGGCGTGCTGCCCGCGGGGACGGATGCCGCAGCCATCGTCGCCCGCCATTGATGCACGATCCATCGCGCCGACCTAGGCTGTCGGGGTGGATGCCGGACGTCGGGGATGGGCTGCCGCGCTCGTCGCGGTCGCGCTGACGGCTGCGGTGCCGGACGCCGCGGCGTCCGCCGCCGACGCGGAGCCGTCGCCCGAGCCGACGACGGGCGTCGTGCGGGTCGAGGCCGCGGACGATCCCGGCCTCCGCGACGAGGCCCAGCGCGCGGTCGCCGGGATGTCGCTGCGCGAGAGGGCGGCATCCGTCGTCATGGGGCACATCCCGACCACCGACACCGCGGCGCTGCGGGAGTACATGGAGTCCAGCGGCATCGGCGGCTTCATCCTCATGGGCGCCAACGTCCCCTCGAGCGAGCAGGCACTGCGCGAGGTCACGGCGGCGCTGACCGTCGACCCCGCCATGCCCCCGCTCCTCGCGGTGGACCAGGAGGGCGGCGACGTCTCGAGGCTGCCGTGGGATGCGTTCCCCTCGGCCCTCGACCTCAAGGACGCACCGCCGGCCGCAGCGCGCGACGCGTTCGCTGCCCGCGCCGCGCTCGTGCAGCGCGCCGGAATAGGCGTGAACTTCGGTGTCGTGGCCGACGAGACCGACGATCCCGGGTCGTTCATCTACCGCCGCGCGCTCGGGACGACGCCGGACGCTGCCGCCGACCGCGTGGACGCGGCCGTCACGGGCGAGGGGGGAGCGGCGCTGTCGACCCTCAAGCACTTCCCCGGTCACGGCGCGGCTCCGGGGGACTCGCATCGCGGCATCCCCGCCACGGCGATGACGAAGGAGCAGTGGGAGGCGCAGGACGGGCTGCCGTTCCGCGCCGGTGTCGATGCCGGGGCGCCGCTGCTCATGTTCGGCCACCTCGCCTACACGGACGTGGATGCCGCGCCGGCGAGCCTGTCGGCCGAATGGCACCGGATCGCGCGCGAGGAGCTCGGATTCGACGGCGTCGCCGTCACCGACGACCTCGGCATGCTGCAGGCCTCGGGCGATGCGCGCTACCAGGATCCCGTGGGCAATGCCGTCGCGGCTCTCGCCGCGGGAAACGACCTCGTGCTCGGCGTGATGTTCTCGGACGCGCAGACGGCGACCCGCACCGTCGACGGCATCGTGGCCGCCGTCGAGTCCGGAGCGCTGCCCGCCGAGCGCCTCGACGACGCGGCGACGCGCGTCGTCGAGATGCGGCTGGGCCTGGCCGCCGACGGCCGCGGACTCATCCCGTGCGGCGACTGCGAACCGGTGGGCTGAGTCAGTCCGATCCGATGATCTCGAGCAGCCGCGACCGGATGACCTGCCCGCGCTCGGCGAAGCCGCGCTGCGCGCGGACGTACTCTGCCTTGCCCTCGGACGTCTCGATCGCGACCGGCGCGTACCCCCACGCTTCGAGGTCGTAGGGCGACGCGCGCATGTCGAGGGTGCGGATGTCGCGCGCCAGCTCGAACGCGTCGAGCAGCACGTCGCCCGGCACCAGGGGACCGAGCTTGATCGCCCACTTGTAGAGGTCCATCCCCGCATGGAGGCAGCCGGGCTGCTCGAGCTCCGCCTGGCTCTCCCGCGTCGGCACGCGGCGGTTGCGGGGCACCGCCGCGGCGGTGAAGAAGCGGAATGCGTCGAAGTGCGTGCACCGCAGGTCGTGGGCCTCGACGACCGCGTCGGTGCCCGCCTGGCCCAGCCGCAGCGGCACGCCATGGCGGTGATCGGCCTCGCGATAGACCATCGCCCACTCGTGGAGTCCGAAGCATCCGAAGCCCGCGGCACGGCCCGCGGTCGCCCGGAGGATGCGGGCGATGCCGGTCACGAGCACGGCGTTCGCGGAGCGCCACGCCTCCTCGTCCACGACGAGCGAGGCGGGCGCCTGGCCGGGCGCGTACCCGCGCCACTGCGCGCGCAGCGTGGCCGCGGCATCCGCGAGCTCCACGCCCGCTCCGGGATGCCACCGCCGCAGGACGGCCGGCTTGTACGAGTAGTAGGTGAACAGGAAGTCCTCGACCGGATGCTTCTCGCCACGGCCAGCGCGATCGCGGTGCGCAGCCGTCAGCGCATCGGCGCGCGCCGCGTGCGCGCGCTCGAGGCCCTGCCACGCGGCGGCGTCGAGCACGCGGGTCGTCGGAGGCGCGATCGTCACCGTACGAGGATACGCACGCGCGCCGTCCGCGGCTCTCAGCCGTCGGCGGGCTCGATGAGCGCGGGGGAGTTGTTGCGCACGTTGCCGACGGCGCGCGAGACGACGTGGTCGTCGAGCGTCTCGGCCAGCGCGGGTGCGGCATCGATCGCGGCGTCGAGCACGTCGCGCACGTTCTCGGTGGTCGGGTCGAGCCACGCGTCGGCGTGGTCGGGATCGAGGAAGAGCGGCATGCGATCGTGGATCGAGCCGAGCCGGCCGATGGAGTCACGGGTGAGGATCGTGAAGCTCAGCAGCCATCGCGTCGGGTCGTCGTCGGCCTTGGACTTGTCGCGCCACCACTCGTAGAGCCCCGCCATGAACAGCGGGGAGTCGTCGGCGGGGTGGATGTAATGCGGGATCTTCGCCCCGTCGACGGTCTTCCACTCGTAGTACCCGGAGGTCGGGACCACCGCCCGACGCTTCTCGAGCGCGCTGCGGAACATCGGCTTGTCCTCGAGCTCTTCGGAGCGGGCGTTGAACGCTCGTGCGCCGATCTTGACGTCTTTCGCCCAGCCGGGGACGAGGCCCCATCGTGCGCTCTCGAGCCGCCGGACGGGGAGCTCCTCCTTCACCGAGTCGAGGACGATCGCGACCTGCGCGGTGGGCGCCACGTTGTAGGACGGCTCGGGCAGGTCATCGCCCTCGACGTCGACGCGAAGGACTCCGACGAGGTCGGATCCGGCACTTGCCACCACGAAGCGTCCGCACATGCGGTCAGCCTACGCGCGGGTTCCGACGTCAGCGCGGGACGACTCCGACATCCTCGAGGCGTTCGAGCAGGCCCGCGCCGTCCGATTCCGTCACCCAGGGCACACGCGCCGCGCTGTGGTCGTTGACGGCCGTACGGCCGCCGGCGAGCACGGCCTCGGCGGGGGAGAGGCGACGGATCGCGACGCCGACGACGTTGCCGGGATGCTCCGCCGCGAACGTCGTGTAGAGCTCGTCGTCGTGCTGTCCGTCGTCGCCGACGAGCAGCCAGCGCACGTGCGGGAACTCCTCGGCGAGCCGGCGCAGGTTCGAGAGCTTGTGCGCCTTGCCGCTGCGGAACCAGCGGTCGTGCGTGGGCCCCCAGTCGGTGAGCAGCAGCGCGCCGGGCGGGAACAGGTGCCGGCGCAGGAACCGCATCAGGGTCGGCGCGATGTTCCACGCACCGGTCGAGAGGTAGACCACCGGCGCACCGGGGTTCTCGCGGACGACCCGCTCCATGAGCACGGCCATGCCCGGCACGGGCTGGCGTGCGTGCTCGTCCACGACGAAGGAGTTCCATGCCGCGAGCAGCGGGCGGGGAAGGGCGGTCACCATCACGGTGTCGTCGACGTCCGAGACCACGCCGAAGTGCACCTCCGGCGCGACGACGAACGCGCGCGTCTCGACGGGCTCGCCGTCCTCGACGGTCATCGTGAACGTCTGCCAGCCGGGTTCGAGGACGGCGGGGAGACGCACGTCGATCACTCCGCCGCGGTCGGCGACGACCTCGTGGTCGACGCCGGCGATCGTGACGGTCACCTGCGCGTAGCCGATCGGGACGGCGACGAAGCTGCGCCAGCCGCGCACGCTCGCGTACTCGCCCGACTCGTTCTGCTTCGTCGGGGGGACGATCATCACGCGGCCGAGGACGCGCACCCAGTCGGGGCCGGCGTAGCCGGGGAAGGGCGTGACGGTGGGGGTCTGGCCGCGACGGCGGGCACGCCGCTCCCGCCAGGAGTGGAAGCGGTACTCGAGGCGAGCGAACCACAGCACCTTGGTGCTGGCCGGCGGCGTGACGGTCTCGGGCATCACCTCAGTCTTTCATGTCCTCCTCGATGCCGCCTGCGTGAGGCTCGACCGGATCCTGCTCGTGGGAGTGGTCGAGGTGCTTGCGCTCGGCGCGCTCGATGATCTTCTTCGTCACGAAGACGAGGACCAGGAAGAAGACGATGATCCCGACGAAGATGTACCCCGCATAGTGCAGCTGGTCGGACAGCTCGCGGTAGGTTCCGGCGGCGGCCGCACCCACCGAGACGTAGAACGAGGCCCAGACGACGCACGCCGGCACGGTCCAGGCGAGGAACCGCCGGTAGGGGTAGCCGCTCATGCCGACGGTGAGCGGGACGAGCGAATGCAGCACGGGGAGGAACCGCGAGATGAAGATGGCGGGACCGCCGCGGCGGCGCAGATACCGCTCCGACCTCTCCCAGTTCGCCTCGCCGAGCCGCCGGCCGAGCGCGGAGTGCCGGATCTTCGGGCCGAGGAACCGACCCAGCGCGAAGCCGATGCTCTCGCCGACGAGCGCGCCGACGATGACAGCGACCGCCAGGATCAGCCCTTCGAGGGGCGAGGCCACCGCGGTCGCGGCGACGATGACCACCGTGTCGCCGGGCACGAGCAGACCCACGAGCACGCTCGTCTCGAGCATGATCGCGATGCCGGCGATGAGGGTCCTGACGACCGGGTCGACGCTTTGCACGGCGTCGAGCAGCCACGTCAGGAAGTCGTTCACGCCATGAGCCTAGAACGCGGTCGCCCCGTCTAGCCTGGGAACATGTCGGAGCCGCTCATCGCCGTCGAGCTGACGGCGTGGGTGGATCCGGCATCCGTCCACGACGCGCTGTACGCGGCGGCGGAACACTCCTTCTGGCTCGACGCGGGGCCCGACGCCACGACCGGCTGGAGCTGGGTGGGAGCGGGAACCGCCGAGACCGGTCCGGAGCGCGTGCGAGAGATCGTCTGCCAGGCCCAGGCGGGCGAGCCGTGGCCGGCGGGGCCCTTCCGAGGCGGCTGGGTGGGCTGGCTCGGCTACGACGACGCGGCCGCCCGTGCCGGAGCGCCGGCGGACTTCGACGACCGGATGCCTCGCCAGGCCTGGCTGCGGGTGACGAGGTTCGTCGCCTTCGACCACACCGAGCGTCGGGCCTGGGCGGTGGGTCCCGCGGGCGAGGCGCACGCGCTCGCGGCCTCGATCGATCGGATCGACCCTGCCGATCCCGCTGTCCCCGGCGCCCCGCGCGCCGCCACCGCCCGCTCGCGCCATGCGCCCGGGCAGTACGCCGATCTCATCGCGCAGTGCCGCGCGGCGATCCGGGCAGGAGACGCCTACCAGCTGTGCCTCACGACGCGATTCGAGATCGACGGCGACGTCGACGCGACAGCGGCGTACCGGCGACTGCGCGCGCTCACACCCGCGCACCACGGCGGCCTCGTCCGCACGGGCGAGGTGGCGCTCGCGAGTGCGAGCCCGGAGCGGTTCCTCGAGGTCGCCGACGGCGTCGTGCGCACGCGTCCCATCAAGGGAACCCGGCCGCGCGGGACCGATGCGCAGGCCGACGCGGCGTTAGCGGAGGAGCTGCGGACCAGCGAGAAGGAGCGGGCCGAGAACGTCATGATCGTCGATCTCATGCGCAACGACCTGTCGCGCGTGAGCGAGCCGGGCTCCGTCGGCGTGGACGGCCTGCTCGAGGTGGAGTCGTATCCAGCGGTGCATCAGCTCGTCAGCACCGTGTCCGGCAGGCTCACCGCGGGCGTCGCCGTCGGCGACCTGCTCGACGCGGCCTTTCCCGCGGGGAGCATGACCGGAGCGCCCAAACTGTCGGCGATGACGATCCTGCACCGGCTCGAGGGCGGACCGCGCGGCGTCTTCGCGGGCTGCTTCGGCTGGATCGGCACGGACGGCGCACTCGACCTCGCCATGGTCATCCGCTCGATCGTGGTGCACCCGGGCGGTGCATACGTCGGGGCGGGCGGGGGGATCACGTGGAGATCGGATGCCGCGGCCGAGGTCGCCGAGGTGGGCATCAAGGCCCGCGGGCCGCTCGCCGCCATCGGTGCGTCGCTGCCGCCCGGCTGGTGACGGCCGGGTTCCGGTACCCTGGAGATTCGCGCCCGCGCGCGTCTCCGGCATCCGTTCGATTGGTTCCCCCGTGTCACAGACCCTCCCGCCCGACACCGCCGTGCCCGCAGAAGGCGGGGGCTTCGACGCCTATGCCATCCAGCAGAAGTGGCAGGCGCGGTGGACGGCCGCCGACCCGTTCAAGGCGGGCGATCAGGGCGACACGCGTCCGCGCAAGTACGTGCTGGGCATGTTCCCGTACCCGTCGGGCGACATGCACATGGGGCACGCCGAGAACTACGCCTACGTCGACACGGTGGCTCGCTTCTGGCGGCACCGCGGCTACAACGTCCTGAACCCGATCGGGTGGGACTCCTTCGGGCTTCCCGCCGAGAACGCCGCGATCCAGCGCGGCGCCGACCCACGCGAGTGGACGTACGCGAACATCGCGCAGCAGCGCGCGAGCCTGCAGAACTTCGGCACCTCGTACGACTGGAGCCGCGTGCTCCACACCAGCGACCCCGAGTACTACCGCTGGAACCAGTGGCTGTTCCAGCGCCTGTACGAGCGCGGCCTGGCCTACCGCAAGGAGAGCCCGGTCAACTGGTGTCCGAACGACCAGACCGTGCTCGCGAACGAGCAGGTCGTCGACGGGCACTGCGAGCGCTGCGGCGCCGAGGTCGTCAAGAAGAAGCTCACCCAGTGGTACTTCAAGATCACCGAGTACGCCGACCGCCTGCTCGACGACCTGAACCAGCTCGAGGGGTTCTGGCCGCAGAAGGTCATCCGCATGCAGCGGAACTGGATCGGCCGCTCGGTGGGCGCTGACATCGACTTCGAGATCGAGGGCCGCGCCGAGAAGGTCACGGTGTTCTCGACCCGCCCCGACACGCTGTACGGCGCGACGTTCATGGTGGTCGCCCCCGACAGCGATCTGGCCGCGGAGCTTGCCGCGGGGTCCTCCGCGGAGGTGCGCATGAAGTTCCAGGACTACCTGGAGCGGGTGCAGCGCGAGACCGACATCGAGCGCCAGAGCACCGACCGCCCCAAGACGGGCGTCTTCCTCGACCGGTACGCGGTCAACCCCGTCAACGGCGAGCGCCTGCCGATCTGGGCCGCCGACTACGTGCTGGCCGACTACGGCCACGGCGCGGTGATGGCCGTTCCCGCGCACGACCAGCGCGACCTCGACTTCGCCCGGGCCTTCGGGCTGCCGGTCCGGACCGTGGTCGACACCACCGCGCCCATCACCGGCGCGATCCCGGTGATCGAGCTCGACGACGACGGCGTGCCGATCGACCCGGGCGTCGACGAGCAGACGCTGGCCGACATCGACCCCGCCGTCACGGGCATCGCGCTCACCGGCGACGGCCGGATGATCAACTCCGGCGCGCTCGACGGTCTCTCCAAGCGCAACGCGATCGCCCGTGTGATCGAGCAGCTGGATGCCGCGGGCACCGGCCGCGCGGCGAAGTCGTACCGGCTGCGCGACTGGCTGATCTCGCGCCAGCGCTTCTGGGGCACGCCCATCCCGATGATCCACACCGCCGACGGCCGGATCGTGCCGGTGCCCGACGAGCAGCTCCCGCTGCGCCTGCCCGACGCGAAGGGCCTCGATCTCGCCCCGAAGGGCACCTCTCCGCTGGGCGGCGCGGCCGAGTGGATGGCGACGACCGACCCCGAGACGGGGGAGCCCGCGCTCCGCGACGCCGACACGATGGACACGTTCGTCGACAGCTCGTGGTACTTCCTCCGCTTCCTGGCGGCCGACGACCCGACGCAGGCCTTCCCGTCGCGGGAGGCGGACAAGTGGGCGCCGGTCGACTCCTACATCGGCGGCGTCGAGCACGCGATCCTGCACCTGCTCTACGCGCGCTTCATCACCAAGGTCCTCTTCGACATGGGTCTCATCGAGTTCACCGAGCCCTTCACGAGCCTCATCAACCAGGGCATGGTGCTGCTGGACGGCTCGAAGATGTCCAAGAGCAAGGGCAACCTCGTCGAGTTCGCCGCCAGCATGGTGGATCCCGGCGCCGACGTCGTCCGCGTCGCCATCGCGTTCGCCGGCCCCGTCGAGGACGACATCAACTGGGAGGACGTCTCGACGACCGGCGCCCAGAAGTTCCTCGCCCGCGCGTGGCGCGTCGCGAAGGATGTCGCGAGCGATCCCGACGTGATCTGGGCCGAGGGCGACCCGGCCCTGCGCCGCGTCACCCATCGCCTGCTGGCCGACGCGCCGGGCCTCGTCGAGCAGACGAAGTTCAACGTCGTCGTCGCACGGCTGATGGAGCTCGTGAACGCCACCCGCAAGGCCATCGACATCGGTGCCGGCCCCGCCGACCCCGCTGTCCGCGAGGCCGCCGAGGTCACCGCGATGGTGCTCGACCTGTTCGCTCCGCACACCGCGGAGGAGATGTGGGAGATCCTCGGCTACGACGGCTTCGTCGGCCTCGTGCCGTGGCGCAGCGCCGACCCGACCCTGCTCGTCGAGGAGACCGTGACCTCGGTCGTGCAGATCGACGGCAAGGTGCGCGCGACGCTGCAGGTCCCGGCCCGTATCGACGCCGCCGAGCTGGAGCGCCTCGCGCGCGCGGACGAGCGCGTGGTGCGCTCGCTCGCCGGACGCGAGATCACCCGCGCGGTCGTGCGCCCGCCGAAGGTGGTCAGCTTCAGCACCCACTGACGCCGGCTCCTCCACCGAGCCGGCGACTCGGGGATCCCTCCCCAGCGGCGCGTTGACCCGCCGGACCTCGGTCCGCGCGTCCCTACCGTGGGTGGGTGACCGCGGATGCCGAACCCGACCGCGCCGCCCCCCGGCGCCGCCTCGGGCTGGGCGCCGCGGTGGTGCTCGTGATCGCCGCGCTCGCGGTCACGGTCGCGATCGGCATCTTCCGCGGAGCCTCCGCTCCCGTCGAGCACGTGAGCATCGACGAGCAGCAGACGGATGCCGCGACCCCGGCCGCTCTGTACGTCCATGTGTCGGGCGCCGTCGCCGCGCCCGGACTGTACGTCCTCGGCAGCGGCGCGCGCGTGGTGGACGCGATCGCCGCGGCGGGCGGGTTCGCGAAGGACGCCGAGGGCGGCGCGGTGAATCTCGCGCGGCCGCTGTCCGACGGCGAGCAGCTGCACGTGCCTGTGGTCGGCGAGGCGCCGCAGGAGGGGGGCGGCGCGGGGGCGGCGGCGGACGCAGGCTCCGGCGACGATCTCGTCGATCTCAACAGCGCCGACCTGGCCGCTCTCGACACGCTGCCGCGGATCGGGCCGGCGCTGGCGCAGCGGATCATCGACTGGCGGGAGGCGAACGGAGGTTTCACCGCCGTCGAGGACCTGCTCGCGGTGCCGGGCATCGGCGACAAGATGCTGGAGTCGCTCCGCGACCTGGTGACGCTGTGAGGGTGCCGCTGCGCCTGGCGCTCCGCCTGGTCCCGGTCGCCGCCGTGGCGTGGGCGGCGGCGCTGGCGACCACGCTGTGGCCGGCGGTGGCCGCGGCGGCGGCCGCCGGTCTCTGGGCGGCGACGCTCGCCGCGCTGGGCTGGTGCCTCTGGTC
>NZ_JAYRDE010000010.1:0-402 GCF_041909575.1 Microbacterium sp. | reverse complement strand
GGGGGGGGGCGCGGCGCGCGGCGGGGGGGGGGGCCCTGGGGGGGGCGGGCGCCCCCCCCCCGCCCACGGCGCGCGCGGGTGCGGTCGTCGTGGTGCTGGCACTGGCCGCCGGCGCTGCCGCGGCATCCCACGTCGCCTACGCCCAGCCTGCGCGCGACGCCGCCGCCGGCCCCGACGTGATGAACGGCCGCGCACTCGCCGTGCATGCGACGGTGGTGGGGAAGGTCGAGCGTCGCGCAGACGGCTCGTTCGCGTTCGATGCGCGCGCGTCGCGGCTCGACGTCGGCACCGAGGCCCGTGCAGTGAGCGTCGACGTGGTGGTGCGGGTGGCGCCTGCGGATGTCGAGGGTCCGGGCGTGCTGGACGTGGGAGCGAGGATCGAGGCACGCGGGACAGCCGCGC
>NZ_JAYRDE010000009.1:0-46167 GCF_041909575.1 Microbacterium sp. | reverse complement strand
TCAAGGCCGATCGCGCCGCCTCGACGCTGCGCGTCCAGTCCGCATGGTGGGAGCACGGCCGGCCGGCGGATGCCGAGGCCCGCGTCGCCGACGAGCTCCGCGCGGCGGCGCGGTGGCAGTCTCTGGAGCGCATCTCGGTCTCGGGGTGGGGCGACGCCGTCGAGGATCTCGCGGGCGCCCTGCCCGAGGCATCCCGCCACGAAGCAGGTGCGCCCGAGCCCGTCGCGCTGTCCTCCGAGGAGCCCGCTAGCGTGGAACCGTGAAGCACGGGGCGATCGTCGGCATCGTCGTCGGTGCGGTGGTCCTCGCTGCGGTGGCCGCGACCGGCGTCTGGTGGCTCTCGTCGCGTCCCGACACGGCGGATGCCGCGGCTCTGTCGTACCTGCGCGCGCTCGAGGCCGGCGATGCCGACGCCGTCGACGCAGCGCTCGCCGCCCCGCTGGACGACGCCGCGCGTGCGGCCTTCGCATCGGCGGGCGTGTACCTCCGCGATCCGCGGATCGAGTCGGTCGACACGACCGAGGGCCGTGCGGTCGTGAGGGCGGAGGCCGACCTCGGCGGCACGCGGCACCCCATCGCGGTCGTCCTCACGGCGCGAGACGGCGGCTGGGCCGTGGCGCCGGAGTCCCTTGCGACGCTGCGCGTGGACACGAGTCCGGGCGACGCGGCGTGGGTGGGAGACGCGCTCCTGCCGGCAGACACCGACCTCGACCTGCCGCCTGCCCGGTACGTCGTCGAAGCGGCGCCCCGCGGCATCCTTGCGGGCACCCAGACGGCGGATGTGATCGGCGGCGGCGAGGTGCTGGTCGTCGAGCTCGACGCCGCTCTCGCGCCGGAGGCCACCGCGCTGGCACAGGAGCAGCTCGACGCGTACGTCGACGCGTGCACCGTGGACGCGTCCGAGGTGCCCGAGAACTGCGGCATCCGCGTGCCGTGGGCGGCCGATCTCACCGCGCTCGAGAGCATCGCGTTCCGCATCGACGAGCGTCCCGAGGTGACCCTGTCCCCCGACGGCACCGGCTTCGATGCGACGGGCGGCGTGATCGTCGCGACGGCGACGGGCCCGTCGCGCTCCGGCGGGACGGCGTCGTACACCTATCGGGCCGACGACTGGGCCCTGCGCGGATCCGTGACGTTCACCGGCGATGAGATGGTGCTGTCGGTGCGCTGATCACGCCTCCGGCAGGCCCCGCACCTCGAGCCCGAGCCAGCGCGCGAGGTCGCGGATCTCACCGTCGACGGCGCGCGCGGTCGCGGGATCGAACGGCGCGTCCTCGTGCACCGCGTTGACGACGAGCACGCCGCCCTTGCGATCCGCCTTCGCGTCGAGCTTTCCCACGAACCGGTCGCCGTGCAGGATCGGCAGCGCGAAGTAGCCCCAGCGCCGCTTCGCCGCGGGCTTGTACATCTCGAGCAGATACTCGTAGTCGAACAGCTCCTCGAGACGCCGCCGATCGAACACCAGCCGGTCGAACGGGGACAGGACCGCGGTGCGGCCCGAGAAGTCCGCGACCTCGTCGACGGCCGCCGGATCGACACGCCAGATGCCGGCGGTGCCCTCGACCGACGCCTCCTCCCCCACGGACCCGACATCGATCGGCTCGATGGGCTGTGCGAGGCTCTTCGGCCGGGCGATCCCCAGCGACGTCAGCCGGCGCTCCGCACGCTCGCGCGCCGCATCCTCGGCGGATACCTCGGGAACGTCCGTCGGGTAGACGCGCTCGGCCAGATCGAACAGTCGCCCACCCGCGTCGCGCGCGGCGATCGCCACGTCGCCGTGCAGCACGAGCATCTCCAGCATCTGCAGCGTGTTGCGGTTGTTCGTCCACCCCGACGAGCGCCACGACACCTGCGCGGTGTCGGGGATCTCGGCGGGCCGGAGCGGACCGTCGGCTCGGAGCCGGTCCATGACCTCCTGGCGGAACACCGCATTCGCAGCGAGCCAGTCACGCGCCTCGCGGGACCGGGGGCGGCCGGCCATCTCTGGCCGCAGCAGCGGCAGATCGGCCATCGTGCGGTAGAAGCCGCCCCACTCGAACAGAGCGCGATCCTCTTCGACGAGGCGCGTCAGATCGGCCGGCTGATAGGGCCAGCCGAGGCGCGACCACAGGATGAGATCGGCGCTCGGCGCCACGGCGGCGGTCGGCTCGATGTTCACGACGGTGAGGGCGTCGACCGTCTCGACGATGCCCGCCGGACGCTCTGCCCCGAGCAGCTGAGCGCGCACCGCGATGCGGCGGGCCTGCTCGCGGGTCAGGTCATGCACATCCGGCTCGCGTCAAAACTGCACGCGCGGCGGCTCCGAGATCGCAGCGCCGTCGATCACCTCGAAGAACTCGCGCTCGTGGAAGCCCAGATTGCGGGCGAAGAGGTTGTTGGGGAACACCTTGATCTTGGTGTTCAGCTCGCGCACGCCGCCGTTGTAGAAGCGGCGGGAGGCCTGGATCTTGTCCTCGGTGTCGACGATCGACTGCTGCAGCTGGAGGAAGTTCTGACTGGCCTGCAGCTGGGGGTATGCCTCCGCCACGGCGAACAGCGATCGCAGCGCCTGCTGCATGTGCCCCTCGGCGACCCCGGCCTCGGCAGGACCGCCGGCGGTGAGGGTCTCGGCCCGGGCACGCGTCACGTTCTCGAAGACGGCTTTCTCGTGCGCGGCGTAGCCCTTCACGGCCTCGATGAGGTTGGGCAGCAGGTCCGCCCGCCGCTTGAGCTGGACGGTGATGTCGCTCCAGGCCTCGTCGACACGGACGTTGAGCTGAACGAGCGAGTTGTATGTCGCCCACAGGTAGATCCCCGCGATGGCGATCAACGCCACCACGATCACCACCGGGATCAGCACTTCCCACATAACCGTGACTCCGTTCGAGGTTTCCCTCATCCTAGCGACGGCGGCCGTCGGCGCATGAGCCGGTGTCGAGGACTCTCAGCCGTTACCCACCGAGCACGCGTTCGAGGTAGGGATTGGCGAAGAGGCGGTCGGGATCCCAGCGATCGCGCAGCGCCGTGAAGTCGTCGAATCGGGGGTACCGCTCGCGCAGGATCGACGCATCCAGCGTGTGCATCTTGCCCCAATGCGGTCGTCCGTCGAAGGCCAGCATGATCTGCTCGACGGCCTCGAAGTACTCCCGCGGGTCCTCGCGCCAGTAGCGGTGCACGGCGATGTAGGCCGAATCGCGTCCGTGTGCAGTCGACAGCCACCGGTCGTCGGCGGCGGCGAATCGCACCTCGACGGGGAACGAGATCCGCCACCCTCGGTCGTCCACGAGTGCACGCATCGCGTCGAAGGCCGGTCGCAGGTTCTCGACGGGCAGGGCGTACTCCATCTCGCGGAAGCGGACGGACCGGGAGGTCGCGAAGACGCGGTGCGAGGCATCCGTGAACTCCCGGTTGCCCCACATCTTCACCGACAGGCGGTTGATGCGCGGGATGGTCGCGGGGATCGTCTTGGCCACGGTGCACGCGACCTGGTGCAGGCCGTTGCCCACGAGGGTGTCGTCGATCCACTTCCCGAGGGGCGGGAGCGGATGCCGCGGCGCGCTCTCGGGGAGGCGGGTGTTGGTCTTCGTCATGGCACGGTCGGTGTGCGGGAACCAGTAGAACTCGAAGTGATCGGCCTCGGCGACACGTGCTTCCAGGCCGTCGAGCACCGTGACGAGGTCCTCGGGCTGCTCGACGGCGTGCAGCACGAACGCGGGGACGCACTGCACCGTGACGTCGACGAGGATCCCGAGCGCGCCGAGGCCGAGCGCGACCGCCGGGATGAGCTCCCGGTTCTCGTGCTCGTTCACGGCGAGCAGGTCGCCCGATGCCGTGACGAGCGTCGCGCCGACGACCTGCGCGGCGATGCCGCCGAAGCGCGCGCCGGTGCCGTGCGTGCCCGTCGAAATGGCACCGGAGATCGACTGGCGGTCGATGTCGCCCAGGTTCTCCATCGCGAGGCCGTAGGGGGCGAGCAGCGTCGGGACCTCGTGAAGGCGCGTGCCCGCGCGCAGCGTCACGCGAGAGCGCTCGACGTCGACGTGGACGAGGCCCGTCAGGTCGGAGAGATCCAGGAGCACGCCGGGCGCGACGGCGATGCCGGTGAAGCTGTGGCCCGCGCCCACCGCCTTGACCGGGATGCCCTGCGCCGCGGCGGCGGACACCGCGCGCTGGACGGCCTCGGCCGTGCGGGGGAACTCGACCCGTCGCGGCCGCACGGACTCGGACCTCGCCCAGTTCTGCCACGTTCCGCCGGGTCGTGTCACAGGAATGCCTTTCCTTCGCCGCGGTAGGTGGGGACCTCGCCGACGAGGTCCGCGCCGTCCACGACGTGGTAGCGATCGACGCGCTCCGCGAGCTCGCCGCTCTTGGAATGCCGGAACCACACGCGGTCGCCGACCTTCAGGTCGCGTGCGGCGGCCCCCTTCAGCGGGGTCTGCACCTCGCCCGCGCCTTCGCGCGACATGGTCTGCAGGCCAGGAGGCCACACCGGCAGGGGCTGACGCGAAGCGACCGCCGGGCCGGAGGCGATCCATCCGCCGCCGAGGACGGTGGCGATGTCGTCCTGGGGCTTGCGCACCACTTCGAGGGCGAACGCGGCCGCGGGCGCGAGATCGAACGAGCGGTAGCCGTCGAAGAGGTGCCCGGCGAGCAGGCCGCTGCCGGCGGTGAGCTCGGTGACGGCCTGATCGGTTGCCGTGTACTCGAGCGATCCGGTACCGCCGCCGTTGACGAACTCGAGGGGCGCCACGTCGCGCAGTGCCGCGACGATCTCCCCCCGCCGCTGCAGCAGTTCGGCCGAGGAGCGCCGCTGCATCCAGCGGATGACCTGGTCGCCCGATCCCGTGGCGTCGCCCTGGCCGGCGATCTGCGCCTCGTACATCATCAGTCCGACGAGCCGGAAGCCCGGTCGCGCGGCGATCGCCCGGCCGAGGGCCGCGACCTCGCCGGGCTGGTGGACCGGGGAGCGGAACACCCCGATGTGTCCGAGGCCGGGAGCCTGCCACGATGCGTCGGCGTCGATCGCGAGCCGGATCTCGGGCCGCGTGTGCGGCGCGGCGATGGCGTCGATCAGGTCGAGCTGGGCGAGGTCGTCGACCATGAGCGTGACCCGCGCGGCGGCGCGCTCGTCGGCGACGAGAGCGGCGATCGCCGCGCGATCCGCGGTCGGGTAGCCGAGCACGACGTCGTCATGGGTCTCTGCGAGCCACAGCGCCTCGGGCAGGGTGAAGGCGAGAATGCCGTGATACCCGGCCATCGCGAGCGTCGCATCGATCACCTCGCGCACGCGGACCGACTTGCTCGCCACGCGGATGGGCACGCCGCCGGCGCGCACCACCATGTCGAGCGCGTTGTAGCGCAGGGCGGGAAGGCTGAGGGCGGCGACCGGGCCGGAGATCCCCGACACCGCCTGGGTCAGGGCACCCCAGTAGGACCCTGGATCCTTCCAGGGCTCCGCCGCCGTGTGCGAGGACAGCAGGTCGAGGCTCATACGGCCCGCTCCGGGTGCGCGCGCATGGGCCCCAGCCTAAGCCCCGGCGGTACCGGCATCCGTCCCCTCCCGAGGATCACGCGGCGAGTCGTGCGCGCAGGCCGTCGCCGAACGCGCGCATGGCCGCGAGCACGTCGTCGCGCGTACCCGGCGAGCCGTGATCAGGCCAGTGCGCGATCGCGGCGAATGCGAGCGACCGCCCGCCCGCCGCGACCACGCCGACGTCGGCGCGGACCCCGGCATCGGTGCCGGTCTTGTTCCACAGCCGGATCCCGCGATCGGGCTCCCGGTGCGCGAGGGGGTCGAGCCCGAACGCACCGGCGGCCATGGACAGGTCGGTGCCCAGCGCGAGCCAGCCGGTCACCTCGGCGCTCACGCCGGGATCGACGACGTCGCCGCGATGGAGCCGTGCGGCCAGTCCGGCGAGCTCGGCGGCACTCCCCCGCGACAGCATCGGCGGATGCTGCGGCCCCCGCTCGTCGCGCACGCGGTCGAGCAGCGCGCAGTCGGCGAGTCCGAGTGCGGCCGTCGTGCGGGAGACCGCGTCGAGTCCGACGAGATCGAGGAGCGCGTTCGTCGCGAGGTTGTCGCTCACCGCGCCGACCAGTCGCGCGGCATCGGACGCCGTGAGGGATGCGGCATCCATCACCTGCCATAGGCCCGAATCGGCGACCGGCTCGTCCCCTCGGTCGACGAGTGCACGCCGGTCGAGCTCCCCCCCGGCGAACCGACGGGCGATCTCGACGAGCAGCAGCACCTTTCCGACCGACGCCGTCGGCAGCACGCGGTCAGCGTGGTACGACCAGAGGACGGTGCCGGATGCCGCGTCCCGCACGCACGCCGACCAGTGGAGCCGCGCCTCGGGGTCGTCGGCGAGCACTTCGAACACGTACCCCCGCTGGGACTCGAACCCAGACTGAAGCGATTTTAAGTCGCCTGCCTCTGCCGATTGGGCTACGGGGGCGCCGCGCCTGCGCGACTCCTCCACGGTAGCGGTGTCAGCGCGCGGCGCCGGCCTTCGCGGTCTTCTTCTCGGCGGTGACCTTGTCGGCGACGACCTTCTCGGGCTTGTCCGCGGCTTTGCCCGCCCCGCGCGGCTCGGCCGGCGGCGTGATCGCGGGCTGGACCGGGCGCGGGCGCGCCGCGAACTCCTCGAAGACGTAGCGGGGGTTCTGCACCGTGGACAGGTTCACCATGTCGCGGCCGAGCCAGAAGTTGTTCCACCAGCCCCACAGCACGCGCCACTTGCGCTCCCACGACGGCATGGCCAGGCCGTGGTAGCCGCGGTGCGCGAGCCACGCGATCGGTCCCTTGAGGGCGAGGTTGCCGGACTGGAAGACACCGACCCACAGGCCCAGGCCCGCGACGGCGCCGAGGTTCTTGTGGAAGTACTCGCGGGGCACCTCGCCGCGGAGCACCGCGACCAGGTTCTTCGCAAGGAGCTTGGCCTGGCGCACCGCGTGCTGCGCGTTGGGCACGCAGTAGCCGCCCACGCCGCCGCCGGACAGGTCAGGCACGGCGGACACGTCACCGGCCGCCCACGCGCCCTCGACGACCTCTTCGGCGGTGCCCACGCGCAGGTCGGCGCGGGTCTGGATGCGACCGCGCTCCTCGACGGGCAGGTCGCCGCCGCGCACCACCGTCGGGTTCGCCATGACGCCGGCCGTCCAGATGATCAGGTCGCTGGGGATCGTCTCTCCGGTGGACAGCTCGATGTTGCCGTCGATCGCGCCGGTCACCTGCGTGTCGAGGTGCACGGCGGCGCCGCGCTGGGCGAGGTTCTTCAGCACCCACTCGCTCGTCTTCAGCGACACCTCGGGCATGATGCGCCCCATCGCCTCGATGAGGTGGAAGTGCGTGTCGTCGAACGTCAGCTCCGGGTAGCTCTTCACCAGCGACGAGGCCAGCGAGCGCAGCTCGGCGAACACCTCGATGCCCGCGAAGCCGCCGCCGACGACCACGACGGTGAGGAGGCGGTCGCGCTCCGGGCCGGCGGGGAGGGTCGAGGCCTTGTCGAAGTTCGACATCAGGCGGTCGCGGATCGCGACGGCCTCCTCGATGGTCTTCAGGCCGATCGCGTTGTCGGCGATGCCGGGGATCGGGAAGGTGCGCGACACGGCGCCCGCGGTGACGACGATCTGGTCGTACTCGAGCTCGTACGGATCCCCCGCGATGGGCGTGATCGTCGCGACCTTGTTCGCGTGGCTGATGCCGGTGACCTTGGCGGCGACGACCTTCGTCTTCTTGAGGTGACGACGCAGTGCCACCACTGAGTGGCGCGCCTCGATGGAGCCGGCGGCGACCTCGGGGAGGAACGGCTGGTACGTCATGTAGGGCAGCGGGTCGACGATCGTCACGTCGGCCTCGCCCTTGCGCAGGAGCTTCTCGAGCTTCCAGGCCGTGTAGAAGCCTGCGTATCCGCCACCGACGATGAGGATCTTGGGCACGGTGTTGGTCACGGTTTGGAGGCTCCTCCGGGGTCAGCGGCTCGGCGCGCGGGACGTCAATCGGATGCGTCGGACAGCAGCAGTGACGCCGAGCGCCACCAGTATAGCCGCCATCGTGGCCAGCGAGAGCGGCAGGGTGCCGTACAGCACGGTGTCGCGAGAGGGCAGGAGAGGGGATGCCGCGGGCTCGACGGCGTCGGCCGGGGGAAGCGGGGCGACCTCGACGGGCTCGGCCGGACGCGAGGGCACCGGATCGCTCTGCGCGCGGCGGTAGACGCGGATCCACTCCGAAAGGCTCCCCATCGGGTTCTCGTCGACCAGCGGCACCGACGCGGTCACGGCGGCCGCGGCATCCACCAGTCCGTAGCCGTAGAGCGGATCCGGGACCGCACGCGCGCCGGCCGCGGGACGCGCGGTCTCGATGATGCGGTTGATCACGTTCTCGGCGTCGAGGTCGGGGTGCGCCGCCCGCACCAGCGCGGCGATCCCCGCCACGATCGGCGCGGCACCGCTGGTGCCGTTCCACAGCACGAGCCGGCCGTCGGCCGACACGCCGACGAGATCCTCGCTCGGCGCGGAGACGCCGATCGTGATGCCCTGCGTCGACGCCTCCACGCTCGCGCGCCCCTCCGGGTCGACGCCGGCGACCGTGAGCACGCCCGGGATCGTCGCGGGAGCACCGACGCGCGTCGTCCCGCTTCCCCGGTTGCCTGCTGCCACGACGATCACGACGTCGTTGTCCATCGCGTAGAGGAACGCGTCGTCCCAGGACTCGTCCCAGTCCGGTGCGTTGGTCGTCAGCGACATGTTGATGACGTCGGCGCCGTTGTCGACCGACCAGCGGATGGCCTCCGCGATCTGCTCGGTGAAGCTCCGGGTCGCCGCGGCTCCGAAGCCGACGGACACCGACAGCAGGTCCGCCTCCGGAGCGACCCCGATCATGCCGGCACCGGGCCCCGTGCCGCGTCCGGCGGCCAGCGAAGCCACCCAGCTGCCGTGGTTCGAGTCGACGGCGCCGACGGGGGTGCGCCCGTCGTCCGAGCCGATGCCCGAGACGTCGGTTCCTCCCACGACCGCCCCGTCGAACTCGACGGGGCCCCTGCCGATGCCCGTGTCGATCACGGCGATCGTCACGCCCTTGCCGCGGCTCGTCTTCCAGGCCTCGTCGATGCCGTACTCCTCGAGCCAGTACTCGGCCTTGCGAACGGGATCCTCCTCCGGCGCCTCCGGTGCGGCCGCAGCCGGCGGCGCCGCACCGAGGAGGGTCAGTGCGACGGCGGACGCGGCGACAGCCGCGAGGAGGCGACGGGTCATCCGGCCGTCCCGGGCTGGGTGCACACGCAGCGCTCCGGTGACCAGGACGACCGCTCCAGGGCGCGGTCGCCGATGGGGTTGACGCCCGGCCCGGCGGCCAGGGCATGTCCGGCGAGCGCGTGCAGGCACTTCACCCGCGTCGGCATGCCGCCGGCGGAGATGCCCGCGATCTCGTCGACCTCGCCGTACACGGCCCGGTCGGCGAGGTAGGCCTCGTGGGCACGGGCGTAGGCGGCCTGGACGTCGTCGTCGGCTGCGAGCTCGTCACTGAGCTCACGCATGACGTGGTCGGCCTCGAGCACCGACATGGCGGCCGTCGCCGCCGGATGCGTCAGGTAGTAGAAGGTCGGGAACGGCGTGCCGTCCGGCAGCCGCGGGGCCGTGGCCACCACGGTGGGGTTGCCGCACACGCAGCGCGCGGCTATTCCGACGACACCCCGCGCGGGTCGGCCGAGCTGCTCGCGCAGCACGGCGAGATCGGCCTCGCTGGCAGGGGGGAACGGCACGGACGTCACGTCGGCAAGGCTACCGGCGGCGGCTGGGACACCGCTGGACCGTAACGGGCCGCGATCGACCCTCAGGGTGTGGTCGACGGTGTCGGCTCGGGGTCGGGCACCCCGACGGTCGGCGTCTTGACGGTCTGCGCGAGCCCGGCCTCGGTCACGGAGCGGACGAGCTGCGACATCCAGTCGGTGCGCGTCTGCTCGACGTCCTCGCTCACCGGCGCCTGCTCCTGCGGTGCGAGCTCGGGGGGCAGGTCGTTGTCGACGAGGTAGACGACCTCGCCGGGGCGCACGTAGTACAGCCGCTCGCGGGCCTGCGTGGTGATGTACGCCGGGTCGCTCCATCGCTCGCGCTGCGACTGGAGCTCGGCGACCTCGTCGCGACTGAGCTCCACAGCGGCCTCGAGCGCGGCGATCTGCTGCCGCTGATCCACGTAGGTGCCGATCGTCGGGACGAGCACGAACGCGGCGAGCACGACCAGGCCGAGCATGATCACCATGAAGCCGGAAAGGCGGATGCCGCCGAGCCAGCCGCGCACGTCGACCGGTCGCCGCTCGGGGCGGCGTCGGGAGGCACGAGAAGGGGGAGCCGTCGTCTTGGCCACGGCTCCCCCTCTCGTCAGTGTGCGATGCGCGTCAGCGCCTCAGCCCTGGAAGCGCGGGAAGGCCGCACGGCCGATGAACGTCGCCGCGTCGCCCAGCTCCTCCTCGATGCGCAGAAGCTGATTGTATTTCGCGACGCGCTCGCTGCGGGCGGGCGCGCCGCTCTTGATCTGACCGGCTCCGGTCGCGACGACGAGGTCGGCGATCGTGGTGTCCTCGGTCTCACCGGAGCGGTGCGACAGCATCGCCGTGTACCCCGCGCGGTGCGCCATGTCGACGGCGTCGAGGGTCTCGGAGAGCGTGCCGATCTGGTTCACCTTGACCAGCAGCGAGTTGGCCACGCCGCGCTTGATGCCGTCGGCGAGGCGCGTCGGGTTCGTGACGAACAGGTCGTCGCCGACGAGCTGGGTCCGGGTGCCCAGCGCGTCCGTCAGGGCCTTCCAGTTGTCCCAGTCGTCCTCGGCGAGCGCATCCTCGATCGTGACGATCGGGTAGTCGTTCACGAGGCCGACGTAGTACTCGGTGAGCTCGGCGGCGGTCCAGTCCTTGTTGTCGAGGCGGTACACGCCGTCGTTGAAGAACTCGGTGGCGGCCACGTCGAGGCCGAGGGCGATGTCGCTTCCGGGCGTGAAGCCGGCCTTCTCGATCGCCTTGACCAGGAAGTCCAGGCCCTCGCGGTTGCTGGGGAGGTCGGGCGCGAAGCCGCCCTCGTCGCCGAGGCCGGTGGCGAAGCCCGCGGCCTTCAGCTCGCCCTTGAGCACGTGGTACACCTCGGTGCCCCAGCGCAGCGACTCCGAGAACGTCTCGGCGCCGATGGGCGCCAGGAAGAACTCCTGCATGTCGATGCCGTTGTCGGCGTGCTCGCCGCCGTTGATGACGTTGAACAGCGGCACGGGGAGGATGTGCGCGTTCGGGCCGCCGAGGTAGCGGAAGAGCGGCAGGTCGGCGGAGTCCGCGGCGGCCTTGGCGACGGCGAGCGAGACACCGAGGATGGCGTTCGCGCCGACGCGCTTCTTGTTGTCGGTGCCGTCGACCTCCAGGAGGATCTCGTCGACGATGCGCTGCTCGCTGGCGTCGACGCCCTCGATCGCGGGGCCGAGCTCGTCGATGACGGCCGCGACCGCCTTGAGCACGCCCTTGCCGCCGTAGCGGCTCTTGTCGCCGTCGCGCAGCTCGTACGCCTCGAAGGCTCCGGTCGATGCGCCGGAGGGGACGGCCGCGCGCTGGACGATCCCGTCGTCGAGCAGCACCTCCACCTCGACGGTCGGATTTCCGCGCGAGTCGAGAATCTCGCGTGCGCCTACAGCCTCGATCAATGCCACGGGAAAGCTCCTAGTTCGTGGGCGGGTGGTGATGCGGAGCGTCGTCGGTCCGCGATCGAGTCTAGTGATGAGGATGCCCCGGCCACAGGCATCCCGACATCCCCCGTCGTCTCACACGACGATCGCGAGTGCGACGCCGTCCCAGCCCTTGAGGTCGAGGGTCTGCAGGGCTGTGGCGTCGAATCGCGGGTCGCGGCCCAGCATCTCCAGTCCCCGCTGCACGCCGATGACCTGCGGGTTCTCGGTGGCCGGGTTCGCGACCTCTCCCCCGCGGACGGTGTTGTCGACGACCACGACCGTGCCGGGACGCCCGAGGCGCGCCGCCCAGTCGAGGTAGATCGTGTTGGACTCCTTGTCGGCGTCGATGAAGACGAGGTCGAACGGCTCGCCCCCGTCGAGCGTCGGGAGCACGTCCGCGCCCCGGCCGAGCAGGATCTCGACCTTGCCGCCCACGCCGGCGCGGTCGAGGTTCGCGCGGGCGACCTCGGCGATCCGCGGCTCGGCCTCGATCGTCACGACGCGGCCGTCCTCGGGGATGCCGCGGGCCATCCAGATCGTGGAGTAGCCGCCGAGGGTCCCCACCTCGAGGACGCGACGCGCCCCGCTGATGCGGGCGAGGAGGTGGAGGAGCTTGCCGTTCACCGGGGCGACCTCGATCGCCGGAAGTCCCGCGGCGTTCTGGTCGGCGACCGCCTCGTCGAGGCCGGGATCATGGCCGATGAGGGTCGCGGTGAGGTAGGCGTCGACGCGCCGCCACTGGTCGGGGGTCGGATCGCTCATGGGCCCAGCCAACAAGCGCGCCGCCCCTCCCGTCAAGGGACGCGGCGGCGCGGAAGGCGCCGATTGTGGAACGCAGACAACGGATGAGGCGGTCCCCGGCCCGCCTCTGCAGGATGGGCGGATGCGAATCACACCCCGCCGACTGGCCGTCGGGATGAGCCTGTGGGCGCCGAACCTGTGGAGCGGCATCCGCGTCAGGAGCTTCTCCGACGACTGGACGCACGCCACCGTCGAGCTGCACGTCAACGTCATCACCCGCAACTACGTCAAGACGGCGTTCGGCGGCTCGATGTCGGCGATGACCGACCCGTACTTCTTCATGCTGGTGATGCATCAGCTCGGCCGCGACTACGTCGTGTGGGACACCCGCGGCGAGATCGAGTTCGTCAAGCCCGGCCGCGGCGTGCTGACCGCGCACTTCGAGGTCACGCGCGAGCGCGCCGAGGAGCTGCGGGAGCGCGCCCGCGGCGGCGCGAAGGTGCTCGAGTGGTTCGAGACCGAGATCACCGACGCCGCGGGCGACGTGGTCGCCCGGGTGCGGCGCGAGGTCTACGTGCGCGAGAAGAAGCGGGTGACCGCGGCCGTCTCGGCCTGACGTCCTCCCGCGCTCACCCGGCGGCCGCCGCCCCGAGTGCGGCGAGGACCGCGGGCAGCAGCGCCTCGGCGGTGCGGCGGTAGCCGAGGGCGCTCGGGTGGAACCGATCGAGGCTGAACATCTCGTCGGGCTGCGTGATGAAGAACGGACCGACCGCGCGCCGCAGCGACACGACGTGCGCGCCGGCGCGGCGCCCGGCGTCCGCCTGCGCCGACGCCAGCTGCCGCGACATGCGCGACCCCAGCGCGCGCAGCGGCTGCGGCACGGGGCGCAATGCGCCGAGATCCGGGCAGGTGCCCACGACGACCTCGGCCCCGCGTTCGCGGAGCCGCCCGATCGCGTCTGCGAGGTGGGCGGTCGCGACCGGGACCGGGACGCGGTGCGTGACGTCGTTGCCGCCGACGACCACCACGGCGACGTCGGGGCGGCAGTCCTCCGGCAGGCCGTCCAGCTGCGCCGCGAGCGTCGACGACTCGCCCCCGACGATCGCTGCCGTGTGCAGCCGCACCGGGCGTCGCGTCGCGCGCGCCACGCCCTTGGCCAGTCGCGCGCCGAACGTGTCCTTGGGGCGCAGCGCTCCGAGCCCCGCCGCGATCGAGTCGCCGAGCACGACCAGCTCGACGGGCGTCCCCTCGTGGCGACGCCCCCAGACGCGATCGGCGTCGAGCGCCTCCTCGCCCAGCGGCTTGCCGATCCGGCGTCGCGCGATGCGCGCCTGGCGATGCAGCACCGCCCGTGCGCCGGCCACGGCGGCACCCGCGGCGACCACGGCCGCGGCGCTGGCGGCGACGGCACGACGGCGGCGCATGGCGACATCCGACCCCGCCCGCGTGAACGGCCGGCGTCGCGCCGGTGACGACGCGGTGCCCGCCCGACGCGGGCCCGGGCTCAGACGCGGAGGTCGTCCACGACCGCGGCGATCCGACGCTCGCGCGTCTCGGTCTTCTTGGCCTCGGCGACGCCGCGCGCCAGCTCCTTGCGTCGGGTGTAGGTGAGCGCCTCGAATGCGGCGCGCGCCCCCGCGGCGTCGAGGGCGGCGGCCAGCTGCTCCGGCACGTCCACCTCGCGCTCCTGCTGATCGAGAGCGACGGTCGCCTCGACCTCGTCGCCGAGGTCGACCCCGAGCTGCGCACGGTTGGCTTTGGAGATGCCGATGAGGTTGCGCCCGTCCATCACGCCCAGCCGCAGTCGCGCCGAGCGCTCGCCGATGCCCACGACGACCGCCGCGCGCTTTCCCCCGCCGAGCTCGGCGACCTGCTCGTCGGTCAATTCGATGGCGGTGGCCGGACCGAACGGGACCAGCACGGTGCGGATGTGCAGCGTCATGCGTCGATCATGGCGCACGCCGCCGCATCCGTCTCCGCTTCGTTCTCCCGCGGCGGCTAGGGTTCGCTCGTGAGCACTCCTTCGCTGCAGCGCCGGCTCGGCCTCGCGGACGCGGTCTTCCTCGGCCTGGGCTCCATGATCGGCGCGGGGGTGTTCGCCGCGTTCGGGCCGGCGGCGGCCGCGGCCGGCTCGGGGCTGCTCATCGGGCTGGCGCTCGCGGCGATCGTCGCGTTCGGCAACGCCACCTCCACCGCGCAGCTCGCCGCCGTGCACCCGACCTCGGGCGGCACGTACGCCTACGGACGCGCGGAGCTCGGGCCGTGGTGGGGGTTCGTCGCCGGCTGGGGGTTCGTCATCGGCAAGATCGCGAGCTGCGCCGCGATGGCGCTGACGTTCGCCGCGTACGCCGCGCCCCCGGGCTGGGAGCGGCCGGTCGCGATCGTGGCGGTCGCGGCTCTCGCGACCGTGAACTGGTTCGGGATCACCCGCACGGCTCAGCTCACGCGCGTGATCGTCGTGTTCGTGCTGCTCACCCTCGCTGTCGCGGTCAGCGCGGGCGCCACGGCGCCCGACGCGCCCGGCTGGCTGGCCCCGGGCGCCCTGTGGTCCGGCGGGTGGTACGGAATCCTCCAGTCCGCGGGACTGCTGTTCTTCGCCTTCGCCGGGTACGCCCGCATCGCCACCATGGGCGAGGAGGTGCGGGATCCCGCGCGCACCATTCCGCGCGCGATCGTGCTGGCGTTCGGCGGCGCGCTCGTGGTCTATGCCCTGGTCGCCGTCACCGTGCTCTCGACGCTGGGCCCGGCGGGCACGGCTGCCTCGACCGAGCCCGTGGCCGCGGCGACGGCCGCCGCCGGCTGGGCATGGGCCGAGCCCGTCGTGCGCGTCGGAGCCGCCGCCGCGTCGCTCGGCGCACTCCTCGCCCTCATCGCGGGGATCGGGCGCACTTCGTTCGCCATGGCCCGCGAGGGAGATCTGCCGCGGTACCTCGCGGCGGTCCATCCGCGGTGGCATGTACCGCACCGCGCGGATGCCGCCATCGCCGCCGTCGTCATCGTGCTCGTCGCGCTGGTCGACCTGCGCGGGGCGATCGGCTTCTCGTCCTTCGGCGTGCTGCTGTACTACCTGGTCGCCAACGTCGCGGCCTTCCGTCAGCGCGGAGACGCGCGCCGGTACCCGCGGGCGCTGCAGGTCGTCGGCGCCGTCGGCTGCGTCGTGCTCGGCCTGACCCTGCCGTGGCAGAGCGTGCTGGCCGGAGCGATCGTGGCCGCGCTGGGCGTCGGCTACCGGATGCTGCGCCTCCGCCTCACCCGAGCGGCTTGACCTCGAGGGACCCTGCCCCGGAGGCGACCGTCGCGAACGACGTGTAGCCATCGGCCGCGGCGCGCTCGAGCAGGGCCTTGAGGTTCTTGGTGCGATGCTCCAGGCGCACCCGCGAGCCCGCGGCCACGAGTGCCGCCTTGTGGGCGAGGAGCTCGCTGTCGGGCACGTCCCGGTCGTGGACGAGCACGATCGCGGCGGCCCCGTCGCCCTCGGCGGCGTCGACGAGGTCGACGATGCGCTCGAATCCGATCGAGAATCCGACCGCGGGAACGTCCTGGCCGAGGAACCGGCCGATCATGCCGTCATAGCGTCCGCCGCCGCCGAGCGAGTAGTCCGCGGACGGGTGCGCGAGCTCGAAGATGGTGCCGGTGTAGTACCCCATGCCCCGCACGAGGAACGGGTCGAACACGAGCGGGATGTCGGCGAGCGCGTCACCGGCGACGCCGCGGGCCGCCGCGACGGCGGATCCGATCCCCACGAGGTGCGCGACGACGTCGTCCGGGGCGCCGGCGGGGAGGAGCTTCCGCACCTGGCGCTCCCCGTACGGGTGGTACTCCATCGTCATCGGGCGCGTCAGGAACTGCTCGAACGCGTCCACCGCGGACGCCGTCGCGCCGCGCTCGCGCAGCTCGGTCGCGACGCCGGCGGGGCCGATCTTGTCGAGCTTGTCGATGGTGATGAGCACGCCCGGGCGCTCCTCGGCGGCGAAGCCGAAGGAATCGAGCATCCAGTCGAGCACGCGGCGGTCGTTCACGCGCACCTGACCGCCCTCGAGCCCGAGGGCGTCCAGCGTGTCGAGGGTCGCGACGATGAGCTCCGACTCGGCGCGGGCCGAGGCATCCCCCATGATGTCGATGTCGCACTGCACGAATTGGCGGTACCGGCCCTTCTGCGGGCGCTCCGCGCGCCACACGGGTGCGATCTGGATCGAGCGGAACACCGTGGGCAGCTGACCGCGGTTCGTCGCGTAGAACCGCGCCAGCGGCACCGTCAGGTCGTAGCGCAGGCCGAGGTCGGTGAGCTGGGCGGGATCGTCGGCCGCCGCCGCGATCGCCGCGGCGTCGAGGCCGCGCTTGAGCACGTTGTAGGCGAGCTTCTCGTTGTCGCCGCCGATGCCCGCGTGCAGCCGCGCGTGCTCCTCCATGACCGGCGTCTCGATCTCGTCGAAGCCGTGCGCGCGGTAGCGCTCGCGGATGACGGCGAGCACGCGCTCGCGCCGGGCCTTGTCGGCGGGGAGGAAGTCGCGCATGCCGCGCGGCGGGTTCACGGATGCCACGCTCTAGTTTCCCAGATGCCCGGGGTCCGACGCCGCCGCGGCCGCCTCGGCCGCCTCTGCCCCCCGGATCTCGCCGGTCAGCGCCCGGAGCCGCTCGCGCAGCGCGCGCTCGGCATCCCACCCCTGCGCCCGCGCGGTGGCCACGAGCGCGAGCAGCGCGTCGCCGAGCGCGGCCTCGGAGGTCACCGGATGCCGAGACCCGGGATCTGCGTCGAGCCCCGGTGCGTCGTCCGGTGACTCGGCGGGGATCCCGGGATTCGGCGCGGCCGGCTCGATCCGCACGCCGACCGAGGCTGCTTTGCCCAGGAGCTTCTGCGCGAGGGCGAGGGACGGCATCCGCTCGCTCACGCCGTCGAGCACGCTCGTGCGGGCGCTCTTCTCCTCGGCCTTCGCGGCGTTCCAGTGCACGAGCACCTCCTCGGGCGTGCGCGCCACCGCGTCGCCGAAGACATGCGGATGCCTCCGCACCATCTTGTCGGTGAGCCCTTGGGCGACGTCGTCGATGTCGAAGGGGTCCTCGGGGTCGCGCGAGGCGATCTCGGCGTGGAACAGCACCTGCCAGAGCAGGTCGCCGAGCTCCTCGCGCAGCTCGGCGCGGTCTCCCTCCTCGACGGCGTCGATGAGCTCGGCGCTCTCCTCCACGAGGTACGGGACGAGCGCGCGATGGTCGATCTGCTGGGTCCACACGCAGCGGTCGCGCACCGCGCGCATCGTGTCGGCGGCGGCCCGCAGCGGGTCGGGAGCCTCGAGGGGACCGCTCATGCGATCTGGCCTTCCGTCGGGTGCGCCGGGTGCTCGTCGGCCGCCGCCGGCTGCGTGCGCCGGTAGTGCCGGGCCCGCGCGGCCACGAGGATCGCGGCGAGGACGATCGAGATCATCGACCCGCCCAGGACGCCGAGCGTCGCCTCGTCGCGGATCACGGGGGCACCGGCGAAGGCCAGCTCGGAGAGGAGGAGCGAGACCGTGAACCCGATCCCGCCGAGCGCGCCCGCGGCGAGCAGGTCGGCGAAGGACAGGTGCGGCGCGGCGCCGCGGCTGCCCAGGCGCAGCGAGATCCAGCCGGCGATCGAGATGCCGACGATCTTGCCGACGGGCAGGGCGACCAGCACGCCCCAGAAGGCCGGCGACAGCTGCGACGGCGACACCGACGGGATGACCACGAGCGCGGCCGAGAACGCGAACAGCGGCAGCACGATGCCGTTGACCCACGGCTCGAGCTCGTGGCGCGTGCGCAGCGCGGGGCGCTGCGCCATCGCCAGCCCGAGGGCGACCCCGGCGATCGTCGCGTGCACGCCCGACTCGTACACGAGCACCCAGGTCGCGATGGCGAGCAGGACGAGCACGATGGCGATCGGCACCCGCGCCCGGGTGTCGAGCCGACGGCTGAGGACCCCGAAGAGCACGACCGCCAGCGCGGCGAAGGCGAGGAGCCCGATGTTGACGTCGTCGGTGAAGAGCACGGCGATGAAGACGATGCCCACGATGTCGTCGAGGATCGCGAGGGCGAGCAGGAAGATGCGGATGCCGGAGGGCAGGCCGCGGCCGAACACCGCGAGCACCCCGAGCGCGAAGGCGATGTCGGTGGCCGTGGGGATCGGCCAGCCGTCGACGGCGTCCGAGCCGACCGCGAAGATCAGGTACACCACGACCGGCACGACCACGCCGCCCGCCGCCGCGATGGCGGGCTGCAGGGCCTTGCGCGCCGAGTTCAGCTCGCCGTTGGTCAGCTCGTACTGGAGCTCGACGGCCACGATGAAGAAGAAGACGGCGAGCAGGCCGTCCTGCACCCAGTGGCCCACCGACATCTCGAAGACGCCCGGGATGCCGAGATAGGTCTCCTTGACGCCCGCGGCGGCGGGGCCGAGCGGGGAGTTCGCGATGATCAGCGCGAGGATCGCCGCGCCCAGCAGCACGATCGCGGGGAACCGCGCAGAGCGTAACAAAGACATCCGGGGGTCCTTCCTCCCAGCGTCGACGGGGGTCGCCGCGCCTCGCCGACCAGACTTCCCGGCACTCCTGCGGGCAGTCTAGCGACGGCCGGGCGTCACACGAGGCCGCGCGTGACGTCGGCGAAACACCGGCGGGCTAGCGTGGAACCCATGCGCGAACTCACCCAGACCGAAGCGATCGACCTCGTCGGGCGCTTCGAGGCCGAGCAGGAGATCCCCGAGAGGATGCGCGCCGACGTGCGCATGCTGGGATCGCTCCTCGGCCAGGTGCTGCGCGAGAGCGGTTCGAGCGGCCTCTACGACGACGTCGAGCGCCTGCGGATCGCGACGATCCAGGCCTACACCGACGAGACGCCCGAGGCGTTCGCACGCGCCGCCGCCATCGCGGACTCGTTCACCGTCGAGCGGGCCGACGAGGTCGCGCGCGCGTTCACGGCCTACTTCCATCTCGTGAACCTCGCCGAGGAGCACCAGCGGGTGCGCATCCTGCGCGAGCGCGACGGCCGTCCCGACCGCGAGCAGGCGACCGACTCCGTCGCCGCCGCCTTCGTGCGCCTGGCCGCGGAGGTGGGCGACGACACCGCGCTCGAGCGGCTCCAGTCGCTGCGGTTCCACCCCGTCTTCACCGCGCACCCGACCGAGGCCCGCCGCCGTGCCGTGTCCTCCAGCATCCGTCGCCTCGCGACACTGCTCGAAGAGCACGACGCGTCGCTGCGCAACGGGGCCGACCAGCGCCGCGCCGAGCGCCGCATGCTCGAGGAGGTCGACACCCTGTGGCGCACCGCCCCGCTCCGCCCCGAGAAGCCGTCGCCCACGGACGAGGTGCGCGCGGTGATGGCGGTGTTCGACGAGACGCTGTATACGGCGGTCCCCCACGTCTACCGCAGAGTCGACGACGCCCTGCAGGGGCCGGGAGCCGGCGGACGCGCACCGGTGGTGCGGCCGTTCGTCCGGATCGGCTCGTGGGTCGGCGGCGACCGCGACGGCAACCCCTTCGTGACGGCATCGGTGACCCGCAAGGCCGCCAAGATCGCCAGCGAGCACGTGCTCCTCGGCCTCGAGCGAACCGCCAGCAGGATCGGCCGCACCCTCACCCTCGATGCCGCCACGACACCGCCGAGTGCGGCGCTGCTCGCCCTGTGGCAGCGGCTGTCCGCCGCCGACGAGGATGCCGCCACCGACATCGCCAAGCGCTCCCCCAACGAGCCGCATCGGCGCATCCTGCTGCTCCTCGCCCGGAAGCTGGCCGCCACGCGCGAGCGCAACGCCGATCTCGCCTACCGCGATCCCGAGCACCTGCTCGCCGACCTGCGGGTGGTGCAGGAGTCGCTCGTGCAGGCGAGGGCCCCGCGCCAGGCCTACGGGCACCTCCAGCAGCTGCTCTGGCAGGTCGAGACGTTCGGCTTCCACCTCACCGAGCTCGAGGTTCGCCAGCACTCCGCGGTCCACGCAAAGGTGCTCGCCGAGCTCGACGCCGGCGGTGCGCGCAGCGAGCAGACCGACGAGGTGCTCGACGTCTTCCGGTCGATCGCGTTCCTGCAGGAGCGCTATGGCCCGCGTGCGGCCGGGCGCTACATCGTGTCGTTCACCCAGTCCGCCGACGACCTCGCCGCCGTCCACCGCCTCGCCCGCTACGCCGTCGGCGACGAGGGCGTCGTCCCGGTGCTCGACGTCATCCCGCTGTTCGAGACCTTCGCCGACCTCCAGGCCGCGCCGCGCATCCTCGCCGAGATCGTCGGGCATCCGGAGTTCTCCGCGCGCCTCGAGGCGACCGGCCGCCGGCTGGAGGTCATGCTCGGCTACTCCGACTCGTCGAAGGACGTCGGACCGGTGGCCGCCAACCTCGCCCTCTACGAGGCGCAGGCCGCCATCTCGGCGTGGGCGCGCGAGAACGCCATCGAGCTCACCCTGTTCCACGGCCGCGGCGGCGCCCTCGGCCGCGGCGGCGGGCCCGCGAACTCGGCGATCCTCGCGCAGCCGCCGCACTCGGTCGACGGACGGTTCAAGCTCACCGAGCAGGGCGAGGTCATCTTCGCCCGCTACGGCGACCCCGCCATCGCGATGCGCCACATCGACCAGGTCGCCGCGGCCATCCTCCTGGCCTCCGCGCCGTCGAACGAGGAGCGCAACCGTGCCGCCGCCGAGCGGTACGCCGACGTCGCCGCCACGCTGGACGAGGCATCCCGCGCCCGCTTCTTCTCGCTCGTGAAGGCGCCCGGCTTCGCGCCGTGGTTCGCCCGCGTGACGCCCATGGAGGAGATCGGCCTCCTCGCCCTGGGCTCGCGCCCGGCCAGGCGTGGACTCTCGGTCGAATCGCTCGAGGACCTGCGGGCGATCCCGTGGGTGTTCGCCTGGACGCAGGCGCGCATCAACCTCGCCGGCTGGTTCGGCCTCGGCACGGCCCTGGAGGCCGTCGGCGACGAGCCGCTGCTGCAGCGGGCGTACGACGACTGGCCCCTCTTCCGGACGCTGATCGACAACGTCGGGATGAGCCTCGCGAAGGCCGACGACCGCATCGCGCGTCACTACCTCGAGCTCGGCGACCGCGACGATCTCGCCGCGCTCGTGCGCGACGAGATGGCGCTCACCCGCTCGTGGGTGATCCGGATCACCGGCGGCACCGAGCTGCTGGCGAACAAGCCGGTGCTCCAGCGTGCCGTCAAGATGCGCAGTCCCTACGTCGACGCGCTGTCGCTGCTGCAGCTGCGGGCGCTGCGCGCGCTGCGCGACGCCCCCGAGGGCGCGCCGGTGGACCCCGAGCAGCAGCGGCTGCTGCTCCTCTCGGTCAGCGGCGTCGCCGCCGGACTGCAGAACACCGGCTGACACGCGCGTCGCTGCCGGGGCATCCGCGGCGCCGGGTTACCGTGTCGGCATGGCACGAATCGTCGTCGCCGAAGTGTGTCCCCAGTGCCGGTCGCTCGATGTGCGGGCGACCGAGCCGAGGTGGTTCGCCGTGGAGTTCGCCCGTCGGGGCGAGCTCGACGACGGGTGGGTCGACCGCCTCGAGTTCGAATGCCGCGACTGCGGCGTCTTCTGGGACTGACGTCGGAGGGAATCGGATGCCGCGGCGCGCGGCATCCGCTCAGTCCACGCGCCGGTCGTCGGCGTGGCGCGCGAGCGAGCGCCCGTACCGCTCGGTCAGCTGCACCATGAGGTCGGGCGTCTCACGATCGAGTCCGAACACGTAGCCCGGGAAGTCGAGCTCGCGCTGCGCGGCCCAGATCTCCTCGTGACGGTCGGGGGCGAGCACCTGGAGCGGATCGCCCACCGCCACCCAGCCGATCGGCACGACGGTCTCGGGCGGAAGCGTCGTGCGCAGGTGCACGACGGCGTTGATGCGCACCTCGCTGCGCTCCCCGATGCGTGCGCCGTTGAACACGCGGGTGCCGGTCGCGAGGAACACCTCGTCGCCGACCGTCGCTCCCGAGACGCTCGCCATCGGCCCGACGAGCACGTGATCGCCGATGTGCACGGGATTGGTCGCGGTCGCGCGGATGAGCGCGTTCTCCATCACGATCACGTTGTCGCCGAGGGTGATCGCACCGCCCTCGGCCGTGATGACGGCACCGTGCAGCACTTGGCAGTCGGCGCCGATCTGCACGTCGCCGCTGATCACGGCGGTCGGCGCGATGACCGCGTCAGGGTGGATGCGGGGCTGCGCCCCGAGGTGCTCGAACCGCATGGCTCCTCCTGGCAGTCAGCGTAGCCCGCGCCCGTCTCTCACGACACGGCGCCGGGCTCGTCGGGCTTCTTCTCGGGCCAGAGCTGGTCGAGGAGCTGACCGACCCAGGCGATGAGGTCGGCATCGGCGACGCGTTCGCCGCCCACGGTCGGCAGCGGCACCACGACGGCCTCGCCGCCCTGCAGCAGCTTCGCCTTCGGGTGCAGGCGCTGGAGCCGCACGCGCATCGAGTCGGGCAGGTTCGCCGGTGCGATGCGCAGGTTCGGGCCCATCGCCACGACATCGGCGAGGCCCGCCTGCGCGGCACGACGCCGCAGCCGGGCGACGGCGAGGAGTCCCTCGACGTCGGCCGGCGGCTCGCCGTAGCGATCGCTGAGCTCCTCGACGACCAGGTCGAGTGCGTCGTCCTTCGCGGTGACGGATGCCGCGGCCGACAGCTTCTGGTACGCCTCGAGACGCAGCCGCTCGCTGTCGATGTAGGAATCCGGGATGCGCGCCTGCACCGGCAGCTCGAGGCGGAGCTCGGTCGGACCCTCGACCTCGTCGCCGCGGAACGCCGACACGGCCTCGCCGATCATGCGCAGATACAGGTCGAAGCCGACGCCGGCGATGTGGCCGGCCTGCTCCGCCCCGAGCAGGTTGCCCGCGCCGCGGAGCTCGAGGTCCTTCAGCGCGACCTGCATGCCGCTGCCGAGGTCGTTGTTGACCGCGATCGTCTCGAGACGGTCGGCCGCCGTCTCCGACAGCGGCTTCTGCTCGTCGTAGAGGAAGTACGCGTAGGCACGCTCCCGCGCCCGGCCCACGCGGCCGCGCAGCTGGTGCAGCTGCGACAGTCCGTACTTGTCGGCCCGGTCGATGATGATCGTGTTGGCGTTGGAGATGTCGAGGCCGGTCTCGACGATCGTCGTGCACACCAGCACATCGGATCGCCGCTCCCAGAACGCGTCGACGACCTCTTCCAGCGCGTGCTCCCCCATCTGCCCGTGCGCGACGGCGATGCGGGCCTCGGGCACGAGCTCGGCGAGGTCGGCGGCCACGCGCTGGATCGACTGCACGCGGTTGTGCACGTAGAAGACCTGGCCCTCGCGCAGCAGCTCGCGCCGGATCGCCGCGGCGATCTGCTTGTCGTTGCGCGGCCCGACGAAGGAGAGGATCGGATGCCGGTCCTCCGGCGGCGTCTGGAGCGTCGACATCTCGCGGATGCCGGTCACGGCCATCTCGAGGGTGCGCGGGATCGGCGTCGCACTCATCGCGAGGATGTCGACGTTCGTCTTGAGCTTCTTCAGCGCGTCCTTGTGCTCGACGCCGAACCGCTGCTCCTCGTCGATGATCATCAGTCCGAGGTCCTTGAACAGCACCTTCTCCGTGAGGATCCGATGGGTGCCGATGACCATGTCGAGCGTGCCGTCGGCGAGGCCGGCGACGACCTCGCGCGCCTGCTTGTCGGTCTGGAAGCGCGACAGCGCCTTGACCTTGACCGGGAAGCCCGCGAACCGCTCGGTGAACGTCTCGAGGTGTTGCTTGACGAGCAGGGTGGTCGGCACGAGCATCGCGACCTGCTTGCCGTCCTGGATCGCCTTGAACGCCGCGCGGACGGCGACCTCGGTCTTGCCGAAGCCCACGTCGCCCGACAGCAGCCGGTCCATCGGGATCGGCTTCTCCATGTCGGCCTTGATCTCGTCGATCGTCTGCAGCTGATCGGGCGTCTCGGCGAACGGGAACGCCTCCTCGAGCTCGCGCTGCCAGGGCGTATCGGGCCCGAACGCGTACCCCTTGGCCGCCATCCGCGCCGAGTACAGCTTGACGAGCTCGACCGCGATGTCGCGCACCGCCTTGCGCGCACGGCCCTTGGCCGCGGCCCAGTCGCTGCCGCCCATCTTCGACAGCGCGGGCGCCTCGCCCCCGACGTACTTCGAGAGCAGATCGAGCTGATCCGTCGGCACGAAGAGCTTGTCGCCGGGGAAGCCGCGCTTGGAGGGCGCGTACTCGAGCACGAGATACTCGCGCACGCTCTTGACGGCGTTGCGCCCGCCGCTGGAGACCTCGCGCTGCGACAGCTCGACGAACTTCCCGATGCCGTGGGTCGCGTGCACGACGTAGTCGCCCGGCTTGAGCTGGAGCGGGTCGACGACGTTCTTGCGGCGCGACGCGAGCTTCTTGACCACGCGCTGGTCGCCGCCGATGGTCCGGCCGTAGAACTCCGCCTCGGTCAGGACGGCGAGCCGGGCGTCGGGCACCTGGAATCCGCGCTCGAGCACCGACGCGACGAGGTGCGCGACACCGGGCTCGGGCACCCCGTGCAGGTCTTCGACCTTGCGCGCGGCGATCCCGCGTTCGGCGAGGACGTCGCGGGCCCGCTCGACGAGCCCGGTTCCGGATGCCGCCACCACGACGCGCCAGCCGTCGGCCAGGAGCGCCCCGACGTGCGCGGTCGCGCCGTCGACGTTGCCCTGGAACGAGGGAACGGCGGTGCCGGGAACCCGGACCACCGCGGCCGCCTCGAGCGCGGCGTCGATGTCGAGGAGGCCCTCGGCCGAGGCATCCGCCTCTCCCGAGTCGAACGCGCTGAGCGACCACCACGCCTGCCCGCGGGCCTGAGCGGCCTCGCGCAGGGCGGGGAGGGTGAGGAAATCCCCCGCCCCCAGGTCGATGGGAGCCTGCGCGCCCGCGGTCGCCGCGCTCCAGGCGGCCTCGAGGAACTCGCGGTTCGTGTCGCCCAGCGTGATCGCACGGGCCACGGCGCGCTCCGGGTCGACGAGTGCGACCGCGGCACCCTCGGGCAGGTAGTCGACGAGCGTGACGAGGCGGTCGACCACGGCGGGCAGCAGCGACTCCATGCCCTCGACGGGAATGCCTTCCGACATCCGCTCGAGCATGCCGGCGAGCCCCGGGAACTCGTCCTTCAGCTGCCGTGCGCGATCACGCACGGCGCTCGTCAGCAGCAGCTCGCGGCTCGCGATGAGCGAGACCTCGCGCACCTCGCCCGGGAGCGACCGCTGATCGGCGACCGAGAACGCGCGGATCTGGTCGACCTCGTCACCGAAGAACTCCACGCGGTACGGGTGCGGGGCCGTCGGGGGGAAGACGTCCAGGATGCCGCCGCGCACGGCGAATTCGCCGCGCCGCGAGACCATGTCGACGCGGTGATAGGCCAGCTCGACGAGCCGCAGCGCGACGTCCGCGAGGTCGTGGCCCCGCTCGCCGACGACGAGGGCGATCGGCGGGATGTCGGTGAGGCCCGCCGCGAGCGGCTGGATCGCGCCGCGCACCGACGCGGTCACGACGAGGGGCGTCTCACCCGACCAGCGGCCGATGCGGCCGAGCACCTCGAGCCGGTTGCCGACGATCTCGGCGCTGGGGCTGAGGCGCTCGTGCGGCAGCGTCTCCCACGCGGGGAAGTGCATCACCTCGGCGCCCGGAAGGAGGGCGCCCAGCGCGGGGCCGATGGACTCTGCCCGGCGCCCGGTGGGCGTGACGAGCAGGATCGCGGGAGGCCTGCCTGCAACGCGCCGCCTGTCGAGGAGAGCCGCCAGCAGCGGGGCGTCGAGGCCTTCCACGAGGGAGAAGTCGCCGTCGACGGATGCCGCGGCCGCGGCATCCCGGAACGACTCGGCCTGTTCGAGGGCGCGCACGATCCCGGGAACTGTCACCGGACGAGTCTAGTTGGAGGCCCAGACACGCGGCGCGCACTCATAGGATGAGCGCGTGAGCGACCCCGCCGACCAGACGAACCCGCAGGCCGCCCCCGGACCCGCCCCCGTGGCGCAGGCTCCGGCGTGGGCCGCGCCGAGCGCGCCGCCGTTCGGCACCCCCTCCGCACCGCCCGCCGGCGCGCGGGGATACGCGCTTCCCGCGGGGTATGCTCCGCCCGCCGGCTACGCGCCGGGCGGGGCGTACGCGCCGCCCGCACCCGGGTACGCCCCAGCCCGTCCGGCGGGCCGCGGGCTCGGGATCGTCGCCTTCGTGGTCGCGCTCGTCGCGACGGTCGGCGCCGCCCTCGCCGCGGCGGCCGCGGCCTTCGGCATCGGACTCGGGACCGGCCGGGAGATCGCGCTGCGACCACTGGGCGCGGACTTCGACTGGGCGATCCTGACACCCGTCCGTGACTGGGTCCTGCTGGCCGAGAGCGCGTTCTGGGTCGGCACTGCGCTGGGTGTGTGGGCGCTCGTCCAGGGGATCATCGCCCTGGTGAAGAACCGCGGGCGCGGCTGGGCGATCGCCGCGGTGGTGACAGCGGCCGTCGGCCCGGTGGTCTACTTCGTCGTGCTGGGCACGTTCCTGGAGGCCGGCTACGCCGCCGGGTCCGGCATCGGCGGCTGACCCGTCTCAGGCGCGCGGCGCGTGGTGCTTCTGCTGCGCGGCGAGCAGGCCGTCGGCCACCAGCTGCTCCACGGCGTCCGCCGCATCGGCGAGCAGGATCGGCAGGTTCTTCCGCTCCGTCGCGCCGAACGGGTCGAGCACCCAATCGGCGGGGTCCTGACGTCCGGGCGGACGCCCGATGCCGACCCTCACGCGGGCGAACTCGGCGGAGTCCAGCGCCTTCGCGACGTCGCGCACCCCGTTGTGGCCCCCGTGGCCGCCACCGGTCTTGAGCTTGATCGTGTCGAACGGGATGTCCAGCTCGTCGTGCACGATCACGACGCGCGCGGGGTCGATGCCGTAGAACTTCGCCAGTCCCGCGACGGGTCCGCCCGAGACGTTCATGAACGTGTTCGGCTTCGCGAGGATCAGCTTCGACGCACCCGGACGCAGCCACGTCTCGGCGACGCGGGCGTTCGCCTTGTGCGCGCGGAACGCCTCGCCCCGGCGCGCGGCGAGCTCGTCGATCACCATCTGACCGACGTTGTGCCGGGTGAGCTCGTAGCGCGGGCCGGGATTTCCCAGACCCACGATCAGCCACGCCTCTGCCATCTGCTGCCCGTCCCTTCCGACGACGAAGCCCGTCCCTTCAGTATCGGGGACGGGCTTCGACGGATGCTGCGGTGAGCCCTTACTCGGACTCGGCCTCCTTGGCCTCCTCGGCCTCCTCCGACTGCTCGGCGGCGACCTCGGCGTCGGCGGCGGCGATCTCGTCCTCGGCCGCGAGCGTGGCCGACGGGACGGAGATCGCGACGATCAGCGTCTCGGGGTCGACCGCGAGCGTGGAGCCCTTGGGAAGCGTGAGGTCGGCAGCGGTGATGTGCGTGCCCTCCTCGAGGCCCTCGACGTCGAGCTCGATGCGCTCGGGGATGTGCGTGGCCTCGACCTCGAGCAGAACGGTGTTCGCGTCCTGGGCGGCGATGGTGCCGGGGGCGGGCTCGCCGATGACCGAGATCGGGACGTCGACCTGGATCTTCTCGCCCTTCTTCACGACGAGGAGGTCGATGTGCTCGATGATCTGGTGCACGGGGTCCTTCTGGACGTCCTTGACCAGCGTGAGCTGGTGCGTGCCGTTCACGTCGAGCTCGAGCACCGCGTTGGCGCGGCGGACGAGCAGGGCGACCTGGTGGCCGGGCAGTGCGACGTGCACGGGCGCGGTGCCGTGCCCGTAGATGACGGCGGGGATCTTGCCGGCGGCGCGCAGGCGGCGGGCGAAGCCCTTGCCGAAGTTCTCGCGGACCTCGGCGTGGACCTTGGTGTCGGTCTCGGTGGCCATGATGTCTCCTCGCGGGCGTGAGCCCGTTCTGATCGCGGGTCCGCGCGGGTGGCGGGCCCAGGTATGTGGGGGTTTTCTCGACTCGAACGCGCGTGCGTGAGGAAAGCCGTGGGCCTGCATCACTGCGTCGATCACGGATGCCGCGCCCGCCGAAACCGGCCGGCCCGAGGCATCCCTCGCCGAAGTTCAGCCCTGAGTTTACCAGCCTCCCCGCTACGATGAGGAACGCACCCGTTCCACCCCTGGAGGACCCCGATGGAATACGGCTTTCTGTCCCACGCGCTGCTGTGGCTGATCGGCGCGATGGCCGCCGTCGGCGCGGTGCTGACCGTCGGCGCCTTCTGGTCGATGGGCCGCGCGAGCTACCGCAAGGACTGACGCTCACGAGCTCACATCCCGCCGCCTGCGGCGGTGAGGAGAACGGCGACTCCGCGTAACACGGGCAGGCCAGACTCTAGGCTGGAACCCTCCCCTTCGAACTCCAGGAGTGCGTGTGTCTCAGAGCGACCCCTCGGCGCAGACGAACATCTCGACCGATCGCGACGACCAGCCGGGCTCGGCCCCCGAGCACGAGGGCGCCCCCGCCCCCGAGGACGTCGCGCGTCCGACGCCCGAGCCGACCGGACCCGATGCGGCGGCTGCGGCCCGCGCCAACATCGGCGTCGTGGGGCTGGCGGTGATGGGCTCGAACCTCGCCCGCAACCTCGCCAGCCGCGAGGGCAACACCGTCGCGATCTACAACCGCAGCCACGAGAAGACCGACACGCTGCTCGCCGAGCACCCCGAGGCGGAGTTCGTCCCGGCGTTCTCGTACGAGGAGTTCGCCGCGTCGCTGGCCAAGCCCCGCACCGCGATCATCATGGTCAAGGCCGGACGCCCGACGGACGCCGTCATCGACTCGCTGGTCGAGGTCTTCGAGCCGGGCGACATCATCGTCGACGGCGGCAACGCCCTGTTCACCGACACCATCCGCCGCGAGAAGGCCGTCCGAGAGACCGGGATCAACTTCGTCGGCGCCGGCATCTCGGGCGGTGAGGAGGGCGCGCTCAAGGGTCCCTCGATCATGCCCGGCGGGTCCGACGAGTCGTGGGTCACGCTCGGCCCGATCCTGAAGTCGATCGCCGCGGTCGCCGAAGGCGAGCCGTGCGTCACGCACATCGGCCACGACGGCGCCGGCCACTTCGTGAAGATGGTGCACAACGGCATCGAGTACGCCGACATGCAGCTCATCGCCGAGGCCTACGACCTCATCCGCCGCGGCACCGGCAGGAGCCCGGCCGAGATCGCCGACGTGTTCGCCGAGTGGAACCGCGGCGAGCTGGAGTCCTACCTCATCGAGATCACCGCCGAGGTGCTGCGTCAGGTGGACGCCGAGACCGGCAAGCCGCTGGTGGACGTGATCCTCGACCAGGCCGGTGCGAAGGGAACCGGGGCCTGGACGGTGCAGACCGCGCTCGACCTGGGCGTTCCCGTCTCGGGAATCGCCGAGGCCGTGTTCGCGCGGTCGCTGTCCAGCCACCCCGAGCAGCGCGCCGTGTCGCGTGACCTCCCCGGCCCCACCGAGGGCCTCGCAGTCGAGGACGCCGACGCGTTCATCGAGGACGTCCGTCTCGCCCTGTACGCGTCGAAGATCGTCGCCTACTCGCAGGGCTTCGACGAGATCCGCGCCGGCGCCGCGCAGTACGACTGGCAGATCGACCTCGGAGCGGTGTCGAAGATCTGGCGCGGCGGCTGCATCATCCGCGCCCAGTTCCTCAACCGCATCGCCGACGCGTACGCCGAGGCGCCCGACCTGCCGGTCCTCCTCACCGCGCCCTACTTCGTCGAGGCGCTCGGCCGCGCGCAGGCCGCCTGGCGCCGGATCGTGCAGACCGCCGCGGGGTCCGGCATCCCCGCCCCCGCGTTCTCGTCGTCGCTGGCGTACTACGACGGCCTCCGCGCCGAGCGCCTGCCCGCCGCCCTCGTGCAGGGTCAGCGCGACTTCTTCGGTGCGCACACCTACCAGCGCATCGACAAGCCCGGCACGTTCCACACCCTGTGGTCGGGCGACCGCACCGAGATCGAGGCCGAAGACACGCACTGAGCGCCGCCGCGCTCGCGCACGAAGCCCCCGCCGTCGGCGGGGGCTTCGTCGTCGGCGGGTCAGGCCGGCGCGATGTTGTGGTTGCGGCAAAAGAGGTTCTGCGGGTCGTACTGCCGCTTGACCGCGGCCAGGCGCGCCATCGCCTCAGGCCCGTACATGCGCGTGACCAGGCCCGGATCGGTGGAGGGAGTGAAGTTCCCGTAGAGCGCCGCGCCGAGCGCCTCGATCGCATCCCACTCGGCCTGGATGAGCGGACGGTTGCCGTCGTCCACGAGCCCCGGCACGTCGAAGGCGCCCGCCATCGCGAACCACGTCGCGTGCCGTGCCGGGAACGCCGTCTCGTCCTGCGCGACGTCGCCGAACGCGCCGCCGAGCGAGCGCAGGAACAGCACCGAGGCCGCGTTGGCCTCGCGGAACGCCGCGAGGCGATCGATCGCCTCGTCGGTCAGCTCGCCGAGCAGCGTGTTGCCTCCGACGAACCCGGGCATCGGCTGGTCGGGGTCGGCGGCGGGCATGTCCATGAGGATGTCGGGGTAGGCGCGCACGCCGAGCTCGGTCTCGGACACGCCGTCGACCGCGAGCAACGGTGCGAGGGCTGCGCGCGCGGCCTCCTCGTCGTCGCCGATCCAGACCGCCGTGACCGTCGCGCCCGCCGGCGCGTTCGGATCCATGGCGGGGATGTCCATGTAGGTCATCGTGAGCTCGCGCGGCGCATCGCGCATCGTGTCGCGCAGAGTGCGCAGCACCGGGCGCGCGTCGCCGGTCACTCCGAGCGTCGCGAACACGACGTGCTCGAGCGGGTGCGCGCGGAAGTCGAACCGGGTGACGACGCCGAAGTTGCCGCCGCCGCCGCGCAGCGCCCACCAAAGGTCGGGATGCGCCTCGGCATCGACCTCGAGCACGTCGCCGCGCGCCGTCACGACCTGGGCGCCGACGAGCTGGTCGGCGGCGAGCCCCCACGCGCGCACCATCCACCCGATGCCGCCGCCGAGGGTGAGGCCGCCCACGCCGACCGACGCGGTGTCGCCCGAGCTGACGCCGAGCCCGTGCTCCGCGAGGATCCGCGCGACCGCACCCCACGTCGCTCCGCCGCCGACGTGCACGAGGGAGCCCTCGACGCGCACCTCGTCAAGCGCGTCGAGGTCGAGGGTCACGCCGCCTGGCACCGCGCCCCACGCGCTGTGCCCCCCGCCGCGCACCATGACGTCGAGCCGCTCGGATGCCGCGTAGCGCAGCGCCGCGCGCACGTCGTCGACCGTCGACGCGCGCACGATCACGGTGGGCTCGCCGATGCCGGAGTGGAAGGCCCGCGCGGAGTCCCAGTCGTCGTCTCCGGGGCGGACGACCGTGCCGGTGGTCAGTGAGAGATCAGTCACCCGCGTCACGCTAACGCCGGGCGCCGACATCCGCCACCGTCTCTCCTGCCGAGAGCGCTCGCGGGGACCTCCCCGCGACGCGAGCGAAGGCGGGTCGCGGGCTTAGGGTCGAGGAATGGCGAGGAGCGTGCTGTACATCGGCGGGACGGGGACCATCAGCGCGGCGTGCGTGCGGCGCAGCGTGCAGGCGGGGGACGAGGTGACCGTCCTCAACCGCGGCTCGTCCCGGCGGGCGCTGCCGGACGGCGTGCGGGAGCTCGCGGCCGACGTGCGCGATCCCGCCGCGGTGCGCGAGGCCGTCGGAGCCGCCGGCTACGACGTCGTGGCCGATTTCCTCTCCTTCACGCCGGAGCACGTGACCACCGCGCTCGAGCTGTTCGAGGGCAGCACCGGACAGTACGTCTTCATCAGCTCGGCATCGGCGTACGAGAAGCCGCCTCGGCGGCTGCCGGTGACGGAGTCCACGCCGCTGCGCAACCCGTTCTGGCAGTACTCGCGCGACAAGATCGCGTGCGAGGACCTCCTCGTCGCGGCCCATCGCGACCGCGGGCTCCCGGTGACGATCGTGCGCCCGTCGCACACCTACGACGAGAGCTCGATCCCGACCCTCGGCGGCTGGACGGACATCGCCCGGATGCGGGACGGCCGCCCCGTCGTGATCCACGGCGACGGCACGAGCCTGTGGACCATCACCCACGCCGAGGACTTCGCCGTCGCGTTCGCCGGGCTCCTCGGGCACCCGCAGGCGATCGGCGACGCGTTCACCATCACCGGGTCGCACGCGCCGACCTGGAACGCGATCTACGGCTGGCTGGCCGAGGCCGCCGGCGTCTCGGCGCCGGACATCGTGCACGCGGCATCCGACACGATCGCCGCCTTCGAGCCCGCCCTCGGACCGACCCTCATCGGCGACAAGGCGCACTCGATGGTCTTCGACAACAGCAAGGTCACCGCCCTCGTGCCGGAGTTCCGCACCACGATCCTCTTCGACGAGGGCGCGCGACGCATCGTCGCGCATCACGACGCCCACCCCGAGCTGCAGCGGATCGACGCGGACCGCGATGCGCTGTTCGATCGCATCGCGGCCCACGCCCGCACCGCCGGGTGACGCTCAGCCGGTGATGTCCCGCACGGTCCCGCGCTCGAGCCGCAGGCGCCGCCGTGCGCGGCGCGCGACCGCCGTGTCGTGCGTGACCACGATGAGCGTCAGCCCCTCCGCGCACAGGCCCTCGAGCACCGCGAGGATCTCGTCCCGCATGGACTCGTCGAGGTTCCCGGTCGGCTCGTCGGCCAGCAGCACCCGCGGGCGCTTGACGATCGCGCGCGCGATGGCCACGCGCTGCTGCTGACCGCCCGAGAGCTCGGCCGGCCGGTGATCGGAGCGGTCGTCCAGTCCGACGTGCGCGAGGGCCTCGGCCACCCGCTCGGCCCGCTCGGTCCCGGTCAGCCCCAGGGGCTCGAGAGCCATGTCGACGTTCTCGGCCGCGGTGAGGGTGGGGATGAGATTGAACCCCTGGAAAACGAACCCGATGTCGCGGGCGCGGACGCGACCGAGCTCGGCGCCGGACGCCCTCGCGAGATCCACCTCCCCGAGCACCACGGATCCGTCGGTCGGGCGGTCCAGCGCCCCGAGCAGCTGCAGCAGCGTCGACTTGCCGCCGCCCGTCGGTCCCTGGATGGTGACGAAGTCGCCCGGCGCGATGTCGAGGTCGACACCCGCGAGCGCCTTCACGATGCGGTCCTTCTGCCGGTAGGTGCGGGTGACGCCGGTGAGCCGGTAGAGCGCCGGGGGTGCAGCATCCGCTCCCCCGGCGAAGCGGGTGTCGGTCATGGTCATGGATCGGTCTCCTGTCGTGAGGGGTGCGGTCGGTGCAGTCGGTGCGGTGTGCGCGGCGATGGGAGGCGGGTCGGTCATCGGATGCCTCATGCCACCGATCGGAGGGCCTCGGCGGGGCTCAGCCGGGCCGCGCGCCATCCGCCGAACGCGCCCGCGACGAGCCCGCCGAGGACGGCGAGTCCGAGGGCCGCCGCGACGACCCAGAGCGTCACCGGCGCCTGCAGGACGATCTCGGTCGTCTGCTGCGAGAACAGGCCGCCGGGCCCGCCGCCGGGTGCCATCATCGTGTCGCCGCCCGGTCCGCCCTGGGTGACCGGTGCGGCGGGGGCCGTCGAGATCGTCGGGGAGACGAGGTTGATGAGCGCGATGCCGGCGAAGCCGAGCACGAGGCCGGCCGCCCCGCCGAGGAGTCCCTGCACGAGCGACTCCCCCGCGACCTGCCCGACGACCCGGCCGTTGGACCAGCCGATCGCCTTCAGGGTGCCGAACTCGCGCGTGCGGCGCGAGACGCCCGAGATCGTGAAGAGCACGGCCAGCGCGAGGGCGACGGCCAGCACGATGACCGACAGCCACGTGCCGAGGTTCGTGATGAGCGACGAGGCGCTGGAGAGCGAGCCGGAAACCGTCGAGGCGAGGTCCGCCTGCGAGCTCACCGTGGCGTCGGGGAGCGCATCCTCGAGATCCGCCTGCACGCTCGCGATGCCGTCGGACGACGCGGCCTGCACGTACACGGTCGACACCGCGTCCTCCGCGCCGGACAGAGTCTGGGCCACGTCGAGCGGGATGTAGACGTTCGCCGCGGTGTCGGCCTCGCTGGAGGTGGACGCCACGACGCCGACGACCTCGAACTCCTCGCCGCCCACGTCGATCGTGTCGCCCACGGTGACTTCGGCGGTCGCCGCGTAGGTCGCATCCAGCACGGCGACGTACGCGCCCTCGTCGGCGCTCGCGAGCGCTCGTCCGTCGCTCACCGTGACGGACGAGAGCGGGCCCACCGAGTCGGCCGCGGGGTCGACCCCGAGCACGCTGAACGAGTCGACTCCGAACGATCCGCCGCCGAACGAGCCGCCGCCGTCGGGCGGAGCCTGGCCCGTGGCCCCCGGCTCCGTCCCCTCCGCGGGGCGCTCGGGCAGCTCGCCCGAGAAGGTCATGTTGGTGAGGCTCAGGGCGCCGGATGCCGCCGCCACCCCGTCGACGGAGGTGACGGTGTCGAGGACCCCGGCATCGAGGGTCGCGCGCATCGGCTCGGTGACCAGCCGCGACTGGCTGAGCTCCGTCGTCCCGTCCTCGCCGGTCTCGCCCCCGTCCTGCCCGAACTCGAACCGCTGCGGGCCGCCCTCGCCGGGCTCGGCCGTCGCCCCGGTCACCGTGAGGTCGGTGCCGACGCCGTACACCGACTCGAGGGCCTGCGCCTGGGCGTCGCGCACGCCCGCGGCGAGCGAGTTGACGACCATCACCAGCGCGATGGCGATCGCCAGTCCCGCCGCCACGATGATCGTCTGCTTCTTGCGGCCGGCCAGCTCCCGCCGCAGATACGTTCCGTACATGGGTCTCCTCCCGGCGGCGGTGTGCCGGCCGTCGAGCCGAAAGTAGGAGCCCGTTCGATGCGTGCCGTCAGCGCCGGCTATGAGGACCGTATGGACGGCGCGGGCGCACTCACAGCGCGCGCATAGCCCGCTCCATAGGAAGCGCATAGGAACGGGAGCACAATGGACGCATGACCACCGCGACCCCTGCCCTCCTGCGTCCCGACGGCTCCCCGCTGCGCGTCCTCGTCGTCGACGACGAGCAGATGCTCACCGACCTGCTGTCGATGGCGCTGCGCATGGAGGGATGGGAGGTGCGCACCGCCGGATCCGGCTTCGAGGCGCTCCAGTCCGCGCGCGAGTTCTCCCCCGACGCGATGGTGCTCGACGTCATGATGCCCGACCTCGACGGCATGGCGGTCCTGCAGCGGCTGCGCCAGTCCGGCGACGACGTGCCCGTCCTGTTCCTCACGGCGAAGGATGCCGTGAGCGACCGCGTCGCAGGGCTCACCGCCGGCGGCGACGACTACGTCACGAAGCCGTTCAGCCTGGAAGAGGTCGTCGCTCGCCTGCGCGGCCTCATGCGCCGCGCCGGCACCGCGCACGCCTCGGGCGCGGAGCCCATCCTGCGCGTCGCCGACCTCACGCTCAACGAGGACAGCCACGAGGTCGATCGCGCCGGCGACGGCATCGAGCTCACCGCGACGGAGTTCGAACTGCTGCGCTACCTCATGCGCAATCAGCGCCGCGTGGTCTCCAAGGCGCAGATCCTCGACCGCGTCTGGAACTACGACTTCGGCGGACGCTCCAGCGTCGTCGAGCTGTACATCTCCTACCTCCGCAAGAAGATCGACCAGGGCCGCGAGCCGCTCATCCATACCGTCCGCGGCGTCGGGTACATGATCAAGGCGCCGCAGTGACCGATCCGTCTCCGGCGGCGGACACCGCCGCGGACACGGGGACGGATGCCTCGGCTCCGGCGAGGGACGAGGCATCCGCTCGCCGCCCGTGGACGCTGCAGCGCAAGCTCATCGTGACCGTCGTGTCGATCACGTCGTTCATCATGGTGCTCGTCGGCGTCGCGACCAGCGCGATCCTCGGCAACGTGCTCGAGGCCGGCCTGACCGACCAGGTCGCCAATGCCGCCGCGCGCACGTCTGCGATGGTGCAGCGGCAGCTCGCGTCGGGGATGACGGCCCAGGAGATCCTCCAGGAGCAGCCGCAGCAGCCCGGCTTCCTCCTCGCCGTGCAGTCGGGGGCCGGTGAGCCCACGGCCGCCGTCATGGAGGAGGACAACACCGCCACCGCCCTCACCGACGACCAGATCGCCCAGCTGACCGGCCTCCGCGGCGAGACCCTCGTGGTGTCGATCGACGACGTGGGGACCTTCCGCGTGGAGGGCCGGGCGACTCCGGTCGGCATCGTGGTCGTCGGGATCCCGCGCGACGACGTGGCCGCCAACATCGGCCGGATGCTCACCACGATCGGACTCCTCACCGCCGGCGGCCTGATCCTGCTGGCGCTCGCGACCGCCTGGACGATCCGCGCGGGGCTTGCTCCGCTGCGCGCCGTGGCCGACACCGCCGAGCGGGTGTCGAAGCTGCCGCTGGATCGAGGCGAGGTGACCATCGCCGAACGCGTACCGGCGGCGCAGGCCGATCCGCGCACCGAGATGGGCCGCGTCGGCGAGGCGCTGAACACGCTCCTCGACCACGTCGACGAGTCCCTCGCGGCCCGCCAGCGGAACGAGGAGCGCATGCGCGCCTTCGTCGCCGACGCGAGTCACGAGCTGCGCACGCCGCTGGCCTCGATCCGGGGCTACTCCGAGCTCTCGCTGCGCGCCCTGTCGCAGAGCCACGCGCCCACGACGATCGACACCACCGAGGCATCCCTCGAGCGCATCCAGGCGCAGTCGCTGCGCATGACCACGCTCGTCGAGGACCTGCTGCTGCTCGCCCGGCTCGACGAGGGCCAGGAGCTCGTCTACGGCACCGTCGACCTCACGCGGATCGCCCTCGAGGCCGTCGGCGACGCGCGGCCCGCCGGCCCCGACCACACCTGGGTGCTGGAGATGTCGGACGAACCGGTGCAGATCGCCGGCGACACCGGCCGCCTGCACCAGGTCGCCGCCAACCTGCTCGCGAACGCCCGCACCCATACGCCGGAGGGGACGACGGTGACGGTGAGCGTCACCCGGGACGGCGGTGATGCCGTGCTCACCGTGCACGACGAGGGGCCCGGGATCGACCCGAAGCTGCGGGAGGAGCTGTTCGAGCGCTTCTCGCGCGCCGATCGCTCGCGCGCCCGCCAGACCGGCGGCACGGGCCTCGGACTCTCGATCGCGAAGGCCATCGTCGACGCGCACGGCGGCACGATCTCGGTGACGAGCCGGCCCGGAGACACGACCTTCGAGGTGCGCCTTCCCGCCCGGCCTCTCGACCCCGCGGCGTGAGCGGCATCCCACCGCCCCTCCGGCGCCTCGACGAAATCAGGCCGATCGACGAAATCAGGCCGATCTGAGCAGAATCGACCTGATCCGGTCGAATCGCCTGAGCTCGTCGACGCCGACCCGGCTCCGGATCAGTAGCCGCTGAAGGCGTCGGTCGTGATCGACCGGGCGCGCTCCAGCGCGGGCGCGAGGTCGGCGATCAGCCCGGCGGGTCCGGAGATGTAGGCGTGGCGCGCGGCGATGTCGGGCACGATCCGCAAAAGGCCTTCGGCATCCAGTCGCACGCCGCGCGCCCACATCCAGTTCGCCGGCAGATCGGCGGGCTGGTCGCGGGTGAAGACGACGACGGGGAATCCGGATGCCTCGAGATCGGCGCGGTACGCCAGCTCCGAGGCATCCGAGGCGACGTAGACGAGCACGATGTCGCGGTCCTCGCCGGCGGCGCGCAGGTGACGCAGCTGCGACACGAACGGCGTCACGCCGATGCCGGCAGCGACCATCAGGATCGGGGCTGCATCGCGCTTGGGCAGCACGAAATCGCCCCACACGCCCGTGATGGCCAGGCGCTCGCCCTCGCCCACCTGCGCGAGGGCCTTCTTGAAGGAGCTCTGCGGCTTGGAGCTGGAGCTCTCCTTGAAGGCCACGCGCAGGAGCGGGAGGTCCTCAGGTGCGGAGGCGATGCTGAACTCGCGACGCGTGCCGCGCGCATCGGGGTGCGCGTGCGGCACCTCGAGCTCGAGGTACTGCCCCGGCACGAACGAGAGCCGGTCCTGCACGCGGAACGTCAGCTCCTGCACCGTCGGGGTCTGCGCGGCCCGGGCCGACAGGGTCAGGCGCACCGCGGTGCGCACGGCGAACGCGAAGGCGACGAGGTTGCCGATGAGGAGCGCGCGCTCCTGGCCGAGCGTGATGTGGCCCACCGGGATCGGCCACCCGGCGAGGAGCCCGACGATCCCCGCGACGAGGAACTGCTGCCACCGGCGCGGCGGCAGTGTGAGCGGCTCGGACAGCATGAACGCGCCGAGGAACAGGAACGGCGAGCTGAACAGCGCCTGCGCGAGGAGCGGCCACAGCTCGACCGCGGCGCCCGCGGCGGACAGCAGGGCCGAGGTCCGCAGCAGCCAGACGGCCACCGCCACCACGAGGAACACCGAGACCACCCGCAGCTTCTCGGTGCGCCAGAGCACGGCGAGCCCCAGCACGATCACGGGGCCGGCGAGCGCCGGGGTGCCCACCCACCACGCCGACGATCCGAGCGCCGGCCAGACCAGCGCCAGCAGGGTCAGGACCGTCGCCCCGACGGCAGCGGGGTTGAAGACGTGACGGCCGCGCCACGCGAGCGCGTACTTGGAGAGGGATGCCGCGGCCGCGGCGATCACGATCCCCCCGAGTGCCGCGAACTCGAGCGACGGACGCAGCACGAACAGCAGGATGTGGGCCGTGATGAGCGACGACTCGATGCGCCACGGCAGGTGCAGCACGCGCTGGGCTGCGGCATCCACCCCCACGCACACCACCGCGAGGACGGCGAGGGTCACCACGAGCTCGAGCGGATCCGGCGCCACGAGGTCGAAGAACGACAGGAGCAGCGAGATCACGGCGAGGGCCGCCAGCGCGAGGTAGACGACGCGGTACATCGAGACGCGCCCGAGGAGCGCGAAGACGCGGTTCCACACCGAGGTCAGGGTTCCCAGCACGTCACACCGCCCGGAGGGGCTCGGCGGTTCCGGCGGGCGGGATGACGCGGATGCCGTCACCCGGCCGCACCTCTCCCCCGGCGAGCACCACGGACATGACACCGGCGAGGCGCACGGTCTCGCCCTGGTCGTCGACGTAGACGAGCTCCTTCATGAGTCCCTTCGAGATGCCGTTGATCTGCGAGCAGGGGTTGCGGAGCCCGGTCAGCTCGACGATCGCGTCGTCGCCGATCGCGAGCCGCGTGCCGCGCGGCAGCGCGAGCAGGTCGATCCCGGCGGTCGTGATGTTCTCGCCGAGTGCTCCGGGCTCGATCCCGTGCCCGCGCGCGGCCATGTCGGCGAAGAGCTCCTCGTGCATGAGGTGCACCTGTCGCAGATTGGGAGCGCCGGGATCCCGCGCGACGCGCGACCGGTGCTTCACGGTGCTGCCCGCATGCGCATCACCCTCCACGCCGTGCCCGGAGATGAGGACGATGCTCTCGCGCGTGGGCTTGCTGAAGCGATGGGCATCGTCCCGCGCGACGGCGACGACACGGCCCGACGAGGTCTCGGTCACGATTCCACGCTAGCCGCTCGGACGAAGAGGTCGGCGCGACAGCCGGGCGACCACTGCACCGCGCCGTCGGTCGTCATGCGCACCCATTCCACGCCCCCGTCGTGGGCGAGGCGGGGCCCACCGTCGAAGAACAGCGCGGTCGCGATCGCGTCGGCCGTCATCGCGTCGGCTGCGACCGCCCAAGTCGCCGCGATCGTGCGCACCGGCACGCCCGTGCGCGCGTCGAGCACGTGGTGCAGCCCGTCGCCCCACGCGCGCCGGTTCACCGCCGACGCGCAGAGCGCGGCATCCGTCACCTCCCACACGCCGATCGCACGGGACGGGTCGAACGGATGCTCCAACCCGACGCGCTGCGGGGCTCCGCGCACGGCGAGGTCCCCGCCGGCGTCGATCACGACGTCGCCGGCGCCGTCGGCATGCACGAGGTCCAGCACGAGGTCCACGAGCCGGCCCTTGCCGAGCGCTCCGACATCGATCACCGCGGACGCGGCGAGCGAGAGGATGCCGTCGTCCCACGTGAGCAGAGACGTCCAGTCCGCGGGAGCGGCCACGGGGGCGCCGGCCGCCAGCGTGTAGGCCGGGTCGTAGCCGAGGCGCTCGAGCGAGCCGCCGACGAGCGGGTTCACGGCGCCGCCCGTCGCCGCGGAGAGGGCGCGGAACGCGTCGAGCATGGCCGGAGCGTCCGCGGGCGCGGGAACGCGACCGCCGCCGGCGGCGAGTCCGGAGACGACCGAGTCGGCGCGGAACCGCGACCACTCGGCGTCGAACCGCTCGATGAGGGCCGACACCGCGGCCCGCCGGTCCGCGCCGAGCGGCGCGGCGGTCACGATCTCCCAGGACGTGCCGATCGCCTCGAATCGCCACGACGAGGGCTGCGCGGACGGGAGGGACATCGGCTCAGGCGGCCGCGTCGGCCTTGATCGCCTCGATCGCCTGGTTGAATCCGCCGCTCGTCAGCGAGGAGCCCGCGACACGGCTCACCGAGAGGGTGTCGATGTCCTGGCCCTCGACCACCTCGGCGATCCCGCCGATGAACTGGCCCTGGTACTGCTCGGACTCCGGCCGCTGCGGGTCGCCCGACACCTCGACGGACGTGATCACGTCGTCCTGCAGCGTGACGGTGACGCTGATCGTCTCGACGGACTCGGGCGTCGTGTACGAGCCCTCGGCGGTGTAGGTGCCGTCGGCGTATGCCGCGGATCCGCCGCCCTCGGACGAGCCCGTCCCGGAGCCGGTGTCGCCGGGAGCGTCGTCGACGGAGTCGGTGGCGGTGGGCGCGCAGCCGGCGAGCAGCGCGATGCCCGCGACGGCGGTGAGTGTGAGACCCGCGCGAGCGGGACGGGTGGCGACGGCGGTGCGGATCATGAGCGGTCCTCCTGGGGTCGTTGATCGTCGTGGCGGTCGCCGCGGGGCGCCGCCTGACAGGCATCCTGACAGCGCGCTCTATGAGCGACCTCTGAGGAGTCCACGAGTCGCGCGGGGCGAACGTTCAGATCCAGGCTCAGGCGGCGCCGTCGAACATGCTGGTGACCGATCCGTCCTCGAAGACCTCGTGGATCGCACGCGCGAGCAGCGGGGCGATCGGCAGGATCGTGAGGCTCGGGAAGCGCTTCTCGTCGGGGATCGGCACGGTGTCGGTCACGACGACCTCGTCGATCGCCTCGCTCTGCAGGCGCTGCGTGGCGGGATCGCTGAAGATCGCGTGTGTCGCGGCGACGATGACCCGGATCGCGCCGTTGGCCTTGAGGGCCTCGGCGGCCTTCACGATCGTGCCGCCGGTGTCGATCATGTCGTCGACAAGCAGGCAGACGCGCCCGCTCACGTCGCCGACGATCTCGTTGACGGTGACCTGATTGGCGACGTTCGGGTCGCGGCGCTTGTGGATGATGGCCAGCGGCGCGCCGAGGCTGTCGGACCACGTGTCGGCCACGCGGACGCGGCCGGTGTCGGGCGAGACGACCGTGAGCTTCGCGCGGTCCTCGGCGGTGAGGGTGCGCTCGAAGTACTCGAGCAGCACCGGCTTGGCGAAGAGGTGGTCGACGGGACCGTCGAAGAAGCCCTGGATCTGGGCGGCGTGCAGGTCGACGCTCATCACGCGGTCGGCGCCGGCCGTGCGGAGCAGGTCGGCGACGAGCCGGGCGCTGATCGGCTCGCGACCGCGGCCCTTCTTGTCCTGGCGCGAGTACGGGTAGTACGGGGCGACGACTGTGATGCGCTTGGCCGAAGCCCGCTTGGCGGCGTCGAGCATGATGAGCGTCTCCATGAGCCACTCGTTGACCGGCGGGCCGAAGCTCTGGATCAGGAAGAAGTCGCACCCGCGGATCGAGACCTCGAACCGCGTGAGGATCTCACCCGACGCGAAGGTGCGGTACTCGGTCGGCACGAGCTCCGTGCCCAGCTGCGAGGCCACGTCGACCGCGAGCCCGGGATGCGAGCTCCCGCGGGCGACGACGAGCCGCTTCTTGGTCTTGGCGACCAGACCGGGCGCGATGTCGTTGTCGCGGTCGAGCTCAACGGTCTTCTTCTTGCGCGCCATCGTCCGCTTTCTGTGCGGACCGAGCCTTGGCCGCGACGTCCGCGGCTCCGGTTCCCGGTCTGTTCTTCTCGACCCACCCCTCGACATTGCGCTGAGGAGCGACGCTGAGAGCGAGTGAGCCGGCCGGCACATCCTTTCGGATCACCGCTCCGGCCCCGGTCTTCGCCCCGTCTCCGATCCTAACGGGCGCGACGAAGACGTTGTGCGAGCCGGTGTGCACCTCGTCGCCGATCTCGGTGCGGTGCTTGGCGATGTCGTCGTAGTTCGCCGTGATCGCGCCGGCGCCGAGGTTGACGCCCCGTCCGATCGTCGTGTCCCCGATGTACGACAGGTGCGGCACCTTGCTGCGCTCGCCGATGGTGGAGTTCTTCGTCTCGACGAACGTGCCGATCTTGCCCTTGTCGCCGAGGTACGTGCCCGGGCGCAGGTAGGCGAAGGGTCCCACGTTCGCTCCGGCGCCGATGACGGCGAGCGTCGCGTCGGCGCGCGTCACGACGGCATCTTCGCCGACCTCGCAGTCCACGAGGCTCGTGTCCGGGCCGACGGTGGCGCCCGCGCCGATGCTCGTGGACCGCAGGATGTGGGTGTTGGGGAGCACCGTGACGTCGGGCGCGAGCGTCGCGGTCACGTCGATCCACGTGGTGGCGGGATCGAGGATCGTCGCCCCCTCGAGCTGCCAGCGTCGCACGGTGCGGGCGTTGAGCAGCCGGGCGGCCTCGGACAGCTGCACGCGGTCGTTCACGCCGAGGGCGGCTGCGGCATCCGGGGCGCTGGACGCCGCGACCGGCAGCCGAGAGTCCCGCAGCAGCGCCACGACGTCGGTGAGGTACTTCTCCCCCTGCGCGTTCGCCGTGCCCACCAGGGTCAGGTGAGCGCGCAGCGCGGGGGCCTGGAACACGTACACCCCGGCGTTGATCTCCGACACGGAAGCCTCTTCGGGCGTGGCATCCTTCTGCTCCACGATGCGGGCCACCGCACCGTCGGCGTCGCGGATGACGCGGCCGTAGCCGGTCGCATCGTCGACGACGGCGCTGAGCACCGTGGCGGCCGCCGCGCCGTCGCGATGCGCGCGCACGAGGGCCGCGAGCGTGTCGGCCTCGAGGAGCGGCACGTCGCCGCTCAGCACCAGCACGTCGCCGGCGAAGTCCTCGAGCGCGGCGAGCGCCAGCTCCACCGCGCGGCCGGTGCCGGGAACCTCGTCCTGGTCCACGACGACCGCTGCCGGCACGGCCTCGGCGACCGCGGCAGCGACGAGGTCGCGCTCGTGACGCACGACGACCACGACCGAGTCGGGCGACAGGGCGAGCGCGGTGTCCAGCACATGGCCGACCAGCGAGCGTCCCCCGATGCGATGCAGCACCTTGGGCAGAGAGGACTTCATGCGCGTCCCCTGACCGGCGGCCAGCACGATGACGGCGAGGCGGGTGTCGTCGGTGTTATGGGTCATGCTCCGCCGCCAGGATTCGAACCTGGGCCTCACAGCTCCAAAGGCTGTCGTGCTGCCGTTACACCACGGCGGATCGCCGCGTCCGCGGCCGTCGTCAAGTCTGCCACGCCGCCCGGCGCGGTCCACGCGCCGCCGAGGCGACCTCGATAATGGGGACATGGCAGGCCAAACCGACGAGGTCGATCGCATCGTCGAGGCGTGGACCGCGCAGCGTCCCGATCTCGACTTCTCGCCGCTCGAGGTGCTCTCGCGCGTCGATCGCCTGTCGCGTCACCTCGACCGGGCGCGCCGGGAGGCGTTCCGCCGCAGCGAGCTCGAGCCGTGGGAGTGGGACGTGCTCTCGGCGCTGCGCCGCGCGGGTGAGCCGTTCCAGCTCAGCCCGAAGCAGCTGCTGCTGCAGACGCTCGTCTCCAGCGGCACCATGACCAACCGCATCGACCGGCTCGTCGGCCGCCGGCTGGTGCGACGCGAGGCCGACCCGGACGACGGGCGCAGCATCCTGGTGATCCTCACCGACGAGGGCAGGACACGGGTGGATGCCGCGATCACGCGCCTCGTCGACGCCGAGGCCGTGCTCCTGGCCACGCTCTCGCGCGGCGACCGGGAGCGGCTGGCGGCGCTCCTGCGCAAGCTCAGCCTCGGCTTCGACGCCTGAGTCCGGAGGCGCTCAGTCCATCTGCTCGGAGAGGTCGAACCACCGCGCCTCGACGTCGTCCCGCTCGGTCTCGAGCGTGCCGATGCGCGCCATCTCCGTGCCGAGCCCCACGTAGTCGGACTGGTCGTGGTCGGCCAGCGCGGTGCGCGCCGCCGAGATCTGCGCCTCGAGCTTCTCGAGCCGGCGCTCGAGGGCGGAGACCTCCTTCTGCGCCGCGCGCAGGTCGGCGCCCGCGAGGCCGGATGACGCGGGAGTGGCGGATGCCGCGGCATCCGGTCCCCGTGCCGCGGCCGCCGACCGCTCGCGGTCCCGCAGGCGCAGGTACTCGTCGACGCCGCCGGGCAGGTGCCGCAGATGACCGCCGAGGATCGCGTACTGCTGGTCGGTGACGCGCTCGATGAAGTACCGGTCGTGCGACACGACGAGGAGCGTGCCCGGCCACGTGTCGAGGAGATCCTCCATCGCGGCGAGCATGTCGGTGTCGAGGTCGTTCGTCGGCTCGTCGAGGATCAGCACGTTCGGCTGTTCGAGGAGGATCAGCAGCAGCTGGAGTCGCCGCTTCTGCCCGCCGGACAGGTCCTTGACCGGGGTGGAGAGCTGAGCGCTCGCGAAGCCCATGCGCTCGAGGAGCTGTCCGGGGGTGAGCTCCTGCGCCTTCGAGCCCGATCCGAACGAATAGGTCGTGCGCAGCCGCGCGATCACCACCCGGACCGGGTCGGCCAGATGCTCCTCGAGCTCGTCGAGTCGCTGGGTGAGGGTGGCGACGCGCACCGTCTTGCCGCGCTTCACGCGCCCCGACGTGGGCTCCAGGTCTCCGGAGACCAGCGCCAGCAGCGTCGACTTCCCGGCGCCGTTGACGCCGAGGATGCCGGTCCGCTCGCCGGGCGCGATGCGCCACTCGACCGGGTGGAGGACCTCGCGGGCGGGCCCGCCGTCGCGCGAGGGGTAGGTGACGGAGGCGTCGAGGAGGTCGACGACGTCCTTCCCGAGCCGCGTGACCGCGAGCGACTGGAGCTCGGTGCGGTCGCGGATCTCGGGGACGTCCGCGATGAGCGCATTCGCCGCGTCGATGCGGAACTTCGGCTTCGAGGTGCGCGCGGGCGCCCCTCGGCGCAGCCACGCGAGCTCCTTGCGCGCGAGGTTCTGACGCCGCGCCTCGATGGCCGCCGACTGGCGATCTCGCTCGACGCGCTGCAGGATGTACGCCGCATAGCCGCCCTCGAACGGCTCGACGAGGCGGTCGTGCACCTCCCACGTGCGCGTGCACACCTCGTCGAGGAACCAGCGGTCGTGGGTGACGACGAGGAGTCCGCCGGCGCTCGGCGCCCAGCGGCGCTTGAGGTGGTCGGCCAGCCAAGCGATCGCCTCGACGTCGAGGTGGTTGGTGGGCTCGTCGAGGAAGATGACGTCGTGGTCGCCGGTGAGGAGCGCGGCGAGGGCCACACGCCGGCGCTGGCCCCCCGAGAGCCCGACGACCGGTCCGTCCCACGGGATGCCCTCGAGCAGCCCCGCGATCACGTCGCGCGTGCGCGGGTCCCCGGCCCACTCGTGCTCGGGCCGGTCACCGATGACCGACTGGGCCACGGTGAGCGCATCGTCGAGGGTGTCGGCCTGATCGAGCACTCCCACCCGCACGCCGCTGCGGACCGTGACGCGACCGGCGTCCGGTGCGAGCCTTCCCGCGAGCATCGCGAGCAGACTCGACTTGCCGTCGCCGTTGCGACCCACGATTCCGATGCGGTCCCCCTCGTCGATGCCGAGCGCGACGCCGTCGAAGACG